>JBBSJY010000119.1:0-14229 GCA_038256845.1 Verrucomicrobiales bacterium | reverse complement strand
TCCTTTCGGTTCATGGTTTCTGTTTACGAGCGCCATCCCCGTCTCTCAGGGCTTTGGCTGGCGCCAAGGAATTTGCTTTTGGCGTGAGGCTGCTGAAACAGCCGTTGGCTGGACCGGAGGGCGGGGAAAGGGGGTTGCCATTCGTTGCGCTGACCGCATAGGCCAGCAGATTGGAGACCCCGTCGCGATTTGGATCGCCTAACAAAGACCCGTCACTGAGGCCCGCCGCTCATTCGCTGGAGCCGACGAACTGAACCGTGGTGAAACCTCCCTGGGCCGGGTTTTCATACGAGGCCGAGGCCGTCGTCTGGCGCTTGATCGCCCGCACCATGTAGTGATAGGTCCCCGACGCCGGCAGTTTGTCCACATAGCTCGTCGCCCCCGCGGCGGTCTGGCCGCCGACCTGGACGTAGGGACCCACTTCCGAGGGGCTGCGATAGACCCGGCACCCGAGGAAGTTGGCCTCCCCAGTCGGATTTACCCAGTTCAAGCTCACCTGATTCCCGACCAGGAATGCCCCCAGTCCCGTGACCGGCTTAACCGGTTGCAGACGCAGGACAGGATCTCCCATGATCGCGACATGGGTCTGATCGGGATTGCTCCACGACTCATCGGTCGGTGGAAAAGGCCCGCCCGGCTGATTCACCTCGTAGATGACATGGCGATAGGCGTCCGCCATCGTGCCACCGGCCGCGAGGGGGAACATCTGCCACTTGGGAACGCCCGACCAGACACTGATGAGACCGTGGGAGTCAATTGTCCCAATGAGGGGCGCGCGCAGGTAGACATCGTATTTTTCCCAATCGCCGAAGTAGCTGCCAAAGAGCATTTGAAAAACCGCACGGGTCCGGGTAGCGCGGTAGTCGTTGATATCAGAGACATCGCGGGCATTGAAAAACGATCCCGGACCGCATCCGTAGGCGACGAGGTAATCCTGATCGCGCAGCGTCGCAACCCAGTCGAGAATCTCATTTGTCGCCCCGTTGCCAAAGAGCGAGATGCCCGAGGCCCAGCCACTCGCGGCAAAACCGAGTCCGTCATAGTAGCCGAAGTTATTGTCGACCATCGCTCTTTCCCCAAGCGTGGTGAAGGGCGCAAGACGATGGCGGAAGGCATGGTGCCGATCCAGGTAGCGCCGCAGCAGAGTCACCTCGGGCACCATCCCGCTCATGCCGTCCATGTTCGCGAGATCGACGCGGCCCACGGCGAGTTCGGGGAGATGCTCGCCGACGAGGAGAGACTGGTCGAATTTCCCGTCGCCGGGGACGTTGTGATTCCGCGTCCCGTCGGCATTCGAGAGGATGTTGTTGACGGTGCTGTCCGTCCACACCCCGTCCATGTCACCGTAGTAGGCATCCGCCGGCCAGGCCCCGCGATGATTCCCCTCGGGATCCGAGTGGCCATCGGGACAGACATTGCCCGAGTAGGGCACCGGGACATGCCCGAGCAGGAAGACCGCCTTCGTATCCGACGGTGATTCATCGTATCGGGTTTTAATGACCGCCTTCACCGCCGGGACCGTCGCCGTCCGGGCGACCTCCGACCAGGCCACAAGCCACCCGTCCCCGGTGAGATCCGAGATCAGCCTCGTGATCTCCGGCGCGAGAGGACCGCTCATCGTGTTGTCGATGATGAGGATGATCCGGCCCCTCTCCGTCACCGCCGGAATATTAACACCGGCCCAGAGGTGTCCCTCGACGGCGCGGGAAAACGGGCTCGTCTGCTGACGGACGATTTTGTATTCATATCGCACTCCCGCCGCTGCCGTAGGGTCCGCGTAGGAAAGGGCCGCAGCGGCGAGTGCCGTCCCGGCACCCCAGTTGGTCGCACCGGCCGCACGGCGGTAGACCATAATGCCGGTCGAGGGCAAGGCGCTCGCGTTCCAGTGCAGCGTCACGCGGGGAACCGAGGTCGAGACGGCTGCGCGGAGTTCGACGGCAGTCGAACGGATCAGGGGCACCTGAAAATCCACCTGCTGCCCCTTCGCAGAGCCGACCGCGAAAACTAGCGCCACCGCCAGCAGAATTCGAGCGTCCCTTAGAAGTGGAAATGACATACAGTAGAATGGTCCTGAACGGTGTAACTTAGGCTTGGTTGCTTAAAAGCACGAATTTCGGCGCAGAGTTCCCCCATCGATCCCTGATCCGCCTCGCTCTGGCAAGTGGCTGTGTAGTCACCGGAACCCTTGATTGCTAGAAATTTGGTTTTGGCGTGAGGCTTCTGTAACAGCCGTTGGCTGAACCGAAGGGGGAAAAAGGGGGGATTGGGTAGAGCTGAAATGCTGAAAACTGAAACGCTGAAAGGGAGAATGCCCCGCAGAACGCTGGGATCGGACGGTATTCGGAGGTTGCAGCAACATTCATTTTTCGCGAAGGTAGCTTTCGGGCCGCTTTGCAAGGATTTCTTTGGTAGCGATTGTTTTCGGAGTTCGCCGGGCGGCGTCAGGTGTATTCGAGAACCAGGATGCGACCGTCGTCCAATTGGATTTCAGGTGCCTGCCATGTTGGGCTTACTCCTTCGCCACCTTCATCGCTGAAGCTACGAAGGTCGAGAAGGCTACGGCGCACAAGTTGATCGGAGCCGTCGGGATCGGGATTCGATGGATTCCGGGGACGGTTGAACCAGTCGAGGTCGGGCTCGTCGTCGGGGATCCATGCCTTGATCGCCTGCCACGGCCGTCCGATGGGCTCCATGGTTTGATTCGCCCGCCCCGCCCGGCGAGCTCCGGCTTCGCCTACGTCCAAAACGCCTCCGATCCCTCGACGCTGTTCAATGTCGATGGGTGGTGGAAGCGGGCGGGTGTGTTTCCATGAGAGGAGGTCGGCGGGTTTTTTGGGGCTGATGAGTTTGGCGTCGCGGAGGGCGTGGAGGTGGGGATGGAAGATAAGGTAATCGCCGAAGGTGTGGACTCCGGCGATGGCGGCGAGTTTTCCATCAGGGCACAAAGAGTGCTTATACGAACATTCTTTGAGCGAGGCAAGATCGGGGGTGATGGTTCGAACCTCAGAAATATCAGGATCGACGAGGTATGACTTGATGTCGCTGGAGCCAGATTTGACATCCCACTCGTTTTGAGGGGCCGGCCTGAACTTTGGATTTCTTGCCATTTGTTTGGGGTCGGTCCCCACCTTTTTCTTTTCGGGGGGGCATTCGCTGCATTCTGTTCTTCCACTCCGCCGATTCCCGGGCTTCAAACGGAAGTTTCCTCATCCACAGATTCCATCTTCTTCGGTTCGTGCTGCCCGCACGGCGTCTACATCTGGCAGAGGGCGAGGGAGCTTCGGGGCAGGAGGGGCGGAAACCGGCGTGGAGGTCCTGCAAATCGGTTGAGCGCGTGGAGCGGTTGGAGGGTGGTGACCGGGCTCATCCCGCTGCCGGTCATGGAGCGGTTACGGTTGCCAATCCCGTCGCAATCATAGCGCCGGTTGTTCTGCGTGTCCGCCATGTTCTCGGCCTTCACCGCCCGGATTCAGACCCCCCACACAAAAGGCCGGCAAACGACGCCCTCGCACACAGTGATCTCCTTCCCCGGCGCCACCGTATGAACTGCCCGAGGGAAGAACGACTCCCGCAGATTTTCCAAATCCACCGCATCGACCTCCGGCGGAACCTCGAATTTCATCACCCCGCGCTCGTAGAGATCCAGTGCGGCAAGCAGCAGCGGGCAGGCAAAAGTGTTGGTCTCCAGCAGCCGCGACCCCGCGCGGAGCAGCGCCTCGGCACGTTTGGCATAATCCGGAAAATCGAGCAGCACCGCCAGCTTCATCAGGTTTTCCGCCGCCACATGATTGGGTGAGGGCTCCGCCCCATCATATTCCTCCCGGATCACCATCAGTTCGCCACCCGCGATTTCGGGACGCATGACATATCCCGAACGGGTATCATCCCAGAAATCCGCATCCAAGTTCCGTTGCAGTTCCGCGGCCCAATCCAACCATTCGTTCGACGGAGAAATGCCATGCAATTCGATCAGGCCCGAGATGAGAAAAGCATAATCCGCAGGGAACCCCGGCACATTCCCGCGATGGCCGCGGAAACTCCGGTAAAGCCGCTCGCCATCCCACAGGTCCGCTTTCAGAAATCCGGCGGCGGAGCGCGCCGCATCCGCCAGATCCTCCCGCCCGGTCAGCCGCGCCCCGCGGGCGAGCGCGCCGATCGCCAGGCCGTTCCATGCCGTCACGATCTTGTCGTCGCGGTGCGGCTTCGGCCGCAGCGAGCGCGCTGTTAGCAGGATCTGCCGGGATTCCTCCAGAATCGCGCCGATCTCGGCTTCATAGGTATTGAACATCGTCGCAAGAGCTTCATCCCTCATCGCACGGAACAGGGTGTTCTGTCCCTCGAGTTCGCCATGCGGATCGCTCGCGGGCCGCGCGTTTCCAGCGGCTCCGACTCCGTAAGCCGCACGGAACACCGCCGCGTCCCGTTTCGGCAGCAGCTTCGAAATCTCATCCGCCTCCCACGTCCAATACGCACCCTCCCGCTTTTCCCCGGCATCCGCGGAAGGCAGGCTGTCCGCATCTTCCGCGGCATGAAACGCGCCACCGTCATCCTGCAGATCCGTCAGAAGATATCGTAAAATTCCGGCCGCAACCTCCATGAATTCCATATCTCCGGAGATCTGCCATGCATCAAGATAGGCCATCGCGAGCTGCGCCTGATCATAGAGCATTTTCTCGTAGTGCGGGACATGCCAATACCGGTCCACCGAGTAGCGATGGAAGCCGCCTGCCAGATGGTCATGCATACCTCCCGCGGCCATGCCTTTCATCGTCCTCAGACACATGGATACCGCCGCCTCGCCTTCGTCGGACTTCATACCGAACCGCTCGGCCACCTGCATCAGGGTCCGGACGACCACCGGCCGGGGAAACTTGGGTGCGCTCCCGAAGCCGCCCCACTCGCGGTCGAACGAGGACTCGCAGCGGTCGATGAAATCTCCGAAAACCTTCGGCCCGGGCACCCCCCGGACGACCCCGGTGGGAGCTTCCTCGCCTTGCAGGTGCGCCATCACCTTCGCCGCGTTTTCCTCCATCTTCGCCCGGTCGTCGCGCCACAGCCGGCCGAGCTCGTGGCAGATGCGGGTGAATCCCGGCCTGCCATGGCGGTCTTCCGGCGGGAAATACGTGCCCCCGACCACCGGTTTCCCCTCCGGCGTCAGCCACACGCTCATCGGCCAGCCGCCTTGGCCGGTCGTCGCCTGCACGAACGCCATATAAGTCGCATCGATGTCCGGGCGTTCCTCGCGGTCCACTTTCACATTGATGAAATGATGATTCATCACCTGAGCCACCGCCTCGTTCTCGAAGCTCTCGCGCTCCATCACATGGCACCAGTGACAGGTCGAATAGCCGATGGATAAAAACACCAGCTTGTTTCCATCCCGTGCCCTCGCGAATGCCGCTTCGCCCCACGGCTGCCAATCCACCGGATTATGCGCGTGCTGCAAAAGATAGGGAGAAGTCTGGTTGATCAGAGCGTTCGGCATTCGCCGAAGATACAACGGTTTCGGCCGCCAGCCAGCCTCAGAAGGCAAATCGGTCCCACGCCTCCCAAAACCGCGCAGTCTGTTCCTCATCCGGGATCACCTCAAGCAGCAGTGTCTTTTCCCCCGGTTCAAACGGATCGAAATCGTCAATTGTGCGGACCACCAGATGATTCATGTCCCAGAGTTTGGCGAAGCCGGCGAAATCCGCGGCGTGGCGGTTTACCATCCATCGGGTGGATTCGGGACCCATCGATTTCAACCGCGGCAGCCGCTGGAAAATCTTTCCACCGCCATTGTTGATCACCGCCAGAACCCGCCCTTGGCGCTCGACCTGCACGAACGGCGCCGCCAGATCATAGAGCGCCGTCAGGTCCCCGACGACCGCCCAACTGTCCCGCAGTTCCGCCGACCATCCCAGCCAGGTGCTGAGCTGCCCGTCGATTCCGTTCACGCCGCGGTTGGCGCGAATGTTGGCGATCGGGCGATCCCATTGCCCGAAGAGATTCCACTCGCGGATCGGAAGACTGTTCCCCAGAAAGACCCCGCCGCCGATCGACGCGTAAGTGGAAAGCGTCCGCACCATCGACGGCTCGCTATCCGGGTAGCGTTCTAACAACTCCTCGATGCGGTCCGCCCGTCGCGAGGCTTCCGCCAAAAAATCAAGCGCGTCTTCCGCGGCATCGATGCCGCCAAGAGCCGGCAACGCCCTCTCCAGCGGAGCTCTGGTCACCTGCGACACCCGCGCCAGCCCTGACAGACCGTTCCGGCAAACCGACCAAACGGAAACCTCCGGCAGTGCTTCCAGATCCCGCCAGAACCGTCCGCTCGGCACATCGCCGAGCCGCAGGATTTTCCCCGGCGGCTTGGCGGAGAGAGCGCGGTCGCCGTCCGGAATCGCTAGCGATTGCAGCGCCTCGCGGAGGCCGCTTGTGGCATCGGCAACGAGCGGAGCCTTGAGTGCCTCGCAGAAATGAAACACCTCCTCGCGTTCATCCGGCTCGAGGCCTCCGACCAGCACGACCAACCCGCGGTAGAGACCCTCCCGCAGCCATCGGGCGAGTGCCGCGACATCAAGGCGGTCCTTGGTTGCTTGGAAGTCACCCAGGTCGTCCCGCACGAAACATTCATCTCCCGGCTGGAAATCTTCCTCCAGCTCGACATTCAGATGGAGCGGCCGTCTGCCGTCCCACTCGGAAAACTCGCCGTCAAAAGCATAACTCCCGAAAAGCCCCGGCTGCACGATCGATTGCGGCGCGCCGGTGCCGCGGAACTCCGCCGGCCGATCCGCCGTGATCGCGACCAGGGGACGCGCCTGATAGAACGCCTCGATCACCGGCGGCAACAACTCCGCCGCCGCCGTGCCGCTGGTGGTGATCACCGCGCAGGGCCGCCCGGTTTCCATCATCCGGCCGAGCGCGAAAAATCCCGCCGAACGTTCCTCAAAGTGAGACCAGACACGCACCAGCCCCGCGGCGTCCGCCCGCCCCAAAGCTTCTAACAGAGCGGCGTTGCGCGCCCCGCCGCAAACGACGAATTCCGAAACGCCCGCCCGCAGGCAGCGCTTTACGACATCCACCGCGTGCGGCCAAGTGTCCACTCCGGGCGAGTTATAAGTTTTTGTCCGTCACCGCGCCTTCGCTGGCGCTGGTGGTGAGTTTGGCGAATTTCGCGAGCACGCCATGGCGGTATCGCGGCTCCGGCCGGGTCCACGCCTCCTTGCGTGCGGCGAGTTGATCGTCGCTCAGATCCACGTCGATGCGGTTTTTCTCGGCGTCGATGGTTATGATATCTCCATCATGCAAGAGCCCGATCGGCCCGCCCTCGTGCGCTTCCGGCGTGATATGTCCCACCACGAATCCATGACTCCCGCCGGAGAAACGTCCGTCGGTGATCAGTGCCACGGTTTTACCCAAACCGCGGCCCATCACCGCGCTGGTGGGACCGAGCATTTCCCGCATGCCGGGACCGCCCTTGGGCCCTTCGCGGCGGATCACGATCACATCGCCGTCCTTGATCAGGCCGTCGAGAATCGCATGCATTGCCAGTTCCTCGGAATCGAAAACGCGCGCCTTGCCGGTGAAGGAATTGCCTTCCTTGCCGGAAATCTTCGCCACCGAGCCGCCGGGCGCGAGGTTGCCGTAGAGGATCCGGAGGTGGCTGTCCTTTTTGAGCGGATTGGAAAGCGGACGGATGATCTGCTGGTCGTCCGGATAGTGAAGCGGCGAGTTCGCGAGGTTTTCCGCCATCGTTTTTCCGGTCACCGTTAGACAATCGCCATGCAACAATCCGCCTTCCAACAGCATCCGCATGAGCGGGACCGTGCCGCCGATCCGCACCAGATCCGCCATCACATGTTTCCCGGATGGCTTGAGATCCGCCAGCACCGGCACGCGCTTGCCGATCTCGGTGAAATCATCGATGGAAAGCTCCACTTCCGCCGCGTGCGCCATCGCCAGCAGGTGCAGCACCGCATTGGTCGATCCTCCCAGCGCGATCACCACGGTGATCGCGTTTTCGAAAGCCTTCCGGGTCATGATGTCGCGCGGCTTGATCCCCCGTTTGATCAGGTGAAACACCGCCGCCCCGGCATCGAAGCAATCCCGCATCTTGTCATCGGAAATCGCCACCTGCGCCGAACTGTTGGGCAGCGACATGCCGAGCGCCTCGATCGCGCTGGCCATCGTGTTGGCCGTGTACATCCCGCCGCAGGAGCCCGCGCCCGGGATCGCACTGGACTCGATCGTTTCGAGTTCCTCATCGGAAATCTCGCCCGCCGCGTGTTTTCCCACCGCTTCGAAAACCGACACCACATCAAGATCGCGTTTCTCGCCCTTGATCGTTGCACAGCCGGGCAGGATCGTGCCGCCGTAAACGAATACCGCCGGCCGGTTCATCCGCGCCATCGCCATCACGCAGCCCGGCATGTTCTTGTCGCAGCCGCCGATCGCCACGAAGCCGTCCATGCCCTCGCAGCCGACCACCGTTTCGATCGAATCGGCGATCACCTCGCGCGAGACGAGCGAGTATTTCATCCCCTCGGTCCCCATCGAGATCCCGTCCGAGATGGTGATCGTGTTGAAAATGATCCCCTTGCCGCCGGCCGCGTTCGCCCCTTTGGACGACTCGATCGCGAGCTTGTCGATGTGGATGTTGCAGGGCGTCACCTGGCTCCAGGTGGAGGCGATGCCGATCTGCGGTTTCGCGAAATCCGCTTTCTCGAAGCCGACCGCATACAGCATGGCACGGCTCGCCGCGCGGTCGGGGCCATCGAGCATCAGACTGGAGTAGGGGCGTTCGGTGTCGTTCATCGCGGGCGGAGCATCTTGCCGGGGACGGGCGCGCGTCAAGGCGGGGAAACCGGAGCTTTGCCGTCCGGCGAAATTTCGCTACCCTGTGTCCCATGAGCACGGTTCTCGAAGCACCCGAAATGGCGGCGGTGGAGCACGACCGCACCGCGTTCAATCTCGCGGTCTGGGACAAGCTCGTGGCGGATCCCGAACTGGCGAAACTTCCCTACCGCGTGGAAACCGACCAACACGGCCAAATGATCATGTCACCTCCACCAGCGCCCAGCCATGGCAACAAGCAGTCCCGCCTTTCCCGTCTGCTGGGAAATCTGCTGACAGAGGGCCAAACCATCTGCGAATGCCCCATTTCCACCCGCTTGGGCGTCAAAGCCGCCGATGTCGCCTGGTGCTCCGATGAAGTCTGGCGGGAGTCGGAAGGGAAATCCTGCCTCCTCCGCGCCCCGGAGATCTGCATCGAGATCCTTTCCCCCTCGAATACCAAGAGCGAGATCGAGGAAAAGAAATCCCTCTACTTCGAGGGCGGCGCCCGCGAATTCTGGCTCTGCGACGAGGCGGGAAGCATGCGCTTTTTTTCGCCCGGGGGCCAGCTTCCGGCATCCGCTCTCGCCCCGGAGTTTCCTGCGATCGTGGGCTGAAACCCGGCGTTGGCCACTTCGTCGGCGCAAACGTTTCCGCTCCCGGAAAAGATGGAGCCGGGCGGTCAAGATGGGGAAACCGGAGCGTTGCCGTCCGGCGAAATTTCGCTACGCTGTGTCCCATGAGCACGGTTCTCGAAGCACCCGAAATGGCGGCGGTGGAGCACGACCGCACCGCCTTCAATCTCGCCGTCTGGGACAAGCTCGTGGCGGATCCCGAACTCGCGAAGCTTCCCTACCGCGTGGAAACCGACGAACACGGCCAAATGATCATGTCACCTCCCCCGGCTCCCAGCCATGGCAACAAGCAGTCCGCGATCTCTTACTTGCTTCGGGTGAAGCGGGCGGATGGAAAGTCCATCAGCGAATGCCCCATTTCAACCCGCTTGGGCGTCAAGGCCGCCGATGTCGCCTGGTGCTCCGATGAAGTCTGGCGGGAGTCGGAAGGAAAATCCTGCCTTCTCCGCGCCCCGGAGATCTGCATCGAGATTCTCTCTCCCTCCAATACCAAGAGCGAGATCGAGGAAAAGAAATCCCTCTACTTCGAGGCCGGCGCCCGTGAATTCTGGCTCTGCGACGAGGCGGGAGGCATGCGCTTCTTTTCAAGCACCGGGCAGCTCCCGACATCGGCGCTCATCCCGGATTTCCCGGCCGCGATCGGTTGAGCGCACCCGTTTTCATCGCGCCTGCTGCGCCCGCAGCCGCAGAAACATCCGCACGGCGACAGCCACCGTCATCGCTCCGTTTCCGGATGGAGGGCTTCGGATCCCTTCGTTGGGGAACTGCCTCTGCTGGGATGTTTCCACACTCGAGCGTCACGCTCCCGCATCATCGGGATTCAACGGAAATCCGGGAGCTCGCGGAGAGCGGGGTTGAAGATCCAGGATTGCATCGGCCACGGATTCTTCCATTCCCGCATCCGTCCGGATGAAAATCTCCTGCAGGCCCTTCTCGGATTGAGTCACCGCCTTGAGCCCGCCCGATACCTTCCGCTGGACCTTGATTGCGCCCGTCGCGCTTCCCTTGCCCAACGATTTGCCGCCGTAGGAACGGCCGATGATCACTCCCACCACACCCTCCATCGCCTCGATCTTGCGCATCACATGGTGGCATTCCTTCGAGGAACTCTGATGGCGTCCGCGTGAGGGCATGGCGATGATTGGATAGAAACCGGAGCCACTTGCCAGCGGATGGCCCCCCGCCGCAAGCCTTTCAGTCCGAACCGGGCATGCCCCGCACGATCAGACGTTGAGTCACCAAGCGGTCGAACTCTGTGACAAAACCGGGGGCTTCCTCCTCAATCGCCGCTCTCATTTCCCGCGAAGTCACCTGCTTCGCGCTGCGGCGGGTCAGCAACCGGCCAACCCGTCCCACCACATTGCGCGCCGCTCTCAGGTCGAGGTTCTTTGAAACTTCCTCAAACACCCGGGCCATCCGGCGGCCGTCGACGGCCGTCAGGTGCGTCCTACCGCCTTCTCCCAGCAACGCCGGATGATGCAGGAAACGCCCGAGGAAGTAGGTTTCCACCACCGTCCGCGCCGCCCGGTGCGCGGTCATCCAGAAAAACACCGTCCGGAACACCTTGCGAAGCGGTTTCAGCACCAGCCCTTTTCCCATCGAAGCCAGGCGTGCGGTGAACGATCGGCTTCCCCCCGCCAACAGCCGCGGAACGTCCCGGTCGTAGGTCAGCCCCCGATCGTTCAGGACCGCCCGCACCATCCCCAAACGCTCGCGCGCTGTCAGCCAATCATCCACAAAGGGCAGCGGAATGAACTGATAGGCGCCGGTCTTGATGCTCCGTCCCGCGAAATGCCTTGCGGGACCTGGCGTAGGGCGGCTGGGGATCGCGGGCTGCATGCCTACAAACAAGCACCACCCGGCCGAACCGCCACCCCGGATCATCCGCGTTCGCGCCACCCACTCCGGCCTTGGATTCCACCTCACCCTCCTTATCCTTTCGTCCATCATGTCCCGACCCAGCATCGATTACTACAATGACGCCCTCGACGCCCTCCAGGCCGGAAACGCCTCCGAGGCGGTTGCCGCCGTCGAAAACTCCCTCACCGAAGACCCGGAGGACACGCAGACGTGGCAACTGTACGTCGTCATCCTCAATTCCCTCGGCCGTACCGACGATGCGGAAAAGGCCGCCGCCAAATTGAAGAAACTGGGGCTTTCCGAAGCGGACGAATTGCTTCTGCTGGCGGCAAAAAATGCCAGCGCCGGGAATGTCGCGGCCGCCCTCCCCCACTACGAGGCCGCCATCGCACTCGAACCCCACCGGGCCGAAATCCAAACCGCTTATGCGCTCGCCCTCCTCCACTGTGATGACCGCGAAGGTGGCCTTGCCGCCGCCGAAAGGGCCGTCACCCTTGCCCCCGATGATCCCCAGGCCCATTACGCTCTCGGCCGCATTCATCGACTTTCCGGCCACTTGGAAGCGGCCCTGACCGCATTCACCCGCTCCCTCGAATTGGATCCCGGCGGCACGCTGGCACTCTACGAGCAGGGCATGGTCCTCGCGGAAACCGGCAGAGGCCGCGAGGCCCTCGCCAATTTCGAGAAATTCCTCGATGCGCATCCCGGCGATCCCGCCGCTTCCCAGGCCATCGCCACGATCCACGCCCGCATGGAGAGCGGGAGCTGACAACCGCGCCCGCCTCCGGATCGATCCAATCGCCCGGGGTGGCGGATTGACGGGAGTCCGGACGGGCGGCTAGCGTCCGCGCCGTGGATTCATTGACTCAAGCGGCGCTGGGGGCGGCAGTCGGGGAAGCGGTGCTGGGCAAGCGGCTCGGCAACCGGGCGATCGCGTGGGGATTGGTTTTCGGAACCCTGCCGGATCTTGATGTGATTTTTTCACCCTTGATGGATACGGCACAAAAGCTGGTCCATCATCGCGGAGCGAGCCACTCGCTGCTGGTGATGGTGCTGGGATCATGGTTCTTCGGCCACTGGCTGGCGAAGCTTTGGAAGAAGGAGAAGATCAGCAGGCAACGGGCGATCGCATTTGTGGCGCTGGTTTGGAGCACGCACGTGCTGATCGATTGCTTCACGGTGTATGGAACTTCGGTGTTGTGGCCCTTTTCAGATATGCGGGTGGCATTCAATCACCTCTTCATCATCGACCCCCTCTACACGATGCCGTTGGTGGTGACGTTGGCATGGCTGGCGTTTCTGCGGACAAAGAAGCAACTCCCGAAGCGACGGCGGCTCTGCTGGTGGGGGCTGGGACTCAGCTCGGCATACGCGTTGCTGAGCGTGGGCTTGAAGTCCGTGGTTTCAGACGGATTCGAGGCCGATCTCACGCGTCGCGGGATTTCGTATGAGCGGCGGATGGAGGCACCGACGCCATTGAACATCATCCTCTGGCGGGCGGTCGTGGACCGGGGGGATGAGCTGTGGGTAGGCTACCGGACGGTCTTCGAAGGAAGCGCGACGCCGGTGCGTTGGACCGTGTATCCGCGGGGCGGAGAGGCGATGAAGTCGGTGGCGGACATGCGGGAGGCCAAGACGCTCGACTGGTTTTCCGGAGGTTGGTGGATCGCCCGGCCGCACAAGACCGGGATCTGGGTGGGCGACATGCGCTTCGGCGAGTCGCGGGAATGGGGAGCGAGGGAAGGAATGGTGGACCATCGCCTGGCGTTTTCCTGGGTGATCGACCTGAAATCGGAGGGTGATCGGCTCCGGCAAATCGGCCCGGACGGAAGAAACCCGGGGGAGACGATTCGCCGGATGGGCCGCCGCATCATCGGTGACCGCACCGCGTGGGATGCGAATCCCCGGCTGGCGGGCGTGACGGGAAGTTTTCCGGAGTTTCTGCGGGTGGTGGAGTAAGGAGGAACGCCAAAGTCCGAGAATTCCATGCTTTTTCCGATGCAAAGATGACGTATGGGTTTGCGCAGTGAAGTTTCTGGTTTTCCTCCTCCTCGTGGCAAATGCCACCGCCGCCAACACCGCCGAAAGTCCCGGTGCGGTGGCTCTCGATTTTCTGGAGAAGGTCCGGAAGGGGAAATTGAACCTGGAACCCGGCGGGGACACCGCGCTCACCCCGCAGACGGCTGAGGACAAACGGCGGGAGATCGCCCGCCGCCTCGAGCGGATGGTGAATGATATCGGTTCCGGCGAGCTCGAGATCGGCGCCGTCCGGGAGGATGAGAATATCGCGGCCGTGCTGGTGCGGAAAATTGGCGGATTCGATCCCGCGCGCCTACAAGTTTTCCCGATCGCACTGGTAAAACGAGGCGCACGCTGGGCGGTGGCCCCTGTGCCCGCGTCCTTCGAAAACACCGGCTTGGGCTACGCTGCCAGTCTCCGCCAGCGTCTGGAGGCCTTGGAGACCTGGATGCTGCGGGAGCAGGTGCTTGATCTGGCGGCGCTGCGCGACCAATCCACCGCCCGGATGCGCGCGGAGATTGAAAAGAGCCTCAATCTTGAGACCTATCGCGGCCTCAGCGCGGAAGAGGTTGGCAAAGGCTTCCTGCGAGCCTGTGAAGAGCGAGATCTTCCATCGATCCTAGGGTTCATCGGTGGCATGAGTGAGTCCCTTCCACCGGACTGGCCGGTGCGGCTGAGAACCGTGGACGCGGCCGCCGCGGCGGGAAAGAACGCAACACGTCCCTGGCGACTGCTGATGTCGCCGGAAGTCGTCCGGGTGATTGTCCATACCGAATCCGGGGGAGACAGCGGCTTGGTCTCGGTGGCATGCCTTGATCCCGCCGATGGCGAGAGACGGAGGCTGCCCCGCATCCGGATCCTGCACCTCGACATGGAAAAGGACCGGGGAGGCCTGTGGCAGGTC
>JBBSJY010000118.1:0-14236 GCA_038256845.1 Verrucomicrobiales bacterium | reverse complement strand
CGTTATCGGGATGAAGAAGAGCTCCACGCCCAGATCAAGAAGCGCCACGCCGCACGACAATGTGACATCGACCGGAGAGCACGGCATAAACCCGGCCTACAACCACGATCTATTTTAACTAAGTAGAATTAAGTCGTAAGGGCAATGGCCAGCAACCGTCCGGCCCATGAAAGTGTCCAATCTAAATGGGGTTCAGTCCCGAATGCCGCTATCGTAAGGCGGGTTTGGGACTGGCCCGCGATAATCATTTCGCGGTGTGGGTTGGTGGTTAGATGATAATTTTTTTCGGGCGGCGTTTTTCCGCCCGGTTTTCGAGGCGTCCGACAAGGTGACTGCCGGTGTGGTGGATGGTTTGCGGGACGAGACGCTGGCGGACTTTTTTGTAAGAGACGTTGGAAGAGGATCCGGCGGGGGATTTCGGGTCGCGCGGCACAATATTCTGCGGGCGGTCCGGGCGAAAAGAGTTTTTCCAGGGACGCTTGCCTCCGGCCCGGGATGAATTAGGCTCGCCGGTCATGAGAAATTTCCTGCTGCTCGCCGCCGCGTCATTCGTTCCCGGGTCCGCCCTCGCCCAGGACTGGCCGCAATACCTTGGCCCGGATGGAGCGGGAAAGGTGGAAGGGGAAATCCGCACTGACTGGAAGGCGAACCCGCCGAAGGAATTATGGCGCAAGGACATCGGCCAAGGCTGTACTAGTTTCGCCATCGCGGGCAGCAAGGTCGTCGTGATGGGGAACAAGGACAACCACGACATCGTCTGGTGTTTCGACACCGCCAGCGGCAAGGAACTCTGGACGCACCGGTATCCGGAAAAGCTCGATCCCAAGATGTATGAGGGCGGCCCGAACGCCACGCCGACCATCGATGGCGACCGGGTTTATACTTTGAGCAAGACCGGCAATCTCTTCTGCCTCTCGCTGGCCGATGGCAAACCGGTGTGGTACAAGCACTACGATCAGGATTTCAATGGGAAGGCGCCGAGCTGGGGATTCTCCGCCTCACCGGTGGTGAAGGGCGACCTGCTCTACTGCCTGCCGGGATCGCGGGACGGCGGGCTTTTCGCCTTGGACAAGAACACCGGCCAGGTCCGTTGGAGTTCCGGCGACAAAACCAACGCGGGCTATGCCGCGCCGGTGTTCTTCGAATACAAGGGCCGCGAGGTGGCGGCGGGATTCCACGGCCGCGAGCTGGTGACCTATGATCTGGCGGCAAAAGGCAAGCCGGTCTTCGAATTCACCTGGCGCACCTCGTATGACGTCAATGCCAGCAACCCGCAATACCACGATGGCATGATGTTCCTCGCCTCCGGCTACGGCATGGGATACGCGGTCATCGACGTCACCGCCCGCAAGCCGAAGGTCCTCCACAAGAACGAGGACCTCCGGATGATTTTTCAGAACAGCATTCTGGTCGATGGCGACATTCTCGGCGTGTTCGGCGACAAGAACATCCCCGCGGAGCTGATCCGGATGGACATGAGAAGCGGCAAGATCCACTGGCGCGAAAGCATGCCCGGCACCCGCGGCAGCTCGCTGATGGTCGGCGACACGATGGTGATCCTCTCCGAAACCGGCGACATCATCTGCGGAGATCCGCGCAAGACGGGCTGGACCGAACATGGACGCGTCAAAGCGCTCACGCCTCTCTGCTGGGCACCCGTCGCCTTCGGTGACGGGAAGATCTTCGCCCGCAGCAACAAGGGCGAAGCGGTCTGCCTCGATGTGAGGTGACTCAAGATGCTGGGACGGAAATGCGACAGGAAACCTGCGCGCATCCGCGGAAAATTCTTCACTTTTCCTTGTGCAATGCCGGGGCCTTGTGGCGTATGGAGGCATCATGAAAAGACAAGCTTTCGGATTGGGCCTATTGGCGATGGGAGTTCTGGCGGGTCCCCTGGCGGCGGCAAACTGGCCGGAATGGCGGGGTCCGCAAAGCAACGGTGTGGCGACCGGAAAGCAACCCCCGCTGGACCTGGAGGGAAAACTCCTATGGAAAGCGGAACTCCCGGGGCGCGGATGCTCGACCCCAATCGTCTGGGAAGACCGGATTTTCGTCACCAGTCCGATCGGCAATGAGGACGGCTTGCTGGCATTCGATAACAAGGGCAAGGAGCTGTGGCGGCGGACTTTCGGCGAGCTGACCTCCGGCCGCGGCCAGCGGGTCGGAAGCTCGGCGAATTCTTCTCCAGTCACCGACGGCGAGGTGGTCGTCGTCTATTTCAAGTCCGGAAACGTCGCCTGCCTGGATCTCGACGGCGAGCCGCTGTGGCAGATCAATCTCCAGGAAAAATACGGCAAGGACACGCTCTGGTGGGACCAAGGGACTTCCCCGATTTTTGCCGCGGGCCGGGTGGTCATCGCCGTGATGCAGACCGGCGGTGAATCCTATCTGGTTTCCCTCGACAAGAAGACCGGCGAGGAAGTCTGGATGACCCCGCGGAAATACAAAACGGGCGAAGAATCCGGCGATTCCTACACCACGCCGCACGTGGTCAAGGTGGACGGCAAGGAGCAGATCGTGAGTTGGGGCGCCGACCACCTGACCGGGCATGACGCGGAAACCGGCAAGCTGATTTGGGAAGCCGGTGGCTTCAATCCGGACCGCGAGGGCATGCAACGGGTGATCGCCTCGGCGGTGGTGGGCGACGGTTTCGCAGTGGTGCCCTTCAAGCGCGGCGACGCCTTGGCCGCCGTTTCCCTGGATGGCAGCGGCAAGCTTGCCGAAAGCGATTGGATGTGGCGCGACGACAAGGTCGGCACGGATGCGGCAACCCCGGTCCTCCACGACGGCAAGGTTTACGTCCTCAAGGACGGCGGCCGCGAGCGCGGTCGTCTCACCGCGCTGGACGCGAAAACCGGCAAGCACCTGTGGGAATCGAATCTGCCGAAAGCCGCCCAAGTCTATTATTCCTCCCCGTTGCTGGCGGGCGACCAATTCTACGCGGTCCGGGAAGACGGTATGGTGATCAGCGGAAAAATCACGGACGAGGGCCTGACCGGCATCAAGGAGCATGCGCTGAACGAAGGCGTCATCGCTTCGCCGATCGCCGTGGAAGGACGCCTGCTCGTGCGGACGGACAAGCACCTGTTCTCTTTCGGCGAGCAGTGACGGGGACCCCTAGGGGTTTCCATAGGAAACCTTGTTTTCCCTTGTCCGACTCTGGCGATTGAAATAGGCCAAACGGTCACCATGCACCGTTACCTTCCCTCCGCGATTATATTGATCGTCAGCTGCCTCACCGCACCGGCGACGGTGCTCTGGTCGGACAATTTCGACACCGACAACAACCCGACCTTCGATGCCGCTTCAACCGCCGGGAGATTGTCGGGAACGGCCGCCGGTGAAACCTACCTGAGGTCTTGGGGCCACCAGCAGGACATCGATTCGAACCAACTGCTTTTCCCCACGGGCCAAGGCGGGGTGCGCTTTGAAAGCGCCACCAACGACCCTGATATTTCAGGCGCGGCGGATCGCTATAACTGGGGCGGCGCGGCGACCGGCCCCACCATCCTCGCGGCGGGCAGGTTCATTGTCAGTTTCGATTGGATCCCCGCGGAAAACACGCTGGGTGATTGGGTGTCCTTCCAGGTGGGAACTCCGAACGCGGATTCCGCCAACCTCACCGGCGCCGATATCGACTACGGCATCCTTTTTCGCAATAACGGAGGCACCGAGCGGTTCGACAACGGGGTGAACCTAATGGCCGGGGGTAATTTCACAGCCAGCGCGGGAGGCGTCGCCCGCTTGGTGGAGATCGCCTATTCATTCAACTCGTTCGCGGACGGAATCAACGTGAATGCGGTTTCCAGCGTGGATGGGACCGTTGTGGCCAACGACACGTTCCAATGGGACGGGAACGGCGGCGAGCTGCGGATGGAAATGGGAGCGAATGCCGCCAACACCCGGGTGGATAATCTCACCATCACCGCCATTCCGGAGCCGGCCTCGGTTTCACTTCTCGGACTTGCCGGCCTCGGTCTGCTGGTCCGTCGGCGGCGTTAGAGAGGCCCCCTTAGGCCTTGCCAATTGAGGCATTTTCCACTCCCGGCGCGGTTCACCGGGCCGGGATTTTTTTGGCACTGGACCTTAACCGGCATGAAGAAAATCGGGGACGCAGCTAGCGTTGCCGTCGTTAGATCTCCCGTGACGGGCCGCTTCCTCCGAATTACCTGGCGGAGAAAACGCGCGATTCGGAAAGGGAGACGTTTGCGGGGTCGTACATGCTTTCAACCTTCGCGGGCGGGGCGGTGGCTTGGCCCGGGAGGGTGCAGCGGGCGAATTCGAGATCGATGTGGCCGGTGCCGTCGAGGAGGCCGGGATCGATGAAATCGAGTAGATTGCGGTGGTGCCGGGGCTGTCGAGTTTCACCAAAGCCACCTGGCGGAGGTGAGTGCTGCGAATAGGGCAAGGCCGATGGGGATCGATTTCATGATGCGACGGGGGTTCAATCTAGGAGACCTATATGCATCACCGCCGATGGACATCACCTGGGATGTGCGGGTTTCGCTACGGATTCGGCGGCGCGGCGAGGCGGAAGATCGGGATCCAGACGGCGGCCCAATGGGTGAGGAATTCGTTGAAGCCCGTGAGGCGGATGACGGTGCTGCGATCGAAAAGCAGGCCGGTGAAGATGGCCACGGCAAACAGCAGCGGCCAGCGGCAGCCGCGGCGGGCGAGAGAGAGGGCGGCGAATAGCGAGATGCCGATTAGCGCGAGGTGGCCGGCGAGCGCGGTGATTCCTCCGGCGCGGAGGGTGGCGAGAAAGGTGGAATGCTCGTGCATGAGGCTGCCGATGGGCAGTCGGTTGGCAGCGAAGCCTTGGCCGAAGATTCGTGCGCCCGCGAGATCTTCCCAGAGGAGTTGGTAGGAGTGGAGCCGGCCGGCGCTGCCGCGCTCGACAATGCCGGTGACGTGGATTGCGCCGGGGGGGATGTCGCGGACAGGTGGTGGGGATTCTCCCGCAGGCGGCGGGGGCGGCGGCGGAGCGATTCGATCGATTTTCAAGTTCAGGCCGGCGAATCCCAGCCCGAAGGCGAACGCGAGGACAGCGAAGGTTTTCAGGGTGAAACGGGGGGAGCGGAACGCCAGCAGGAGCGGCAGCGCGGCGGCGATCATCAGGAAGGCGCTGCGGGAGGCGGTGAGAAACACTGCGGCGCCCAGCAGGGCGGCGAGAGCCCAACCGGCGGCGGCGAAGCACGGGCGGCGGTGAAGGGAGTCCAGCAGGATGACCCATGCGGCGGCAAAGAGGTAGGCGGCATCGTTTGTGTGGCTCCAGAACTGCTGGCCGATTGGCATCGTGAGGATACGGGTCGGCCAGACGAGGGCGAGGCGGCGGGGATCGAAATGGACGGTGCGGCTGCCGAGTTCGACCTGCCATTGGATGAAAACGAGGTAGGCGAGCAGCGAACTGACCACGAGGGTGACGGTCAATCCGATGGCGATGGCGAGAGAGGCGCGGCGCCATTTCGGCTGGAGCAGGATGACGGTGAGAGCCGCGGTCCCTGCAACTCCGATGATCCCGGAAACAGTCCAGAGGGCGCTTTTAGCAACCGATCCCCCTTGTTGAATCCCACCGATGTAGGAAGCGAGGTGAATAAGCACCAGGCAGATCCAAACGGCTTGAAACATACGGTTTCCGGCAGCCTGACGCAGTGCGGGGATCCTTCTCGCGAACGGCAGGGCGACCAAGCCAAAGGCGAGCACGCCAATCTCGCGGAATTCCGGTGAGGAGAAGATCAGCAGCGGGGAAAGGATCAGAGCGGCCGCCGCCCAAGTGATCGTTCGTTCGGCCCGGAGCTCGGGGGAGGGCGGCAGTGGGGTGGACGGGGAGGGCATCGCGGCTGGAGCTATCGGTGGCACTCCCCGCCCACGGAGGCAAGAAAATGAACGGGTTGGCAGCGGCGCTGAAGGCCGATATCGCGGGTTGCCCTCAATGCGGGATTTGACGAGAGTAGGCCCTGTGATCGATGAATTCCGCAGTTCGGGCTGGTGGGCCTGCGGCCGCTTCGCGTCGGCTGCGGCCGGTTTGATGGCCGCGGTGACCCTTGCGGGATGTGCTCCTTCCTATGTGATGGTGAACCACCCGAAAGATCCGGCCGAACGCGCGGCGAGCGAGACGTTCGGATACCGTGGCTGGATCTCGCGGAATAAGGAGCCGGACA
Organism: Verrucomicrobiales bacterium; assembly: GCA_038256845.1. GTDB lineage: Bacteria > Verrucomicrobiota > Verrucomicrobiia > Verrucomicrobiales > Akkermansiaceae > Luteolibacter. The sequence goes on along the minus strand of JBBSJY010000118.1, from coordinate 8,075 downwards.
TCATCCTGATCGGCATCCACGGGTTTTGCGGCGCGTCGATCGACTACCGGAATCTCGGGGAGCATCTCTTGAAACACCAGCCGAAGAGCGGTCTTTACGCCTATGAGGTGCGCGGCCAGGGCGGCGATCCGCTCCAGGCCCGGCGCGGCGACATCGGAAATCCCAAAGACTGGTACCGAGACCTCTTCGCCTTCACCCAGCTCGTGCGGGAACGCCATCCGGACGCGAAAGTCGTGTGGTTTGGGGAAAGCATGGGGGCGATGATCGCCGCCCACGCATGGCGCGCGGCGCCTGCCGGCGATCCGCCGTGCGATGCGCTGGTGCTTTCCTCTCCGATCGTGCGTTTCCGCGATGAGGTGCCCTCGTGGACGCCCGGACTGGTCCGGCTTGCGGCGACGACCCTGCCGCTCGCGAGGGTTTCGCTGGCGTCCCTGACCGGAGGCCACGAAGTGCGGATGACGCAAACCGCGGGACACTTGGCGCAGGTGAGGAAAAATCCCTACCATGTCGACCATCACACGCTGCGGCTTCTCGGGGCGCTGACCCGGCACATCGAGGGGATGAACGAGTGCGCGCGATCCTTCCGGGCACCGGTGATGGTGCTGCATGGCGGAAACGACTATTTCAACAACGATTCGGACCTGCGGGGCTTCGTGGCGCGGATTCCTGAGGGTGTTTCCGCCACCTACAAGAACTACCCGGACGCATATCACCTGCTGATGTATGACGAAAAGCGGGAGAGGATTTTCAAGGACTTGGAAAAGTGGCTGAACCGGGTGCGCAGGGGCCGGCTGTGAATTTTTTCTGCCGCGGCGGGGCGGGTTTCGTCTTGACGGGTGGGATTCCGCGAGCATTCTCCGCGTCCCGCAACCCCGAAACTTTCCCCATCATGGCCCGTATTTGCAGCATCAGAGGAACCCGCGTCCGCTCCGGCGGAAAAATCCACCGTTCCGGTTTGGCCAAGAAAAAGGGCGGAATCGGCCGTCACGTCACCAAGGTGACCAAGCGCACCGTCTCGCCGAATCTCCAGAACAAGCGGATCTGGGTGCCCGAGCTGAACAAGTTCGTCCGGGTGAAGCTGACCTGCCGCGCGCTCAAGACGATCAACAAGAACGGCGCTTTCGTGACTTTGAAGAAGGCCGGTCTCGTCTGAGCCGCTTCCAGTCGCTACACGATTTGACCAAGCGGTCCGGCGAAATGCCGGACCGCTTTCTCGCGTGGTGGTTCCGCCCGTGGCGGCGATCACCGGTCGCCGCGAACCTCATCCAGAGCTTGCCCGCTCGGATCTGAGACTCCCTGAAATCCATCGTTCCCGTCGTGATTCCGCCCCGCCGCCGACGTGGACAACCTCCGCCTCCCGGTCGATGGAGAGCGATGGCCGGAAAGAATCTGAAGAAGGGCGACCCTGTGGAGTGGAACACCTCGCAGGGGACGGCTGAGGGCGAGGTGGCGGAGAAGGTCACCGGCAAGAAGACGGTGAAGGGCCACACGGCGAAAGCATCGAAGGAGGAGCCTCAATTTGAGGTGAAGTCGGACAAGACGGGGAAAACGGCGATCCACAAACCGGACGCGTTGAAGAAGAAGCGGTTGTGAAGCTGGTGATGCGGAAGACGGGCTTGTGTCCTTCGATAGGGTGGAGGTTGACGCGGAGCCTAGGCTGAGGCGGTGATGTTGGCCCAACCGGCAATTGATCCTTCACTGGCGGCCGCGGATCACGCGGTGATCGGCGGATATCTGGCGTTTCCGAAAATGGAGCTGGGGATGATCGTGCTGGCGTTGGTGGCGGGGATTTACACGATCGTGGGCGGGCTGGCGGCGCTGGCGGCGTTCCGGTCAAGGGCCCGCTGCCTCGATTTCTGTTAGGTTGCCGCCCTCCGCGGCGTGGCGCATGTTCGGGCGTTGTTCATGAAATTTCCTGTTCTCCCGCTCCTGGCGCTGCTTGCGGCGCTTCTCGTTTCTCGGTCCGCAAAAGCAGCCACGGTGATCGATGATGGCGCTGCCGGATGCCCGAGCCGCTGGGCATTCGAGTATGGAGTGGCATTCATCACCTCGAACACGATCGACGACCTGGCATTGGGGCAAATCAACATTTCCGACGGCGACGCGGGCGGGCAGATTCATCACTTCACAGCGTCCTACCTGCTGGCGGAGCCGGAGTGGCGCCTCTTGGGAGGTGTATTCCGGCCGCAGATCGAGGCTCCGCTCACCGTTGCCGTGGTGGATGAGAACGGCCGGTCGCCGTTTCTTGACTATAGCGCGTCCTTTCAGGTCCGTTGGCGCGATTTCCCTTGGAACCATGTGGTCCGGACAAGCGTGGCGATGGGATTGGGAATCTCCTACTCCGAGAAAGTTTACCTGATGGACATCCAGCGCCATCCGGACCGGGACCGATCTCACCTGAAATTCAACTGGCCGATCCAGGCGACCCTCGCGCACCCGGCGCATCCGCGACACCAGCTCATGCTTTTCGTTGCCCATCAGTCGGGCGGCCGGATCTTCGACCGGGGCGGGGTGAACAGTCTGGGACTCGGGTATCGGCTGGATTACTGAAATGAAAAGCGGAACTCGTAACTTGCCAGCCGCCGGCGATTTTGGTCTGTCGTGGAAATGGACCGGTTGAAAATTGTCGTACTGATGCTGGTAGGGGCCTTTGCGGGAGTGGCCGCCTTCGCGCAGGAACGCCCGCCGAATTTCGTGGTGATCTACTGCGACGATCTCGGATACGGCGATCTGGGCAGCTACGGCCACCCGACGATCAGGACCCCGGAACTGGACCGGATGGCGGCGGACGGCCAGCGCTGGACGCAGTTCTACTCGCCGGATTCCGTTTGCACTCCGAGCCGGGCGGGGCTGCTGACCGGGCGCTTCGCCGTCCGCTACGGGCTGAGCACGAAATCGCGTCCGGTGCTTTTCCCGGACAGCGCGGGCGGGCTTCCGGATTCCGAGGAAACACTGGCGCAGGCCCTCAAAAAGCTCGGCTACGCCACCGGCTGCGTCGGGAAATGGCATCTCGGCCATCTGCCGGAATATCTGCCGACGAACCGCGGCTTCGATTCGTACTATGGAATCCCCTACTCGAACGACATGGACCGGATCGGGCCGGGCTCGGTGGATGCGAACATCCGCGACGCGGAAACAGAAGACTTCGCCGTTTGGAACGTGCCGATCCTCCGCAACGAAGAGGAAATCGAACGCCCGGCCGACCAGCGGACGATCACCCGCCGCTACACCGACGAGGCGAAGACCTTCATCCGGGAAAACCAAGGGAAGCCGTTTTTCCTCTATCTCGCGCACAGCATGCCGCACATCCCGCTGTTTCGTTCGCAGGAGTTCAAGGGCCGCAGCCAGGGCGGGATTTATGGCGATGTGATCGAGGAACTGGACGCGTCCACCGGTGAAATCCGCGACCTCATAGAGGACCTCGGGATCGCGGAAAATACGCTGGTCGTGTTCACTTCGGACAACGGCCCGTGGTTGATCTGCCGCTCGCACGGCGGCAGTGCGGGACCGCTGCGCGAAGGGAAAAGCACCACTTGGGAAGGCGGCCAGCGCGTGCCGGCGATCTTCTGGTGGAAGGGAAAACTGAAGCCGGGCGTGATCACCGGCGTGGGCTCCGCGGTGGATATTTTCCCGACTTTGGTCCGGCTGGCGGGTGGTCAGGTTTCCCGTCCGGTCGATGGCCAGGATCTTTCGCCTGCGCTCCTCCGCGGCGAGCCGCTGCCCCGCAAGACGATGTTTTTTTGGCGTCGCGGCGAGCTGATGGCGGTGCGCGAAGGCCCTTGGAAAGCGCATTTCATCACCCAGAACGCATACGGTCCGGCGGAGCGGAAACAGCACGACCCGCCGCTGCTTTTCCACCTCGATGAGGACGCGGGCGAGCGCCACAACATCGCCGGAGCCCATCCGGAGGTGATCGCGCGGCTGACGAAACTGCGGCAGGATCACATGGCGGGAATCGAGAAATCCGAGGACATGCTCGCGCCGAAGATCGGCGGGTGACGCCTCAGTCCTGCAGGTAGGTTTTCTGCCGGTAGAGCATGGCGAAAGGCACGAAGGCGATGGCCGTGCCGAGCATCAGCCACGTGAAGAAATGGAAATAGGCGGCTCCGTGGAGTTTGGTATGGCCGCCGGCGAACACGGTGCGGGTGTAGGCGGCGGTAGTGGACTCGGCTTCGGCCAACGTGGCGACGCCAATTTCCCGTTTGCGCCGTTCCAGCCACGGTTCCGCGGGGCGGAAACGATCGGCCCAGCTCGCTTCGGTGGGAGCGGAGGGCGCGGTCACATCGATCACCATTCCGAGATCCCATTGGGTGCCAGGTTGGCGGTCCGGCCCATCGCTGAGGATCCGGACCCGGGTCGAATTGAGCGTCTGGAAGCGCAGGGGTTGGTCCCACGGATCGCGAAGGCCGGAGAGGGCCGTGTCGGCGGCTTTTTCATCCGGAAAGCGATCGCCTGTTTCGCGGGCGAGGCCCTCCAAGATCCCGGCGGCTTCTTCGAAAGTCTTCAGCCCGGGAATCTCCAGGGCTGTCGGCCTGCCTTCCTCCAGCCCTCGGACGAAGTCGTCATAGGTGCCGGTGACCCCGTCGTAGCCGGGAAGAACGATGGAGGTGCGGGCTTGCCCGTCGGGCGTTTTCTGGAGCGCTTGCTTGAGCTGCACTTCCGCCGGATTCGGAATCTGGATGGCGAGGTTGACCACGGCGACCAGCCCGTTCCCGAGCGCGACGGCGCCAAGATAGTAGCACATCAGCAGCGATTTCATCGTCCGTGGCGCCTGGGTGTAGGCAAACTCGAGGGCGACGATTGAAATCATCACCTCGGCCGCGGTCAGCAGGGCGAACGCGAGGATCTGCCAAATGATGTTCGGCCGTCCTCCGGCGTCGATCCACTCCTGGATCAGCGCGACCAGCGCGAACGAGGTGGCCATGATGAAAAGTCCCAGCCCGACTTTCCTCAGCGGAGTGAGCGGCCAGACCCGGCTGACCAGCGGATAGACGCCGTAGGCGAAGATCGGAATGAAGGTCAGCACGAAGACCGAGTTGAGCGACTGGATCTGCGAAGGCAGCCACTCGAAGCCGAGGAACTGGCGGTCCATGTCCATGGCTTGGAAAATCCAGGTCGAGCCGGTTTGGTCGAAGAGCGCCCAGAACATTGCCACGAAAAGGTAGAGCGGGAGCAGCTTGGCGAGGGTGTTGAGGCCGGTTTTGCTGAACACCTCCCGGACAAACCGCCTGCGGCCGGCCGGAACGTGGATAAAACGCTTCCGCCCCAGCCAGAAAACCAGCGTTGCCAGCGCCATCAGCACTCCGGGAACGCCGAAGGCCCAGTGCGGCCCATGCCACTCTAACAGCCACGGCGTCAGCAGCATTGAAACGAAGGCGCCGATGTTGATGGAAAAGTAGAACCAGTTGAAGATCTTCGGCAGCAGATGCGCGTTGCGGGAACCGAACTGGTCGCCGACGTGCGCGGAGACGCAGGGTTTGATGCCGCCCGAGCCCAATGCGATCAACGCAAGCCCGGCGATCAGCCACATTCCCGAGTTTCCCGCCGTGCCCATCAGCGCCAGCGCGAGATGCCCGCCGCAATACACCAGCGAAAGCAGGATGATCGTCTTGTATTTTCCCCAGAAAATATCCGCCAGCAGCGCGCCTAACAACGGGGTCGCATAAACGGCCATGTTGAACCAGTGGACATTTGCGGTGGCTTGCGCCTCGTTCATCACGGAGCCTGGGCGGCCATCCATCAGGTGGAGATACTGCGCCAGGAAAACGGCGAGAATCGCTTTCATCCCATAAAACGAGAAGCGCTCCGCCGCCTCGTTGCCGATGATGTGCGGGATGCCCGGCGGATGACCTTCAAGATCGGCGGGGGAGCTGCGGTAGGGCATGCGGGAGACTGGAGTGTCTGGAGTCCGGATGTCGAGAGTCCAGCGGATGGAGCGACAGCCCTTTCCCTCCGGATCCGGGATACCTTTACCAGCGGATCGCCGCGGCCGCCCAGGTGAGCCCCGCGCCGAAGACGACCAGCACGATGTGATCACCGCGCTTGAATTTTCCCTGCCTGTTCGCCTCGTCCAGCGCGATGGCCACGGCGGCGGCGGAGGTGTTGCCGTATTTGTCCAGATTGACGAAAACCCGCTCGTTCGGCACCGCGAGGCGGTCGGCGATGGCGTCGATGATCCGCAGGTTCGCCTGGTGCGGGATCACGCAGGCGATGTCCTCCGCCTGCAGACCGGCGCGCTCGATCACCTTTTCCGCCGCTTCCTTCATGCGGTTCACGGCGTGCTTGAAAACTTCCTTTCCCAGCATCGCAAGCGTTGCCAGCCGGCCATCCACGTTGACCGCGGTGATCGGGCAGGCGGAGCCGCCGCCAGGAATGTTCAGCAGGTGGGTGAGTTTGCCGTCGGTGCCCATCTCCGTGGCGATGATCGATCCCTCGCCGGGCTCGGCCAGCCGCAGCACCGCCGCGCCCGCACCATCGCCGAAAAGCACGCAGGTCGAGCGGTCGTCCCAATTGACGAACGCGGAAAGTTTCTCCGCGCCGATGATCAGCGCGTTCTTGAAACCGCCGCTGCAAATGAGCCGCTTGGAAATTTTCATGGCATAGAGAAAGCCCGAGCAGGCCGCGGAGATGTCGAACGCGACCGCGTTGGTCGCGCCGAGCTGCTGCTGCACGTAGCAGGCGGTCGCGGGCGTCAGCGTGTCCGGCGTGATCGTGGCCACGATGATCAGCTCGATGTCCTCCGCAGTCAGTCCCGCCTGTTCCAACGCGCGCAACGCCGCCTTGGTGGCCATGTGGGAAGTGAACTCGCCCTCCGCGGCGATCCGCCGCTCCTTGATTCCCGTGCGGGAGACGATCCATTCGTCGCTGGTGTCCACGCGTGCGGCGAGTTCCGCATTGGTGAGGATTTTCTCAGGCACATAGCTGCCGGTGCCCGCGATGCAGACATCCAACTCGGACGGACTTTCAATCATGCGCGGCTAGAGTGGAACCCGTTCAGAGGGCTCACAAGCGCGAATTTGGAGACGAGCGTCCGGTTCTCGCAAAAAGCTGGTAATCAAGGCGCTGTCACCTTCAGACGACCGAGAAATTGGACGATCTTCGCAGGGAGGTGATTTCACCCGCTTGGGGCGAGGCCACATCGGCAAGGAGGAGGAGGCCGGGCGCAAGTACACCGGCCGGCGCGATTGCGGAATGAAGGAGCGGGGGAGTCACCGGGAGCCCGCCCCCAGATCAAGCGCCCACCGATGGGATCTCGGCGATGATCGGCCGCAGCGCCGCCAGCGCCTCCTCGATTCTCGGATTCACCCGGTGCTCGACGGTTTCCACCGCAACCCGGATGGCATTTCGGACGGCGAGCGCGGAGGATGAGCCATGCGCGATAATCACCACCCCGTTCACGCCAAGCAGCGGGCTGCCGCCGTAGGTTTCGTAGCTGCTTTTTTCCTTTAGCGCCTTGAACGCACCTTGGGCCAGGATCGCGCCGCAGATTCGGAAGGGGTTGCCCTTGATCTCCGCTTTCAGCCACTTTGAAACGGCCTTGGCGGTCGCCTCGCAGCTCTTGAGGACGATGTTTCCCACGAATCCGTCGCACAACACGATGTCCAGGGGACTCTCGAAAAGGTCGTGGCCCTCGACGTTGCCGATGAAGTTGATGCCCGGCACCTGCTTGAGCATCTTGAAAGTTTCCTTGGTGAAAGCGGTGCCCTTCTCGTCTTCCTCGCCGTTGGACATGAGACCGACTTTCGGCTCCTTCACGCCCAGCACGTGGCGTGCGAAGGCCGTGCCCATCACCGCGTAGGCGATCAGGTGCTCGGGCTTCGCCTCGGGATTCGCGCCGGCGTCGAGGATGTTGCAGATCCCGTGCTCGTTCGGCAGCGCGGAGGCGATTCCGGCCCGGTCCACCCCTTTCAGCGTCCGCAGTTTCAATGTCGCCGCCGCCACCGCGGCCCCTGTGTTTCCGGCGGAAACGAAGGCATCGGCGCGGCCGTCCTTCACCATGTCCATCGCGATGCTGATCGAGGAGAGCTTCTTCCGCCGCACCGTTTTCGCTCCCGGCTCGGACATCCCGATCACCT
>JBBSJY010000117.1:0-14263 GCA_038256845.1 Verrucomicrobiales bacterium | reverse complement strand
GCCGCCGTGCCGGCATAGGAGTAAGTCGTCTCGGCGACGCCTGTATCCACCCACTGGACCCGTTTGTCCGCCCATGAAGGACTCTCGGTAGCTCCGGAATCGCGCCCGACATATCGCGGCACTCCGCCGGTGCCGAGGCCTTGGTCCTTGAGTTCATTGCGGGCGCGCCGGTTGAAATCGATGAGCCACCGCGCTTCATCGAGAATGTCTGGAATACCGTTGGCACCTTCGTCGATCCACTCATCCGCATCGCGCTGTTTCCAGCGGTTTCCGATGTCGCCATCGCGGAAGTTCTGCGGCCGCAGATCGTAAGTCAGCAGCAGGGTCATGGGCACGACATAGTGGCTCGGGTAGCCATCCCAATCACCGGCATCGGCATACCAGCCCCAGATATTCTTTACCGGCTTTGGATCCTCAATGTTCTCACCCTCACCCTTCACTTTGCCCGCGACGAATTCATTCACCTCCGGATGATGGGAGCGCGGGTATTCCACTCCAAACTCGGGGAAATCTTTCACGATCCCCCGACGCTGAAGAAACACCCCGCGCATGGTGGCGCGGTGAGCGCTGGCAAACACATCCGGCGCGATCTCGAACGGATGCGAGCTGCCGATGCCCTCCGCCACCACGATGTAGCGGCCCGGCTTCTTGAAGTCCGAGAAGTCCAGCGAATACACGTCCGAACGAGTCCAGTTGCCGTGCGAGGGATCCTCATCGCCGCGGCCCTTCTGCAGGCTCAGTTGGCGATAGGTTTTCATGATCTCCCCGGTGCCGGCATCACAAAGATGAAACGTGCCGTTCACAAACCGGCTGAGATCGAGCGCTCCGTCCGCATGAGGCGGTGTGTTCAACGTGCCCATCCACTGCGAGAAATAGGCATGCTTCGGCGCATCCGGCTGGAACCCTGCGTGGCTTACCTGAATGGCCGGGCTGCGCAGGCGCTTCTCATCGAAGGTGAAGGTGATCTGGTTCACGTTTTCCGCGAGATCGCCTACCTTTACGGAGTAGGTCTTGCCGGAGCGAAGCGGTGAGGGTAGGACGGTGTAAACCCAGAAATCCCGCAGGAAATGCGGTTCCTTATACGGGCTGTTGAACTCCGTCCCCTTGGCCTTGTAACCGACTGCCACTGGCGTGATGCCTTTGGCATAATCGGGATCATCCAAGCTGGTGATGTGGTAGCGTGACATATCGGAGACTGCTTCAGGCTCCATGAGTGTCCCGGCGTAAACCCGGTTCTCCGTCTGTGGCTCGAATGATCCATCGGGACGCACGCCATTGTAGTCAATGTGACCCTCGGTGAAGTGCAGCATGAGAATCTCATCGGTTACTGGCTGCACCCGGAGGAGGTCTGCTGCGGGCGCCGGGCGCACCCCGAAAAGTGCGAAAATAGCGGCGCAGACGATCTGCGAGCGGAAGAGATGATGCGCGCTGATCTGGCGCGGGCTTCGGGAGATGATTGTGTGTGGATGCATGGGTAAAAAGTTGAGGCGATGTTTCGGATTTATTCGCGCAGGTAAGACTATGGGGTGATTGATATCTCCGAGAGTTCGAGGCCGGCGTCGGCGGAGTAGCATGCAAGATAGACGAGGAACACGCGCCCCGCTGCGGGAACCGCAGGATACTCCCTCATGCCAGGCCTGAGTGACCGCAGGGGTATCCGTAGATCGTACCAACCGGTCTCGTCCGGACGAAGATCCTGAGGCGGAAGATCGGCTTGGAAATTTCCCGCGAAACCGCCGCTGGCCTGGTTCAGTCCCACGAGTACGGTGACGCTCACTGGCATGGCTGTCCGGAGGCGGAGATGGAGAACGCTCTCCGGTTGCACTCCCACAAGGTTCCCCGTGTTTTCCCGCACGGCAATGACGTGCGCGGGCACCACCGTTCCGTCTGGCTTCCGATAGGAAATGTCCAAGGTGTTCCGCAGCCGGCCGGGTTCGGCTAGACCGGGGCGCAGCCATTCGCCTTGCCAAATACGCTCCGGCGCTTGTTCGAAAGTCTGTCGCCATGCGCTCGGCGCGGGAGACGTTTTCACAGCTTCCAGCGGTGAGCTCACGTCGAGCGTCGCGGACGCGGTTTGCGCCGCAGCAAGCTCCACATTCGCCCGGTCTGCCAGGCGCGACAGTCGGACCAACCCACTCGTCACGCTGACGGTGGTCAGTCCTTGGTCATGACTCAGTGAGAAACGAGTGCCAAGCACCCGGACTTCCGCCGTGGGGGTGCGGACCAGTAGCGGCGCTCCTTGCGTCTGCGGGCGGACATCTGCGGTGAGCGAACCTTTGCGCAGAACGAGCGATTTTTGATTACCTGCGGAGAATGTCGCTTCCGAGTCGCCGACCAAAGTCACGCGTGTTCCGTCGCGGAAGGCCACCTGGGCAGTGCTCTTGCCGCCTTCCACGCTCAAGGTCCCCGGTCCCAGCCTTGCTCCTTTCCCGAGAGCCGTTCTCCAGCCACCTCCTTCGGAACTCCACGAAATAGCACCGGATGCTTCCGTCAAAGTAACAACCTCCTGTTCCGGCAACCGCCGAAGAAATGCCATTGCAAACAAGACGGCCACGACCGCCGCCGTCGCTAACAAGTAGTATGTCCAACGGCGGCTCAGCGAACGATCAGGTGCCTGAATTCCATGAATCGGCAGCTCGTAAGTCGCTTCCCGCCCGAAATTTGCCATCGATACCGCTTGGACAGCAATGTCGCGAAGGAACGCCCGCGCCTCGGGGTCGGCCAGCAACAGCTTCTCAAGTGCGGCCAGATGCTCAGGCGATGCAGCGCCGTCCAAATAACGCATGAGAAGGTCGTCTCTGTCCTCTGTATTCACGGCGCCTCCGCTCCTGTCTGGTGTTCGTCGATGGCCATGCGCAGGTCGATGCATTTCCGCAGCGCCCGATGCAAGCGGGAGAGCCGTTGATAAACCGTCTCCAGATTCGCCTTGAGAATCCGCGCGGCGTCCGCGCAGGAGCGCCCCTCGAAATAGCGGAGATGCAGCAGACGCCGGGAATCCTCCGGCACCCTTTCCAGGCAATCCCGCAAGGCCTCGACCCGCGCGCCGCCCAGCCCGTCAGTTGACCGGACCCACTCCGCCTCCATCAGGCCCAGCACTTCGTCGTCTAGCACGAGCATCCGGTGCTTCCGCGCACGGATCCAATTCAGCGCCTCATGCCGGGCGGAAATCAACGCCCAAGAGACCAGTTGCGCCTCACCCTCAAATTCGAGATCGGCTGCCAGAGCTTTCACCGCTATATTCTGGAAGACGTCCTCGGCGGCATGATGATCGCGCGTCACCAGCCAGACGGCGGAGCAGATGCGCAGGCGCGAAGCCATCATCGTGCGGACGATCTTTTCTTGGACAAGTGTCATCGAGGGTTACTCATTGAACACATTTGGGGGTCCTATCCTGACATCCATTTTTTCAGGAGTCCTCACTTGCATGGTGAAGTTCGCGAAATCTCAGGCCGCGTGGTCGCTCAGATGGAGCCGATCTGGTCGAGCCTCGGCCAAGCCGGAAGCTGGGCGGCCCATGTAGCGATCAAGGAACACAGAGCTTCTGGCTAGGTTTTCTCTGTAAGACTCTTTCATTCTCATTTCCAAGCCGGTTTATCCCGGCGCTTCCACCGACCTCATTCACAGGATATTGGAGGGAAACGATGCGGCCACAAACAGTGAAAGCCCGCCAGCCCGGTTCGTCTCCTCACGTTAAATGGTATCTCGGAAAACAGGCCCTATCTGTCGAAGCGAAACCAGTCCAAGTTCATTGCGGATGATAAGACGAAATACAGATCCGCGGTCTCATCGCTGGAAGTGATTTTTCCTTCCGTTTCCTTCAGAGTGTTCCAATCGCCCGATGAGGTGAGGACGATCTCTCCGATTTTCTCACCGTCCTTCGCGCCTTTCCTGATCTCGATCCGTTGTTCTCCCTCCGGAAGCGAGTAGCAGACGGTGACTTTGGAAATATCGCGCAGGGAGACGGCGGAGATTTTCACCGCGTGGCCGGGATTGGCTTGTCCGATGATCTTGCGACCGCTGGCACTGCCGTCATCCATCACTTTCGGCCCCATGATTTCATCGGCCTCTTCCGCCTCGATGGTGCGGGAGCGGAGGTTTACCATGGCCGTAGTAGTAAGGGGAGCTGCAGGGCTGCTTCCGAAATCAGTGAAATCCGCTTGGAAAACGCCTCTGCGGATTCTGTCGTTTTCCGGAACCGGTATCTCTCCTTCCGTGCCGTGGTGCAGACCGGCCACGGCCTTGCCTTTTTCCAGAGAGAAAATCCACTCAACCATCATATGGATCTCGTCCTTCGTGTGCTGCGGATGTGGGAGCATGGGAATCTCGCTCCAAACTCCGGCGGAGCCTTTCAGCACCCGATCCGCGGAGACATCCATGGCACCGGTCTGGCCGCGATATTTGTCAGCGATATCAACCAGTGCCGGACCGACGATTTTCGTCTCCATGGCGTGGCAGTTGAAGCAGTGGGATTGTTTCATCAGGGTCATGCCGACTGCGGACTCCGCCTTGCGCCTGTCCGCGTCGATCCACTCGTGGGTGACCCGGGCGACCGCTTTCATCTGCGCGGCCTTGGGGCCGTCCATCGAGTTTCCGTCCTCCGCGTCCTCGATCTTTATTCTGAAAGCCATCGGGACACCGAAGTCGAAGAAATCCCCGTCCTTCGGCTCCAGGAATGTGACGACCGGAGCGGTGTTGCCTACGGTGACCTTGGTGGTCGCGCTACCTGTCGCGCCATCCGCATCGGTGACGCGGAGTTCGAGATCGTAATTGCCAGGCGCATCGATTTTCACTTCCGTGTCCTTGCCTTTGGCCACCGTTTTTCCGCCAAGCATCCAATCGTAGGTGAGTTCCTTGCCTTCGGGATCGCTTGATCCATCAGCGGAAACGGAAACGGTCAATGGCGCCTTCCCACTCGAATTTTTCACCGAGATCTGCGCCGTGGGGCTGAGGCTCCCGCGCTGGTAGCTGACTTTGAAAATCCGGGCATCAGGATTTTTTCCCCACGTCTCGCCGTAATCCATGAAATACAGGCAGCCGTCGGGGCCGAAGAATGCATCGACCGGGCGCTTGATCTGATAGCGGCCGGAGCCATCGTCATCGCCTTGCGCGACGCGGGCGGCCTCGGTGAATTTTTCCAAACCTGTGAAATTGAAATCCTTGTCGAGCATCGCCCACATGACGAGCGGACGCTGCCAATCGAACCACAGCAGCGCGCCATCGAAATGGCTTGGGAGGCCGTTGGTCTTCGCGAACTCCGGCTTGTAATGGAAGACATCCCCAGCGCAGGCCGTCCGCCCGCCGGTGCCGACCAGCGGGAACTCCGGAGTCTCGTTGTGGCGGTACCAGATCATTGGCGCGGTCACGGGAGGAAGCTCGGAGAGGCCGGTGTTGTTCGGGCTGTGGTTGACCGGATGCTCCTTGCTGAAAATTCCGCCGGATTTCCCCGCCGCGAAGTCGAAATCCTTGTAAACCTCCCCGCCCCGCGAGTAGGGCCAGCCGAAATATGCGGGCTTGCGGATCTGGCTGATCGTGTCGAAACCGTTGGGCCCGCGGTCGTCGCTGCTGTTTCCCGAGTCCGGCCCGACATCGCCGGTATAGACGATGCCCGTTTTCATATCCACGGTGAAACGCCACGGATTGCGAAAGCCCATCGCATAGATCTCGGGTCGGGTTTTTTCCATCCCCTTCGGGAAAAGGTTGCCCTCAGGAATTGTGTAGGAGCCGTCCTCGGTCGGGCGGATGCGGTTGATTTTCCCGCGCAGGTCATTGGTATTGGCGGAGGATTTCTGCGCGTCAAAAGGATAGCGGCCCTCACGCTCATCGATGGGCGTGAAGCCATCCGACTGGAAGGGACTGGTGTTGTCGCCGGTGGAAAAATAAAGATTCCCGTCCGGACCGAAGTGGACTTCCCCCGCGTGGTGGCAGCATTCCTTGCGTTGCACCGGCCAGCGGAGCAGTTCCTTTTCCGAGGTGAGGTCGAGCTTCTCGTCCTTGATCGTATAACGGGAAATCGCCGTGCCCTCGAAATCCGTCAGCGAATGCTGGATGAAGATATGCCCGTTTTCAGCGAACTTCGGATCCAGCGCGAAGCCGAGGAATCCGCTTTCCTGCTCGGTGTAAACTTTCAGCTCGCCCACTTCCTTGACGAGCTTCGAGGCAGGATCGAGAAGACGCAGTTTCCCGTCCAACTCGTTGAAATAGATTTTCCCGTCCGGAGCCATCTGCATCGTCATCGGGCGATTGAGATCCGTGCCGAGCGTCTCGATACGGTAACGGAAATCCTCGGATTTCTCCTGCGCGTATGCGGGGAGGACGAGAAAAAGGGCGAGTGGAAGCGGCGCGAATTTCATGAAGCTAAGGCGCATGATGCGGTCCGCGATCCGTGCTTCACACAAAAAAATCCACGAAACCGGGGAATCTCCGCCCCGGCTGCAAGTTTGAGGTGGGTTAAATTCCGCGACCTTTTCCCAGTTGGAGTATTCCGGCGAACCATCATCTTCAAGGGTACCGTCGTTTTTCTTGCGTTGAGTCCGGCGCCTTCTACTGCTAGAAATTCGCCCTTGCGATAGGCTCCTGAAACAGCCGTTGGGCCTGGCCGGATGGCGGGGAAATGGGGGTTGCGTCACTCGGTCACCGCCACTCGAAAATACTGCTTCTTAACGGTCCTGGTATCGAACGACCTGTTTACGGATGATCCGTTTCTCGTCACGTCGTGGTTCATCCAGTTGATCAAATCCACCGATCTCTGAAGGGTATAGGTGCGGCCACGGATCGTGGGATATTGCACATTGAAGGATCCGGAAACGTATCCGTAGGTCGAGAGGCGGAAGTAATGGTTACGATCCGCAGGACGGTTGAAGCTGAGAAACTCCTGGGCGTTCGTGAATCCGTCCCCATCGAAATCGAAATCGCCGGCGTGCTGCGATGCGGTGGCGGAACCGGGGAGTTTTTCCCATATCCATGTATGGTAGTCGGTGAGCGAGAAGGTGCCCGCCTCATAGGCACCGATGTCGGGAGATCCGACAACAGGAAATCCCCGCTGGTCCGCGAACGTGCTTCCGGCGGAAGCCGCGTCAATCGCCGGACTGCCAAGGCCGAGTGCCATGGTCGGCAGCAGTCCGCCGTAGTCCGATAGTGGAGCCAGAAGCGGATCCGCCTCAATCGATGCCGGGCCGCTGTCCGGGGCACCGTTGGTGAATGTCTGGAACGGAACGATGTTTGCCCCCTGCCGGGTGAGCGAAGCCGGCGCCCCGTCCGCGTGGATGTCACCGCCCGCGCCTGCGCCGGTGTTCCCGGCAACGATGCTGTCGGTCAGGGTGAATACCGCGCCACCAGTCGGGTTCCCGGCAACATGATTGATACCGCCTCCCGGGGATTCCAATGAGGTGTTGCCGTAAATGGTGGAGCGTATGATGGACAGGTTCCCGCTGAGATTCTGGATGCCACCGCCTTGAAGGCGCGTTCCAGTCCATCTCGAAGAAATCCCTCTTCGGATTGAGCATTCCCCACTCCCCCCTAAGCTTCGCGAAGTAACCATCCGGCACCAAACCCCGTTCACCCGCACCGAATAGCCGGGAGGATGGGGAGAAATGTAGTTGGTGAATCCGATCGCGAGGCCGACATCGAAACCGTGCTCGTGTGCGAAGGGACCAGGGTCAGCCCCCTGATAGGCAAGGGCGGTCGGAGGAATCGAGGCCAGCGGCCCGAAGTTCAGGGACATTCCGTCCGCCATGCTGATCGTTCCGGTCACCGGACTATTCCACTTCGCGGAGAACGCCATCACCCTGCTGCCGGGATCCAGATCCGGAAATTGAATCATGAACGACACCTCACCGGAAATCGCCGCCATGGTCCACTCCCGCATGATGGCCAAGACCGGCGAGGAACGTTTTCTCATGGGCGTCCGCATGCACGAAGCCGCGAGACGCATGGTGATAGCATCGTTTCCTGCGGGAATCTCCATCGAACAAAGGAAGCGGCTTCTCTACGAACGGTTTTACGGGGACGAACTGCCAGCGGAGAAATAGGTCCTATAAGTCCTATACGACCTATGATTCCTCCCGACCCTCCAGAAGATCCTCCCGGCTTCCTCCCCCCTGGCGGCAACTACCAGGATCTTCTCTCCTACAAAAAATCCGAAGTCATCTACGACTTCACTTTCCGCTTCTGCGATAAGTGCCTCAAGCGCGGCGACCGCACCATCGACCAAATGGTGCAGGCGGCCCGCTCTGAAAAGCAGAATATCGCCGAAGGCAGCAAAGCCTCCGTCACCTCCACCGAGATGGAGCTGAAGCTCACCAACGTCGCTCGCGCGAGCCTCGAAGAACTCCTCCTCGACTACCAAGACTTCCTCCGCGTCCGCGACCACTCGCTCTGGGGAAAAAACTCAAAAGAAGCGCTCTTCGTCCGCAAACTCGGTAAGACTGACAATGAGTCCTATGAGACATATAGGACCTATATGGAAACCCGCCCACCCGAGGTCCTCGCGAACATCGCCATCTGCCTCCTCCACCAAGCAAACTACCTCTTGGACCAGCAAATCCGTCGCTTGGAAAAGGACTTCCTCAAAAAAGGCGGCCTCCGCGAAAACATAACAAAAGCCCGCCTGAAATACCGGGACCAGCAAAAGAGGCGAAGCTCCTGAGCTAACGAATACGTCCTACAGGCCCTATAAGACCTATCCAACCAGCGCCCAAGCCCCGCCCACTTCCCCTCAAAGCCACCGCACGATAGAACCCACCCAAGCCCATGATCTCCCTCCTGCCAAATCAAGCGCTTCCTGGCCGCTCCGCCAAAGGCCACACTAGTGCATCGTCCTGTAAATGCGTGTGCATTTGGAATGCTATGTGCTACCACTTAAGCCATGGCTCGAATTGCTGAATCCCTTAAGTTGAATCCCGATCAGATCTTCCATCTTGAATAATTTTTGCGTCGCAATACTTTGGAACAGCGAGTGGCGAAAAGATGCCGCGTGCTATTGCTGGCCGCAGAGGGCGTGAGCAATGTTGAGATTGGAACAATCCAGATCCCCTGTTCGAGGAGAAGCTATTAGAAGTCGTCGGACTCTACATGAATCCGCCCAAGAACGCCCTGGTGCTTTGCATGGACGAGAAAACCGGGATACAGGCGCTCGACCCGACCAAGCCGGTTCTTCCCCTGCGCAGCGGAAAGCCCCGCCTATGGAGCAACGAATACGTCAGGCATGGAACGCAAACCATGCTCGCCGCGATAGAGATCGAAACGGGCAAGGCCACGACGTGGGTTAACAAAACCCGAAAGGCCGAGGATTTCGTCACATTCATGGATCAGGTGGTCAAAGAATATCCCGGGCAGCGGCTTTGCGAAAAACCTGTGGGCCATTCGTCAGGACCAAGGGTCCCGAGAAACTCAAAAAATCATTGAACTCACCAAGACGTATCAGAATCAAATGCACACCCATTAACGGGACGATGCACTAGTGTCCAACATCTTTAGCAATCACCTCTGGGGCCAGTCCTTAGCTTTAGGTTTCAATATTGACATCCAAGGACTGGGGGAAGTGGGGGGATAAAGAAGTGGAAAGTGCCGAGTGAGCGGTGATCAGGGAAGACGAAGGACGGATTTGCCGGGCACTCATCGGGGAGAATTACTCGCCGTTAGCGTAACTTTCCGGACCGCTTTGCCAAGACCTCTTTTGGCAGGGAATCACCCCGCTTCCGCAGCCGGATCTCCCCGGCCACCCGGGCCGGTTGAATCCGCGCCGCCTTCGCGCGGCGCGAAACGCCCTGAGCGGGGGCCGGATTTCCGCACCGCCCCGGGCGCGATCAATCGCCGCTCTTGAGCACCTTGATGAAGGCGTCCTGCGGGATGTTCACCTTGCCGAACATCTTCATCTTTTTCTTACCTTCCTTCTGCTTTTCGAGCAGCTTGCGCTTCCGCGTGATGTCGCCGCCATAGCACTTCGCCGTCACGTTCTTTCGCATCGCGGAAATGGATTCGCGGGCAACGATCTTGCCACCGACCGCGGCTTGGATGGCGACGACGAATAGATGGGAAGGGATCACTTCCTTCAGCTTTCCGGCTAGCATCCGGCCGTAGGACTCCGCCTTGTCGCGGTGGACGATGGTGGAAAACGCCTCCACCGGATCACCTGCGATCAGCATGTCCATCTTGACCATTTTGGCAGGACGGTAGCCCGCGTGCTCGTAGTCCATCGAGCCATAACCGCGGGTCATGGATTTCAGTTTGTCATTGAAATCGACGAGGATTTCCGATAGCGGGAGCACGCAGGAAAGCATGACGCGGGAGTCGTCGATCGTTTCGGTGTTGGTCACCTCACCGCGCTTTTCCAACACCAGTTGCATCATGTCACCGATGTATTCCCCGGGCACCATGATATAGACATTCACGATCGGTTCGTTGATCTCCTGGATGCCCTGCGGCTCCGGGAAGAGGGTGGGATTATCGACAATCGTCTCGCTGCCATCCGTCATCGTCACATGGTAGATGACCGAGGGATAGGTCGAGATGACATCCATATCGAACTCGCGGCGGAGCCTTTCCTGGATGATTTCCATGTGCAACAAGCCGAGGAACCCGCAACGGAAGCCGAAGCCGAGCGCCGTCGAACTTTCCGAGGAATAGGTGAATGCCGGATCGTTGATCTGCAGCTTTCCCATCGCCAGCTTGAGCGCCTCGTAGTCGGACGAATCGACCGGATAGATGCCGGAGAACACCATCGGCTGGATCTCCTTGTATCCGGGCAGCGCCTCGGGACACGGATGGGTCGCGTCCGTCATGGTATCGCCGACTTTCACCTCGGCGGCGGTTTTCATGTTGGCGATGACATAGCCGACGTCGCCGGCGACCAGCACGTCGCGCGCGCTCATCTTGGGAGTGAAAACACCGACTTCCTTGATCTCGTAAGTTTTGCCGGTGGCCATCAGTTTCACCCGTTGGCCGCGTTTGACGGTACCGGAAAACACCCGGACGTAGGAAACCACGCCTCGGTAGGTATCATAAAGCGAATCGAATACCGAACAGCGCAGCAGTTTGTCCGGATTTTCCACGGGAGCCGGGACGCGGGCGACGATCGCCTCGAGGATTTCCTCGATCCCGATGCCATTTTTCGCCGATGCCGGAATGCAGTCCTCGGCGGGGATGCAGAGGATTTCCTCAAGCTGCTTCTTGCACTTCGGCACATCGGCCGCGGGCAGATCGATCTTGTTGAGAACGGGAATGATCAGGAGGTTTTGCTCGGTCGCGAGATGGAGGTTGGCGACGGTTTGCGCCTCCACGCCCTGCGCCGCGTCCACCATCAGGATCGCACCTTCGCAGGCGGCGAGCGCGCGGGAAACCTCGTATGAGAAATCGACGTGGCCGGGCGTGTCGAGCAGGTTGAGCTTGTAGGTTTTCCCGTCCTTCGCCTTATACTCCATCGCCACCGGGTGCGACTTGATGGTGATGCCCTTTTCGCGTTCCAGATCCATGGAATCGAGCTGCTGGGCGCTGCTCTCCCGCATGGTCACCGTGCTGGTGGACTCCATGAGGCGGTCGGAAAGCGTGGTCTTCCCGTGGTCGATGTGGGCGATGATCGAAAAGTTGCGGGTCAGCTCGGTGGACATGGGCGTGGAAACGTCGGCGTGGGCGCGGCGAGGGAAAGCACGTCATACCCGACAAAGCACGAAAAATAAAGGGCGGACCTGGTCCGGCCGGTGAATGGTCACTGTGGATCCTCCACCGTTTCGCGGCCTGAGGCGATGCCCGGTTTCCTGCTTCCGCCCGCCGCCCGGCCCGCTAAGCTGTCACCGTGACTACGGAGGAGAACGGAATGTTGGTGGCCGCGCCAGAGCGCTGGGACGAGGCGTGTTTTGCGGTGCCGGCGGTGCGCGCGATGGCCGCGTCGGGGCTCGAAGTAACGGTGTTCTGCCCCGAGCGGCAGCGGCAGTTCTGGGAAAGCCTCGAAGGTCCCGCCGTGATTCCATTCCCGGAAAAATCCAAGCCGCGCGTCCTGGCGGCGGAGCTCCGCGACCAATGGCAGGCCTCGTTCACTTGGGAAATCGGCCTGGCTTCCGAGACCTTCGCCAAGGCCGCCATTCCCCGTCGACTGGGACCGGATGTCGGCAAGTTGCGGAAACATCTGACCCATCCCGTCACCTGCGAAGTCGGCCCGCTGGAGCATCGGGTCCGTTATTATCTCGCGCCCGTCGAGGCCCTCGGGATGGGAATCGCGAAGGCGGAGTTTTTCGCGCCCGCGCGGCTCCCGGCCGAGCCTCAGCCGGGCGCGGTTCTGATTTGTCCCGATTCCGATTTCGGCCCCAGCCACGAGTGGTTGCCGGCCCGCTGGCTGGAAGTCGCACGCGGCCTCGAAAGTGATGGGCTGCAAATCACCGTCGCCAGTTTCGCAAAAGGCAGGGCCCTGGGAAAAGATCTGGCTCTCTCGCTCGGCGATGAGACGCCTTGGTTCGAGATCTTCGATTTCGACAGGGAACTCCACCTTCTCGCCGCCTATCCGCTGGTCATCGCCGCCGACGGCTCGCTGCCGCACCTCGCCTCCCACGCCGGCGCGACCTGCGTGACCCTTTTCGGCCCGAATGATCCCGCGTGGAAACGCCCCCTCGGCACCCGCCATGCGGTCGTCCGCCGCCACGTCGAATGCGCGCCCTGCCTCCTGCCGAAATGCCCGATGGACCTGCGCTGTCAGGACGAGCTCGAGCTGGATCGCGTTCTGGCCGCGGTTCGCGGAAAGCTCGCGGTGTCACCCCTTCCATAGCATCCGCGCGCCGAAGACCACCAGCACGACTCCGAAAATCCGCGTCAGCGTCTGGTTGCCCAGACTCCGCATCAGATCGCTGCCGAACCAGGCGGTCAGCATCGACGCCGCCCCCACCGCGGCCACGATTTTCCAATCGATCAGCCCTCCGGCCCGCGCGTTGTTGGCCGTCGCCGAGAGGGCCGTCAGGATGATCACCGCCATCGAGGTGGCCACCGCCTGCTTTTGTTCCATCCCCATCGCCAGCACGAAAGCGGGGACCATCACCACGCCGCCGCCCACGCCACAGAGCGCCCCGAGCACGCCCGCCAGCAAACCGATCGACACCGCTGAAACGAGGAACTTCATCGGCGCGCGCCAGCCATGCGGCGGTTCGGGGTTTTCCGCGCCGCGGCAATCTCCGCGATGAGACGGTGCAGCACCAGCCGGTGGTCCAGGCCGGTCGTGACCAGCGCCTGATCCGCCTTGAGCGTCGCTTCCATCACGCGTTGCAGGCCTGCCAGTTCGAAATTCGCCGCGTTCGCCACTGCCAGGAAAATCGGAAACACGTTCACACCCGAGCCGTCTTTTTTCTGCGGCAGCCAGGCCCGGTCCGCTTCCGAAAGCCGGTTCAGCGCCCCGGAAAACGCCGGGTATCCGCCGGTCGGGGCTTTGAAGTGCTCCACGATCAGCTTCGCCATGAAAAGATTTCGCACGGTCGGAATGATCGACGCCCGCATGATCCCGATCGCCGACTCATCCGCCTCCAGTTGCTCGTCGATGATCCCGATCGCCCGCGCCGCGTCGCCCTTCTGGATCGCTTTCCCGATCTCGAACACCACCGCGGCCCGGCTGAGCGGCACCATCCGGCGGACATCCTCCTCGGTCACCTCCCGGCGCTCCTCGCCGAGGTAAAGGTCGAGCTTTTCCAGCTCGTTGCCGATCTGCTGCGACTGCTCGCCCGCGAGCATGACGAAAAGCGCCATCGCGTCCGGCTCGAAAGTGAGCGTCTGCTCGCGCGCCCGGCCCGAAACCAACGCCGCCACCTGGTCCTGCCAATCGTCGCGGCTGGTATCGATCCGGTCGTGGGCCTGCACGCTCGCCGTTTTCTCGATGAACTTCCAGAACGCCCTCCGCTTGTCCACGCCCTGCGCGGTCAGAAGAAACTTCACCCCGTCCGGGATTCCCCGTTCCAGCGTCGCCCGCAATGCCTCAACCCCGGATTCCGTGCGCTGCGACCGTCCGGTCACGTTGTCTGCCAGAAAATTCACGTTCCGCAGCCACACCACCTTGTCGCCGCCGAACATCGGGATCGTCAGCAACGCCTGCACCGTGGATTGGCAGATCTCGTGGGCCGATTCCGAATTGTCCGCGATTCCATCGATCGTTTCGTGCGTGAAACCATCGTCCACGCCGCCGGTCATCTGGTTGTAAAGCGCCAGCGCCTTTTCCCGCACCAGCCCCTCGTCACTTCCCACCACCGCGAAAAAATTCCCGGAGTTCTTCGGAGCCGTCTTCGCTTTCGCCGCCACG
>JBBSJY010000116.1:0-14319 GCA_038256845.1 Verrucomicrobiales bacterium | reverse complement strand
GCCGGGCACACCCCGCGCCGCTCCCCCGCCGGAGTCCGCCCTCCCGCCACAGCCTGCGCGGCCGCCGGGAAATGAGGAATGGGTTGTGGTTCATGGCATGGATTTTTTCAGGAGAGAATATAGCAGAACCAAATCCGTTGCCGGACGGCAAGAGAAGAACGCGACAAATCCGTTTTTTTTATTTTTGGCTCGGCCAAGCGGTTCGGAGGGGGCTTTCGGAGCAAATTTCACGGGGGAACCCTTCCACTCGGTCACGCACCTTCATCAAACGCGGCTGCCAGAATGTCCGCCCCACCGTGTTAAGGGCTGGTGAACGTGCCGGACTGCGGAACTGGCGGCTTGCCCCTGCGGCCGGGCTGGTATTGGGATGGGGTATGGACTTCGAAAAAGCCTTCCCGCTGCGGTTTTGGATCAACCTCGGACGGCGTGAAGACCGGCGGGTGGAAACGGAGGCGAGGATGGCGGAGGTGGGGGTGGAGGCGGAGAGATTTGTGGGGATTGATGGGCAGTGGAAGAGGTCGAAGGTTGGAAAGTCGAAGGTCGAAAGTCGTAGTGAAGAGGCCAGATTCCAGAAACCAGACTCCAGAAATTGGAAAGAGGACGGCAGAGGATGTGGCGTCGATCCGGAAGGGAACGGGGATGGATTGGAGTTGCGGATTGGGGAGCCGCAGGGGGCGGCGACCGGTGATCACCGCCACGTTGCAGGACGCACCCGGAACGGACTGGAGCGGGATGCTCCGGCCACTGTGGAGGAGGTGCGGGGGTATGAGTCTGCCGGGCGCTATGCGTTGGCTTTGACCCAGCGGATGGCGATCCGCGAGGCGATGCGGCGGGGGGCGCCGGCGGTGGTGCTGTTGGAGGACGATGTGGTGTTTCATCCGAACTTCCGCGCGTTGATCGAAGCGGTGGAGCTGCCGGACGACTGGGGGATCTTCTATCTTGGCTGTGCGCATGCGTTGCGGCCGGAGTGGGCGGGGACGCGGGTGGTGAGGGTGCGGCGGGGGATTGACATGCATGCGGTGGCGATCCGGGCGCCGTACTGCCGGCGGGTGATGGAGATGCTGGACCGCCACGGCAAGCCGGACCTGGGGGTGGCGAAGGCTTCGGACCAGTTTCTGGCGTTGCTTCATGAGGAGATTCCAACATACGCGGCTTATCCGAATCTGGCATGGCAGGATGTTTCGGAGTCGAATCTCATGCATTCGAAGTATTCGAACTACACGGCGGATGGGCGGCAGAAGAATTGGGTGGGGGCGGTGGCGGGGTTGTTGGGGGAGGCGGTTGCGGAGAAGCCAGAGACCAGAGACCAGAATCCAGAGTCCAGAATCAAGATACAAGAAAGAGGTGGGAGGGAAGATGTTGGCGAGACGCCGGCACTCCTTGAGAAGAATGGGGCGGCGAAGCTGGGGTTGTTGTTTTTGACGCGGGGGGATGTGAACCATCCGCGCGTTTGGAGGGAATTTGTGGCGGAGGCTCCGGGGCGGGTGAGGGTGTTTTCGCACCGGAAGGATCGGGGCATTGCTTTACGCCGGCTGAGTGAAGCGGCGAGGGTGCCTGGGACTTTGAAGGGTGATGGCGGGCGGGACGACGCTCGATCCAAAGCGGCGTGGCGCTGCGCTTCCCGCCGCAGTCCAAAAGCAGATGATGCATTTCTCGGCGGAACGGAGATCCGGGAGCATTTCGAGACGGAGTGGGGAGGGCTTTCGCTGGTGCGGGCGAGCCGGGCGATGCTGCTGGAGGCGCTGGAGGACGAAAGTCTGACGCATTTCGTGCTGCTGTCCGAGGCGTGCGTCCCGGTGCGGCCGCTGCCGGAGATTTTGCGGCGGCTGGAGATCGATCCGCGACCGCAATTCGGGTTTAAGACGTTGAAGGAGGCATCTTCCCGCGAATCATCGCGGGTCGGCGCGGCGCCGGAAGTTCCCGCAAACTGTTGGAGATTCACGTCGCAGTGGTGGCTGATGGACCGGGCGGCGGCGGTGTTCGCGGCGGGAGCGGATTACACGCCGCTGTTCAATCAAGTTCCCATACCGGACGAGGCCTATTTCGGTACGGTGCTGGCAATGCAGGGTTACCCGCTGGAGGGGGAGGTGGTGAAGAACAACGTGACGTGGACGTGGTGGGAAAAGGACGCGGGCAGCCCGAACGCGTGGCCGGTGCTGCCGCTGGAACGGCTGGAGGGGCTGCTGCATTCGGGGGCCTTGTTCGCGCGGAAGTTTCCGCCGGGAGCGGATATCGGGAACTACGGGCTGCACCGGTCGCCGGGGCGAGATTGTTTGGCCACGAGCTGAGGTTCGCGATGGTCCGGTGCCGGACTTTGCCCCGGTCGCGGTTCGATTCGCCAAGAAGAATGCAGCGAGAGACCTGCGGCTTTTACGGCCGGCTATGGCTCACCGGGGCCTGATGTCCGGCCCTTGCACGACCTCACACCGTCATGGGCCTTCCGCTCTCGGCAGGTCCCGGCTTTTCCAGGAATGGCACCGCTTTTTCCGCCCACTCCGCCGCGCCGGGGAAATCCCCCCGCCCCTCCGCCGAAACACGAGCGCAGCATTTCGTGTCGATGATTCCCGGAATCAGCGGGATCGCAGCCAGACCCGGCGGCAGCTCCTGCGCCTGCGCTTGCGTCAGTCCCTCGATCCCCCACTTCGTCGCACAATCGGGAGCCACCTCCGCCGAGACCGACGGGCCACTGAATGGGATCAGTAGTATCAGAGCGAATCATCCGGTGCACATCAACGAAATCAACGCCACCATTTTCCACTGTCTCGGCGTGGAGCACGACCGTTTCACCTTCCGCTATCAGGGCCTCGACCAGCGGCTCACCGGCGTGGAACCGATGAAAGTCATCCGCAAGATCCTGTCCTGATGTGCCTGGCGCAACCAATCCGGACGTTTTACGGCGAATGCGAGTTTGCCAACCGGATTT
This sequence comes from Verrucomicrobiales bacterium, assembly GCA_038256845.1. GTDB lineage: Bacteria > Verrucomicrobiota > Verrucomicrobiia > Verrucomicrobiales > Akkermansiaceae > Luteolibacter. The sequence goes on along the minus strand of JBBSJY010000116.1, from coordinate 11,396 downwards.
CCGTGGGGAAGGATTGGCGCTGAAATTGCCATGAAAACGCTACTTAGAAACCTCCCCGTCCTTTTGCTCGGCCTCACCTGTCTGCCGTCCACCGCTGCCGATTGGCCTTCCTGGCGCGGTCCGGACCGCGACAACCGTTCTCCCGATACCGGTCTGCTGAAATCGTGGAAGAAAGACGGACCGCCGCTCGAGTGGACGTTTGAAAAGGCGGGCAAAGGCTACAGCTCGCCCGCGATCGTCGGCGGGAACATTTATCTCACCGGAAGTCACGACGGGGAGGCCAGATTGATGTGTCTTGATGCTGCCACCGGCGGGGAAAAGTGGAGCACGCCGATTGGCGGAGACCCTGAGGAGGGCTACAGCACCGGCTGGGGCGCCGGGACCCGGGGAGCCCCGACCGTGGGCGGCGATCTGGTTTACGCTCTGAGCGCGAACGGCGAACTCGCCGCCGTGAACGCGGCCGATGGCAAGGTCAAGTGGCGCAAGGATCTGGTGAAGGATTACGGCGGCAAGATTCCCGGCTGGGGCTATTCGGAGTCGCCGCTGCTCGACGGTGGGAAGCTCCTGGTAACGCCGGGTGGAGAAAACGGCGCGATCATCGCTCTCGACCCCGCGACCGGTGAGGACATCTGGCGCAGCGAGGGGCTGCCCGATGAGGCCCAGTATTCTTCGATCATCGCCGCCGACGTCAACGGCAAGCGCCAGTATGTCCAGCTATTCATGAATACCCTGGCCGGAGTCGATGCCGAAAACGGCGAAGTTCTCTGGACCTCTCCCTGGCCCGGCGGACGCACCGCGGTGATTCCGACGCCGATCTATCACGACGGCCAAGTATACATCACTTCCGGCTACGGAGCAGGCAGCAAGCTGGTTTCGATCAAGGACGGAAAAGCCGAGGATGTCTGGGAAAACAAGGTGATGAAGAATCATCACGGCGGCGTTGTCCTGGTCGATGGTTATCTCTACGGATTTTCCGACGGCGGCGGATTGGTTTGCCAGGATTTCAAGACCGGCGAGCAGGTCTGGAGCGAAAGCGGCGAGGGCATTCAGAAAGGCGCGGTCCATTATGCGGATGGAATGCTCTACTGCTTGGACGAGCACGAGGGTTCGGTGTTTCTCGTCGATGCCACTCATCGGGGTTACAAGGAGCGTGGCCGGTTCCAGCTTCCCAAGGAAACCACGCTGCGTGAAGGCACCCAAGGCAAAGTCTGGACCCACCCGGTGGTGATCAACGGCAAACTCTATCTCCGCGATCAGGACCTGGTTTTTTGCTACAACGTCGCAAAATAGGCGAGGGTCTGGCTTCCTCACTCCGGCGCGGCGCGCCTTTGCGATCCGTGCCGGAGTGGCTCAGCGTAGTGCCGGGGAGCCGGGAGGTTTTCTAATCTAACGGCACCTCGAAATACTCGAGCGCCCATTCCCGCATGTAGCGAACGAGAATCGGGCTCACCCGGTAAACGATCAGCGCCGGGTTCTCCACCGTTCCCAGGTAAGACCGCAGCAGAGGGTTGCTTTCCCAGATGGATTCCAATTCCGTGCGATCGGTCAGGATTTCGGCGGTGCCCGTGATGCGGACCTGATTGTGATCATCGTCCAGATAGCAAAGTTCGACACGCGGATTTGCAGCGATTTCCCCGGTCTTGCCGTAGTGGCGCAGGTTGGCGATGTAAACGGTGAAGCCTTCGACGCGCACCGGTGAAACAGGCCTCAGACGCGGTTGCGAGCCGTCGATCGTCGCCAGAAATGGAAACTTCGCGGCGGCCATGGTGGCGCGGGCAAGTGCGGGCAAATCCGAAGGATCCACAGGTTTCGGTAAGGGGCGGGCCATGCTTTGCCACCTACCTTGGATCAGCGCGAGGGGATAGGGCCAGCCCTTTCGGTGGACGGGAACTCTCTCCGAATCGAAGTCCGCCCTTCTGTCGGGCTTGCCGCGCTACCCGAAGTAGGCGACGCCCGATGGGAAGATCGGCTGGTGTTTATTGCCGGGGATGTTTTTCGCGACATGCGATCCGGAGCGCTCGGTGTGGGCCATTTTCCCGAAGACGCGCCCGCAGGGGCTGGTGATGCCTTCGACGGCGGCGAGCGAACCGTTCGGGTTGTGGGCGATGTCCATCGAATAGGTGCCGCCGTCGTCGCAGTAGCGGGTGGCGATCTGGCCTCTTTCGGAGAGTTCGGCGATGACGGAGTCGCTGGCGTGAAAACGGCCTTCGCCGTGGGAAAGGGGGAGGGTGTGGATGTCACCGGGCTCGCAGAGGGCGAGCCAGGGTGAGCGGTTGTTCACGACGCGGATGTGGGCGTAGCGGGAGATGTGGCGACCGATGGCGTTGTGGACGAGCGTGGGCGCGTCGGGGGAGGGATCGCGGATTTCGCCATAGGGAACGAGGCCGGTTTTGATGAGGGCCTGGAAGCCGTTGCAAATGCCGAGAATGAGGCCGTCGCGGTTTTTGAGGAGGTCCATTACGGCGTCGCTGACGCGCGGGTTGCGGAGGATGGTGGCGATGAATTTGGCGGAGCCGTCCGGCTCGTCGCCTGCGCTGAAGCCGCCGGGGAGGAAGAGGATCTGGGAACGGCGGGTGCCATCGGCGATGGCTGCTAGGGATTCCTCGATGTGCCGCGCCGTTAGATTGCGGAAAACGAGAATCTCGGCATCGGCGCCGGCTTCGCGGAAGGCCTTGGCGGAATCGTATTCGGAGTTGGTGCCGGGGAAGGCGGGGATCAGGACCTGGGGGCGGATTGACGAGTGGTGATGGTTGTTTTTGGATTTTTGAATGGTGGAGGAAGAGAAGAGCGGAGCATCCACGATCTTCGATCCACGATCTTTGATCACTTCCGGCCGTGTCGGATAAACGGGTTCGAGGGTGGATTCCCAGGCGGCTTGGAGTTCTGTTAGGGAATGGGTTTCGCCTGCGAGTGTGAGGGTGGGGTCGGTGGTGGTTTGGCCGATTTCGATGGCGTTGAGGGACGGGGGGAGAGGTTCGGTGTGTTCGATGAGGAAGGTGAAGTAGCGCTCTTTGGAGAGTCCGGAAGCCAGAGCCCAGACTCCAGAGGGTGAAGAAGTTGAAGAGGAGAAGCCGATGCGGTTGCCGAAGGCCATTTTGGCGAGGGCGGCGGCGAGACCGGGGCGGCCGATGTGGTGCATGGAGAGGAGTTTTCCGTCCCGGTTGAGGTTGTGGAGGATCCCGGCGACCTCTTTGAGTTTGGTGAAGTCGGGGAGCTTGTCGGCATCGCGGGGGATTTCTACGAAGGATATCGTAGATCCGGCTTTCTTGAACTCGGGGCTGAGGGCGAGCGAAGCGCGGCCGGGGGCGAGGGCGAAGGAAACGAGCGTCGGGGGGACGTCGAGTTCGTTGAAGGAACCGGACATCGAGTCTTTTCCGCCGATCGCGGCGAGTCGGAGTTCGTGCTGTGCGTGGTAGGCTCCTAACAGTGCGGCGAAGGGCAGCCCCCAGCGGGCGGGCTCGTTGCCGAGTTTCGGGAAATATTCCTGGAGGGTGAGGCGGATGTCGGAGAGGCGGGCACCGGCGGCGACGGCCTTGCAGACGGACTCGGTGACGGCATAAACGGCGCCATGGAAGGGGGATTGTTCTGATAGATAGGGATCGAAGCCCCAGGACATGAAAGTGGCGGTATCGGTGTCGCCTTCCAACAGCGGGAGCTTGGCCACCATGGCGTCGGGGGGAGTGATCTGGTGCTTGCCGCCGAAGGGCCAGAGCACGGTGCCGGCACCGACTGAGCCGTCGAACATCTCGCCGAGTCCGCGCTGGGAGCAGATGTTGAGGGACTTCAAATGATCGGTTAGAGAGGTCGGAGAGGATGTGGGCGAGACGCCCACACTCCTTGAGACGTGGACCTTGGCGGTTTGCTGGACGCCGTTCGTGTCGAGGAAGGCGCGGCTGAGGTTGACGATGGTTCTGCCGCGCCAGGTCATGACGAGGCGGCCGCTGTCGGTGACGTCGGCGACGTGGACGCACTCGAGGTTCTCGCGGTCGGCTTGGGCGATGAAGTATTCGGTTTCTCTGCGATCGACGCAAACGGCCATGCGCTCCTGCGACTCGGAAATGGCGAGTTCGGTCCCGTCGAGGCCGTCGTATTTTTTGGGAATGGCATCAAGGTTGATTTCGAGCGAGGGGGCGATTTCGCCGATCGCGACGGAGACGCCGCCGGCGCCGAAATCGTTGCAGATTTTGATTTTGCGGGTGAGTTCCGGATTGCGGAAGAGCCGCTGGATTTTGCGCTCGGTGGGGGCGTCGCCTTTCTGGACTTCGGCGGAGTTTTCAAGGGCGGTATCGTTGTGTTCCTTGGACGAGCCGGTGGCCCCGCCGACGCCGTCGCGTCCGGTCCGGCCGCCGATCAGAAGGATGACATCGCCGGGGGCGGGAGTGCCGCGGAAGACATTGGCGCGGGGTGCGGCTGCGACGACGGCTCCGATTTCGAGGCGTTTGGCGATGTAGCCGGGGTGATAGACCTCGGCGACCTGGCCGGTGGCGAGGCCGATCTGATTTCCGTAGGACGAGTAGCCGTGGGCGGCAACCTGGCAGATCTTTTTCTGCGGAAGCTTGCCGGGCAGAGTTTCGGAAAAGGGTGTGAGGGGATCGCCGGCGCCGGTGACGCGCATGGCCTGATAGACATAGGAACGGCCGGAAAGGGGATCGCGGATGCAGCCGCCGAGGCAGGTGGCGGCTCCACCGAAAGGTTCGATCTCGGTGGGGTGGTTGTGGGTCTCGTTCTTGAACATGACCAACCAGTCCTCGGTGAGGTCGGATTGGAAGGATGACGAAGATGGGCTTGGCGGTTGAAAACCGCCGCCACGGATGACGATGGAGGCGGCGTTGACTTCCTCGGAGACTTCGAGGTTGTCGAGCTCGCCCGAGGCACGGAGTTCCCGCATGCCGATGAGAGCGATGTCCATCAGTGTGACCGGCTTGTCGGAGCGGCCGAGGTTCTCGCGGGTTGTTAGATACGTCTTCCAGGCGCGCTGGATGACGTCGGTGTCATCGTCAAAACGGACGTCTTCAATTCTTGTGAGGAATGTGGTGTGGCGGCAGTGGTCGGACCAATAGGTGTCCAACATGCGGATCTCGGTGATGGTGGGAGCGCGCTTTTCCTCGTCGCGGAAGTAGGTTTGGCAGAAGGCGATGTCTTCGGCGGACATGGCGAGGCCGAGGGAAATGCGGATCTCGGAGGGCGGGGCGGTGGTGAAATCTTCGAGAACCTGCACGTCCGGCGGCGAAGTGATTTCGCGGCGACCGGTGATCGCCGCTACCGGGACCTCGTGGGAATCGACGGCATTGATGACGCAGGATTTGATCCGGGTGAGATCGTCGGGCGAGAGGTTCCCCTGGAGGACGATGACCTTGGCGGAGAAAACGGCGGGGCGGTCGCCGCCGGTGAGGATCTGGATGCACTGGGCGGCGGAATCCGCGCGCTGGTCGAATTGGCCCGGGAGGTATTCGACGGCGAAGGCGGTGTCGTTTTCCCCGAGGGAAAGTTCGCGAAACGTTCCATCAACCTGCGGCTCGGAGAGGATCAGGCGGACGGCGGCATCGAATTCCTGCCTGCTGACGCCCTCGATGTCGTAGCGGCTGACGACGCGGACGGATTCGAGGTTGTTGAGCGCCAGCGACTCTCGGAGGTCGTGCAGCAGTTGGCGGGCCTCGGCGTCGTGGGCGGCCTTTTTTTCGACGAAAATGCGGTTCATGGGCAGCGTGAGCGGGCGCTCGGGGAAGGGCGGATGCTAGGACACGTCACCCTCAGGGCAAGCCGAATGGACGAAGATCGAGGACTGCCGCCACTCGACCGCCGCAGCCCCAGCCAGAGCGCCCACCCCGCTCCCGTTGCCGGAACAGGGGGGGAGCTCCTAAACTTCATGCCCCCGACGCACCCGACCGGCCGTTGGTCCGGATCTGGCTGCCGCGAGACAAATCAATGAACCTCCTCTCCGGTGATCAATGCGTCGTCCGGGATCGTCGTCACATCAAAGCCACCGTTTCCTTCCCGCCATTGGCGATCGAGCGGTAAATCGCCTCCACCGCCAGCAAATCGCGCAGCCCCTCCGTCCCGGAAGGCTCGAACTCCGCGCCTTCGCGAATCGCCAGCGAAAACGCATCCATCTGCGCCGCGAAATGATCGATGTCCGGAAATGTCAGCGGCACCTCGGCCTTCGAAGTCCACCCTTTCTGACCCGAATATCCATAAGCGGAGTCAATCCCAAACTGCCCGTTTTCCGCATAGGCCGCAAACTTGTTCATACCATTGAAATTATAGGTCGTAAGGCAGTTTGCCGTCACTCCGGAGGGAAACTTCATCGACCACTGGATCGTCTCATCCACCTCCGCGAATTTCTCCGCGTCCGTCTTCGTTTCCATCGCCGTGATCTCCACCGGCTCCTCGCCCGAAATATATCGGCACGCCTGCAAGGCATAAACTCCCACATCCATCAGCGCGCCGCCGCCTGCCAGCTCCTTGCGCAGCCGCCATTGCTTCGGGTCTCCAATCTTAAAACCAAATCCCGCCTCGATATGACGAACCGGCCCGAAAACATTTTCCCGCGCAAGCCGGATCGCCTCCACGTGATGCGGCTCGAACTGGCAACGATACCCCACCCCCAGCTTCCGCTTCGCCGCGTCGCACGCGGCGATCATCTCCCGGCACTCCGCCGCAGTGTTGGCCATCGGCTTCTCGCAATACACATGCTTCCCCGCCTTTGCCGCGCGGATCGTGAACTCATGATGCATGCTGTTAGGTAGCACGATATAGATCACATCCACCGCCGGATCCTCCGCGATCCGGTCGAATGTCTCGTAGTGATACACTTGGCTTTCCTCCAGCCCATATTTCTCGCGCCAATCCTTCCCCTTTTGGGGTGTGCCGGTCACCACCGCGGCCAGCTTGGCATGCTTGGTCTTCTGCAGCGCCGGGGCGATCTGGTTGGTGCTCAGTGAACCCAGACCCACCAATGCCCAACCCAGCGGCTTCGCGGTTGGCTGTGTCACCTCCGACTCTTTCACCTCCTCCTGGGCGCGGGAAAATCCGGCGGCCAGCGAGGCGCCAATGGCAGTCTTTATAAAAGGGCGTCGTGTCATGCGCCAACTCTGGCTGAAGATTTTCCGTTTGGAAAGTACCTCCTGCGAAAAATTTCCCATCACGAGTGTCCGGTTCTAAGTCGCCCGCGGTGCGCTTCCGGGTATCGCCAAGAGATTTTGAACTCAACGGCTCCGCGGAGCAGCAGGCTCCGGAGCCGCCCGTGACGGGCAGAAACCCGGGCGCAACCACGGTGACATCGCTTTTCAATGCAATGGTGTGATATTCACCCGCCGCGATGGTCTGCACGCCGGACAAGCCCGTCATGTTCAACGATGGAAGGTAGTTGCCGCAGTTCGTCCGGCCGGAACTGTCGCTTCCCCAGGCGATGACGGTGCCATCATTCTTCAGTGCTACGGTGTAATCATACCCCACCGGGATGGCCTGCACGCCGTCCAAGTCGGCAGGAACCGGCGTCTGACCGTTAGAGTTGTCTCGATTTGCAGTCTTTTTTTACGCTCCAATCCCGGCCCTTCCTCGACCAAAGTGCCCTTATTGTTGTTTATCGCTACCCACACATCCGGGCCCGTCTTTTCGTAGAGCAGCGAAACATTCGTCAATTCGTTGTTCTGCAAATCAGCCAACACCGTATCTTTACCGGCGATTCGCTTCACGTTTTCCAATTTGGAATTGATGAACTTAAAATAGGTTCCCCTCACCTGTTTTACGTCCGATAAAGTTTCGTTTTCCAGCGTAATCGCGGGCGTTTGAATGTTGGTTCCCGCTTTGCGGTCGAAACCATCAGCCACGCCCTTGCCGTCGAAGGTCATCGAAAGCGTGGAGATGTTTTCGTAGTGATTATCGTGGACGCGAAGTGCTCCCGACCGCGTGGTATATCCGACCCTACCGCCTGTAAAGCGATTTTTGGTAACGGTATAGTTGTAGGCGCGGCTACTAAAAGAAACCGTTTTCTCAAACTGGTTGCCTTCAAATAAAAGATCGCTGCCAGCGACAACGACTAAATCGTTCGAGTTGTTTTTGAAGTTATTATTACGCAGCGCAACATCCTGCATCATTTCCCAGCCATCCTCGAAATCAATGGCGAAGCTGGGCGCCTGGCCGCCGCTGCCTTCCCACAAGTTGTTTTCGATAAGCCACTTTTGCCCACCGGTAAACGCCAATCCCGGCGCGCGGTTATGCTAATGATGTTGTCGTGAAAATGAACATCGGTTGGCGACTTGAAATTAGAAATCCGTTCGCAAAAGCCTTGGTTGCCAGCACCAGTGTGGGCAGGAATAGATGAAACTTCGCTCTGGTTGAACTCCAGATGCAAGAACTTGGCGTTCGCAGGAACCGCGACTTTGCGGAACTGGAACACTCCGCGCTTTTCCAGAAACTCATGTTGGCATCATAAAAAATGACTTGATAGTTGCGGTCTTTGATGAAAGGGTAGCCCATGTAGCCGGGCGTGTAACCGAACTCGAATTGGCCACCGCTTTTGGAAATATCATACGGCTTGCTGCTGCGGGTTTTGGTCGCGTCTGGCGCTTTCTCGCCGGTCTGGGAAAGCGCGCCACTCTCCAAATCTTTGATCATCACCGAATAATATATCATTGCCAAAAGTTCGGTCCGCGAGTTATGGCCCTGAACGCTGGTGGCAATTGCAAAACCCGGCGCGTTGGTGACGGTGAGATGGTCAACTTCCAATTCTTGCCCGCTGACAAAGGTGAGCAACCGACAATGTTCATGGGTGGACTTGATAGTTTTGTAATCGTGGGTGTCGCGGTCGCCGCGCAGAATGCCATTGGTGAGCCGCAGATTTTCCGTGCCGTTCACGATCTTCACCATCGTATAATCGGGCAGACCGTTGGTGTTGATTTGCAACGTCGCACCGTTCAAATCAATCACGGTATTTTTATGGTCAATCACCACCGGATCGGTTTCGCTGATGAGATAGGTGCCTTTGGGAAACACGATGCGATTGGCGTTTTGAGCTTTGGCGTCTTGCAGCGCCAGGTTCAAGCCGCGCGACGTGGCTACTGCTGCCGTGCCATCGTTTTGGATGTCGAGTTTTCCAAGATCAATGGTGTAAGTCTTGGTAAATTTCGCGATGTCGGCGGTAAGTTTGGGCGTTTTGGTAATCGTCACCGCCAAGAAAACTTGCGGCGTATTCATTTCATCCGCCGCCGAACCAGCGATGTTGGCCTCTACGGGTAGCCATTCGTAATTCGGCGCGGGCGCAGCGATGGCAAGCGACACACAAAATATTCCCACGCCGAAAGCGGCCAGTAGAAGTTGAGCTTTCATGAAGTTACTTCGATTCAATTTTCAAATCCTGCAAAAAGGAAGTTAGATAGGAGCCAGCCAGAATATAAATTCCATCAATGCCTGCGCCCGCCTTGCTCTTTCCCTGAAATGCGACATCCTGATCCTTATATTGCAGTGCAGAGCCATCTTTCTTAGTGTAGCCCGTGATGTCGGTGGCAGCGTGGTGCAGCTGCACGTTCATTTGATCGAGCGACTTCTGTATTCGCAACAGATGTTGGCAGGCGGTCCGCATCATACTCTCGCGGTGGCGCAGCAGCGAGCGCACCGCACAGATGTCCGCCGGAGGACGGAATGACGCGTTGAGCAGGCCAACACTGTGCAAGTATTGAAGCCACTGGCAGTCCTGCACGTCGCTCTTGCGTCCGGGCACGTTCTTGACGTGGCGGGCATTGACCAGGCAGACCTCGAAACCGCGGTCTTCAAGGATCTGGAAGAGCGGAATTCGGTAAACCCCGGTGGCCTCCATCGCTACGGTGGTGATGCCACATTGCTTGAGCCAATCGGCCAACCCGGTGAGATCTTCGGTGAGAGTTCCAAAATGCCGCACCGGTTTTTCGTCGCGGTCTGCGGGGACTGCCACGTAATGGACGATGGCGCCGAGGTCGATGCCGGCGGCGTCCGGGTTGGTTCTTCCAGGTGGGTGGCGGGTTTTCTTTTTCCGGGTCCTTTCGGTCTTTTGGTTGGCCATGATGCGTTGTGGTGTTCGGTTAGGCTTGGAGCATCCTGACTGCGGCGGCCCGGAGGGTGTAACTGCATGAGTATTCTCTTATGCGGGGTCGGCCCGAGCCATGCCCGGCTCGCCACCAATGACCTCACGCACGGCCTCGGGCACCAAGCTGCTAGACGGGCTTCTAAAAGCACCACTGTAAGACCGGTGTATCGCTGCCGCGGAGCAGGATGCGCCGAAAGCATGAACGACGCCCGATCAGCCCTCAAGGAAGTTTCATCGATGTCTTTCCCCGACCACGGGCGGGAGGGGGGCTGCTAGGAATTTGCATTTTGCGGGAGGCTCCAGAAACAGCCGTTGCCGGGACCGGAGGGCGGGGAAATGGGGGGTGGTGGTGTTTTTGAGAAAGTGTCGTCGCGGAAAGGTTATCGAGGAATGGGTCCGGGGAGAGTGGGGAGATTTCGATGGCAAAGACAAGTTGCCGGGAGTGATCGCCGCAAATCTCTATAAATTTAATGGTTCGACCACAGAAGGAATGGTGTCGGTGTTATTTTGGAATCCGGACCATCGGATCGGCGCGAGAAGCCGGGCGGTCCGGACACTTGTCGGGAATCTCCCTGTCAATCGATGCTCTTCAGGCGCTGGAAGGTGTAGGTTTCCGGGGCGTCGCCATACCGGATTGTGAGGATGTCGCCCTCGATCTTGACTGTCTGTGTGATGAGATCGTCGAGCGTGACAATGTCGCCGTTCCCAATCATGAAGCGGTGCTGGATTTCGGTGCCGTCACCTTTCTTCAAGGTCCAGAAGTTGATGTCGTCGACCGCATCCCTGCCGATATTGATGGTTTCATCCGCCACTTTGGTTCCGGGTTGTCCGGTCCAGGTCCCGATCAACTTTCCGCGCAGCGAATCATCGACTTTCCCAGAGCCATCCGGAAGGCGCGTCAGCGTGGAGGAGACATCTTGGTCGGTCCAGACCAGGGTCCGGTTGCCATCCCCGAACTCCATTTTCGCAGCCGTCTTCTTATTCGAATAGTCAGTCGTTTCGATGGAATCACCATCCAAGGACCGATAGGGAGTGCGCCAGACGAGTTTCCAATCCTTATCGTGGTACTTGATAGACTTTTCACCGATCACTACGAAATGACCGTGCTCTTGTTTCCAGGTTCCCAGCAGTTTCTTTTCGAATTCCGCCCCCGCTGTGGGTTCCCCCAGTTGGTTTTCCTCCCAGTTATCAAATTTCCAGGAAACAGCCGGGTTGAAGGTTTCCGGATCAGAGGAGGCGTCACGTCGAACCAACCTGACATTGCTCTCCCCATCGTAGCCCAGAAAATTACCAGCCTGGGGCTTGAACTTGGATTGGAACGAGCCGAACGACCCGG
>JBBSJY010000115.1:0-14341 GCA_038256845.1 Verrucomicrobiales bacterium | reverse complement strand
TGTCAGCCAAAAAGAAAGACCCGCTGCGGCCATGCCCCCGGGACTCGCCACGAAAACCCGGCAAAATCAATCCCGACGATTTTGTTCCGGAAATCTGGAGCACCCGAAGGGACGATTGGATCTACACCGACCACAGCGCCCAGCCGAGCGTCAGCGACGAAACCAGATGGAGCGGTAAGAATGGCGGATGGAGGGATTTGGTCATTTGCAGAAAACGGTTCGCTTTTAGCGAGAGACTGAAGGAGCAGCATCAGATTCCCAGCCAACTCCCCGTCAACAGCGAGCCTCCCGAATACCAAATCACCTCCGAAATTCTCTACCTCCCGGTCGCGATCGTCCTCACCTCTCCTGTGGAAGTCCTTTGCGGCTTGGAGGGAAACGCTCCGAACGAGCATCGGAAGTGGATCATAAATGACATCAAGACCAGGGGCCTCGGCCTTCGGCCGGCCCAAGCGGCGCTTGCCTCGGCTTGGCGGGGTGTGGATGAGATCGATTCCAATTGGCCGGACCGAAACAGGCTCCGCTTCAAATATCGAGCGTCGCGTAAAACGCTTGGAGTCAATGCCGCTAGGCCACAGGACCTCACGCTGCTTCGCGACGTCGCCCTTTGGATCAATTGGAACCATTGGGATGAAACGCCGTGCAGAGATCCTTGTGAACTGGGGATTCCCCTGCACCATGAAAGCTTTGCGCCAGGTCAAGGACGGCGTGGGGATTTGAGAAAGCCCTCGCGACTTCAGACCGCTGGGAGGGCTTCCCCTAAAACAGGCCCGTTTTTTGGGGCACTCGCTCGCACCGCGGTTTTTCTTGCGACTTATGGGACACGTGCAACCGACCCACGTCCTCGAAAAATCCGGCCCGTCTCTTGAAACGGCATACCTCCCTGCCCCAGCTGTCGCGAAGATCATGGGCATTACCCCGCAAACAATCCACTGGCGACGTCATGGACACATTCCCGCCAGCCTGGAGATCGAAGATACGGTTCGTTACGACTTGGCGGAGGTCCGATCCGCAGTGGCTGAAATGGCCAGACAAAAACAACTCGCGCGGGACGCACCCAAAAATCGCACCGCGTGACCCGCCACGTGACCCGTGTCGCGGATAGGAAGAAAGCTAAACGGGCGGTTTCCACCGCGAGGACTGCGCCATCTGAGGTGATCTTCGAGCAGGAGGCTGCCACACCCTCAACCGGCCTCACACCCGGCAGGGCAACCAATTTTCTGAAAGTCGCCCGCCCTCTCGCCGGGATGGCGGCATCGAGCAAGGAATTCCCAATGACCCTCGCCGACGTCCGGTCGATCGGGATGATCCCGGTCGAAGCTGGGCAGCTTCTGGTTCGGTCACCGTCTGGCCGCAATTGCCGGAAATACCGAAACGAGTGATAACGAGGAGCAGACGAGGCTCGATGCCGATCCGGGAGCCCGTTTTTCCGGCTACTTCCACGGACGGCGAAAACGCCTACGCCGTCTTCAACACCATGACCTACATCGCCTCCCCCAGTCGGCGTGTCCTCGCTTCCGCCGCGCTAGAGCTTGGCTGCGGGATTTCAGGAAAGCGGCGTTGCAGCCCGGAATCTCCGTCGCCGCGCGTTTGGACAGCCTGTCGAAATCCGATGCGCCCTCCCTCGTCCACCGATAAAGAAGCAGTTGGGGACTGAATCCCTTGCCCTTCCAGTCTCGTTTCAATAGTCAAGGTTTAGCGCCGACGAGGTCCAGAATCTATCCGACCAGGAGAAAAACTCAGCAATCAATGCCCAAGACCACTTCCACATCGGTTGCAGCCAGAAATCTGGCAATGATTCGGCTCATCATTCTGAAAATCAACGAGCTACATCAAATCGGAGGTGAGTCCAAAGGCCTGTCAACCCAGGGCAGGCTGATCTTTCCTACATTTTCCCTCGCACCTCCCTCCTCGCTGCCACCAATCACGCAGCGGCCGTTGCGAGTGTGCAGATTCCATGGTAGCTTGGTCCGGAAAACTTGTCCCGGCGGAGCCTCGCGGAGACGGATGATCAATCATCAATCGGAAATCAATCCTCCTCTACTTCCCAGCTCCTGCCTCCGCACCCCGGAAGGCAAACGCATCGGCACCATCCAGAGCTCGCTCTGCGCAGCCACTTTCGCGGCGTGGGTGCGCGTGGACAACACCTCGAACGCCGAACGCGGCGTCCGGAAAATCAGGTTTGGCGGTGAGGTAGCTTCTGGCGCTCCGGCATTTCCTCCACCGGTGACATCCGACCACTCCGCGTGAACCCGTCCCTCACGGGTTCATCTCCTATAAAACGAAAAAGCGCCCGGACTTCCGTCCGGGCGCTTTTCTGAATCGGTTGGGATCTTTCCCGGATCAGCGCGAGTAAAGCTCTACGATGAGCTGCTCGTTGACGAGCGGATCGATGTCGGAGCGCTCGGGCACGCGGGAAACGGTGGCTTCCAGCTTGTCCTTGTCCACCGTGAGCCAATCGACCAGCGGAGCCGCTTGGGTCAGATCGGTCATGCGGAGCACGAGTTGCTGCGAGGATGGCTTGGCGCCGACCTTGATCGCATCACCCGGCTTGACCTGGTAGCTGGGGATATCGACGCAATGGCCGTTCACCAGCACGTGGCCGTGGTTGACGATCTGGCGGGCGGCTTGGCGCGTGTTGGCGAAGCCGGCGCGGTAGCAGACATTGTCCAGCCGGCACTCAAGCAATTGCAACATGATGACGCCGGTCACGCCACGACGGCGGGCGGCTTCCTCGTAGTAACCGCGGAACTGCTTCTCAAGCACGCCGTATTGGAAGCGGAGCTTCTGTTTCTCGCCGAGGGCGACGGAGTATTCGCTCTTCTTCTTCCGTCCCGCGCGCACACCGTGCTGGCCGGGGGGGAAGTTGCGGCGTTCGAATGCCTTGGAGGGACCGAAGAGCGAGACGCCGAAGCGGCGGCTGATCTTGGTGCGTGGACCTGTGTAACGTGCCATAAATAAAGTTTCTGAAAAATTTGGACTACACGCGGCGGGCCTTCTTCGGGCGGCAGCCGTTGTGCGGGATGGGGGTCACGTCGCGGATCGAAAGGATCTCGAGGCCCAGACCTTGCACGGCGCGGACGGCGGACTCACGGCCGGAACCGGGGCCTTTGACCCGGACATCGACTTCCTTGAGACCGTGTCCCATTGCCTGGCGGCAGGCATCTTGCGAAACCACCTGCGCGGCGTAGGCGGTGCTCTTGCGGGAGCCCTTGAAACCCATCTTACCCGCGCTCGACCATCCGATCGAATTGCCGTTGGGGTCCGTCACGCTGACGATCGTGTTGTTGAAAGTGGCGGTCACGTGGACGATTCCGCGGTGAACGTTCTTCGAGCCTTTGGCCTTGTGGATCTTGATCTCCTCCTCACCTCCGCCGATCTCGGCGAAAATGTCGCGCTTGGCGTCCTTTTTCGGCGCGCCTTCGGGGGCGGCCGCTTCGGGTGCTGGAGCGGTAGGAGTGGCGGGTGCTGGAGCTGCTGCGGGCTCAACTGCCGGCTTCACGGCAGCTTCTTGGTCGGTTTCGTCGGACATGATTGCAAAAAATTACTTCTTAACGCCGACGGTCTTCTTCTTGCCCTTGCGGGTCCGGGCGTTGGTGCGGGTGCGCTGGCCGCGCACCGGCAGGCCGCGCTTGTGGCGGATGCCGCGGTAGCAGTTGATCGAGGTCAGGCGCTTGAGCTGACCCTGGCGCTCGCGGCGGAGATCGCCTTCCACCATGATCGATTCGGTCTGAATCACCTGCGAGATCTTGACGAGCTGCTCTTCGGTGAGCTGGCCGGTGCGGATGTCCGGATCGATGCCAGCGTGATCGAGAATTTTCGCCGCGGTGGAGCGGCCGATGCCGAACATGTAAGGCAGTGATGCCTCGATGCGCTTCTCGTTGGGGATTTCAATACCTAAAATTCGGGCCATGATGTGCGTGATTTCGCGTGGCCGCGGGGACAGGCCGGAACGTTCCGGCTTTTCCGCGGGGCGGGTGATTTAGCAGCTAGTTGCCCGCTGGCAAGTGGGAAATGGAAATTTTCTCGGTTTCGCAGCGACCCCGGGCGCGCTGGAACCGGCGATCGCCGTTACGAGGAAAAACCCCGTCCCGGCCTTTATTTCCGCCGCATCCCTCCTCGACAAAACGGACCCGCCTCTTAGCGTCGCTTAGCATTCGCAAACGAATCCTCCATGGAAGCCATCCCCGAACCCGCCCACCAGCTGCCACCCGATGACGTCGCCGCCATCGATGAACTCGGAAAAACCTACCAAAGCTTCCGCGCCGAACTCGGCAAGGCGATCATCGGCCAGGAGGAGGTCATCGAGAAGCTCGCGATCTGCCTCTTCGCCCGCGGCCACGCGCTGCTGATGGGCGTCCCCGGTCTCGCGAAGACCCTGCTGGTTTCCTCCGTCGCCCAGACCTTCCACCTTTCCTTCAACCGCATCCAGTTCACGCCCGACCTGATGCCCGCGGACATCACCGGCACCGACATCATCCAGGAATCCGGCGTCGGCGGAAAGCGCGAGTTCGAGTTCATCAAGGGCCCGGTCTTCGCCAACATCGTCCTCGCCGATGAGATCAACCGCGCCCCGGCGACATCCCAGTCCGCGATGCTCGAGGCGATGCAGGAGAACATGGTCACCGTGCTCGGCCACACCTACACCCTCCAGCCGCCGTTCTTCGTCCTCGCCACGCAAAATCCGATCGAGCAGGAAGGCACCTATCCCCTGCCCGAGGCCCAGCTCGACCGGTTCATGTTCCTCATCGAGGTCGATTACCCGTCCGCCGATGAGGAAAAGCGCATCGCCCGCGAAACCACCGGCAGCACCCGCCAGGCCCTCAACCGCCTGCTCGATGGCGAAAAAGTCCTCGCCTACCAGCAGCTCGTCCGCCGCGTCCCGGTCCCGGAACACCTTTATGAATACGCGGTGGAAATCGTCCGCCGCACCCGCCCCGGCCAGCCGGAGTCGCCCCAGTGGCTCAAGGAAACCGTCGGCTGGGGGGCCGGACCGCGCGCCGTCCAATACCTCATCCTCGGCGCCAAATCCCGCGCCGCCCTGCGAGGCAATTACATGGCATCCCTCGAAGACCTCGAAGCCGTCGCACCCGCCGTCCTCACCCACCGCGTCATCACCAACTTCTCCGCCGAGTCCCAAGGCATGACCTCCAAGAAAATCGTGGAACGGCTGATCCGGGAGATGCGCGAAGAGTGAGAATCCAGAATCAAGATTCAAGATTCAAGAAAAGAAGGCCGGCTTATGACACATAACTTTGAAAACCTGGACGTCTGGAAACGCGGCTGCCGTCTTGCGGTGAACGTGTGTGTTGCTTCCCACGGGTCTAGGGATTTCGTTCTCAAGGATCAGATCCAACGGTCGGCGATTTCAATTCCGTCAAACATTGCTGAAGGAGCCGAGCGCTCTTCGGAGGCCGATTTCTCCCGCTTTCTGAGTTATAGCAAAGGTTCCTGCGGCGAACTTCGCACCCAGCTCATGATTCATCGCGAAGTGTGCCGGGAACTCCAAACCGAGCCGTTCGCAAATACCGAAGCCATGATTGAAGAAGCCCGCGAAATCTCACGAATGCTCAACGGCTTCATCAACCACCTGCAATCTCCGCCACCCTCTACTCTTGATTCTTGAATCTTGTCTCTTGAATCTAATCGCATGCACGACTTCCTCGACAACGCCCTCCTCTCCCGCCTCGGCTCGCTGCCGATCGAGTCGCGCGTGCCGATGATGGGCAATGTCGCGGGCAAGCACCGCTCGCCCCACCGCGGATCGTCCGTGGAATTCGCGGAATATCGGAAGTATGTCCCCGGCGATGACACCCGCCGGCTCGATTGGAAGGCCTTCGCCCGCTCGGATCGTTTCTATATCAAGGAATTCGAGGCCGACACCAACCTCCGCGCCTATTTCGTTGTCGATGCCTCCGGATCGATGAACTTCGCGGGCCACGGCGATTCGAAAATCCAATACGCCCGCCGGATTGCCGCGTCGCTTGCCTATCTGCTCGTCAACCAAGGCGACGCCGCCGGCCTTTCGATCTGCACCGACAAGCTCCACCTCGAAGTCCCGCCCAGCCGCCGCGCCGCCCACCTCGAACGCTTCTTCACCACCCTCGGCAAACTCGAACCCTCCGGCGAGACCGGCCTCCTCACCGCCCTGCACACGATCGCCGAAAAAATCGGCCAGCGCGCTTTCGTGGTCATTCTATCCGATCTTTTCACCGACACCGCCGCCCTCGGCGACGCCCTCCAACACCTGCGCTACCGCAAGCACGACATCTCGGTGTTCCATCTGATGGACCCGCTGGAAATCGGCTTCGAGTTCGACCGGCCCCACCGCTTCGTCGATCTCGAGGACGGCACCGCCATCGTCGCGGAACCCAATCTCATCGCGGACGAATACAAGACCGCGCTGCGCGACTTCCTCACCGCCGTCCGCGCCAAATGCCACGACGCCGCCGCAGATTACCAGCTCGTCACCACCGACACTCCGCTTGAACCGTTGCTGCGCGAATTCCTCACCGCCCGCCTGCCGAAGTCGAAGCACTAGATGAACTCCTGAACCGACCGCCCGAGATCTCGCGCCCATCACCCGATGCTTTTCCTCAATCCGCTTCTTCTCTGGGGCCTGCTCGCCGCGGCGGTTCCCATAGCGATCCACCTGCTGAACCGCCGCCGTCACAAGACGATCCAGTGGGCGGCGATGCAGTTCCTGCTGAAGGCGACCCGCGAATCCCGCGGCAAGAAGAAGCTACGCCACATACTCATCCTCACCTGCCGCGCGCTCGGCTTGGCCGCGCTCGCCTTCGCGGCCGCCCGGCCGATCGTTTCCGGCTTCATCGGCTGGGGCGGCGGCTCCATCGATACGGTCGTCCTGCTCCTCGACCGCTCGGCCTCGATGGAGACCCGGGCCGGGGACGGGCTTGCCGCACGGCGCCAGATCGTTCTTGAAAAGGTGGGTGAGGCCATCGCCGACCTCGGTTCCCCCCGGCTCGTCCTGATCGACAGCGCCAGCGGCCAGCCGCAGGACGTGCCCTCGCCCGATGTCATGGCGGATCTTTCCGCCACCGGGCCGACCGACACGCAGGCCGAATTTCCCGGACTGGTCGCAAGGGCCGCCGAGTTCCTCGCGGAAACCCCGGGAACGTCCGAGGTCTGGATCGCCTCGGATCTCCAGTCCTCCAACTGGCGCCCGGACGACGAACGCTGGGCCGCCGCCCGCGCCAGCCTGGCCGCGCTGCCACGGAAGCCGGCGATCCGGGTCCTTTCCGTGACCGGGGAAACCGCCCCCAACACCGCCATCCAGCTCCTTTCCTCACGAAGGGTCGGCGATGACATCCTCCTCGATCTGGAAATCCTCCGCGGCGAGCAATCGCGCGGCACCGCCAGCGTGCCTCTGACCACCCATCTCAATGGCACCCGCACCGCCGAGACCCTCACCATTCCCGGCCCCTCCCTCCGTTTCCAGAAACTGATTCCCGTCACTGTCGGCGAGGAATCCGGCTACGGCTGGCTTTCCATTCCCGCGGATGGGAACCCACGCGACAATGCGGCCTTTTTCGCCTACGGACCGGCCAGGCCCATCCGCTCCCTCGTCGTCGGGCCCGAGGGCGAGGCCGGCTTCTTTCTCACGCTCGCCGCCGCCCCCCCCGATTTCGGCAATCAAACCGCCGATCGTGTCGATCCCTCCGCTTTCGCCACCGCTCCCACCGGCGATGTCGGCACCATCCTCTGGGCCGCTCCCTTCCCCACCGGAGGCTCCGCCGATGCCCTCCTCCGTTTCCTCGAAGCCGGCGGGCAGGTCATCTTCTTCCCGCCGGGGATCGCCTCTGGAGCCTCGTTTCTCGACCTCACCTGGTCGGCTCCCGACGAAGCCGCCGCCGGCAAATTCCATCTCCTTGAGGAATGGAATCGCAGCGACGGTCCGCTTCGCGACGGCTTGGATGGCACTCCCATTCCCGCCGACCGGCTCCGTGCCATCCGCCGCCAGATCCCGCTCGGCGACACCGCCCCGCTCGCACGCTGGGAAGATGGCGAAGCGTTTTTGAGCCGCCGGATCGTCGACCGTGGAACCGCGTGGTTCATCGGCTCGTTGCCCGATTGGTCCTGGTCCAATCTGGGGGATGCCGATGTGCTCCTCCCGGTGGTCCAGCGCATCGTCACGGCCGGGGCGGAGCGCTTCGATGCCTCCTACGTCGCCGCGGTGGCCGGCGAAGGAGCCCGCGCGCTTCCCGGCGAAACCCGGACCCGCCTGGATGACTTCGGCACGCCGGACCCTGCCAACGCCGCTTTTGAAAGCGGCATCTTCCGCTTGGGCGAGCGTCTCGTTGCCCTCAACCGCCCTGTTGCCGAAGACGCCCCCGAAATCCTGGCGCGGGAGCAACTGGATGCGGTGCTCGCGGGAACCGGCTACACCCTTCTCGACCAAGCCGGCCAAGCCTCCGATCCCTCGCTCTCCCGCGACATCTGGCGGGCTTTCCTGATCGCCGTCCTCCTCTTTCTCATTGCCGAAGCCCTCCTGTGCCTGCCCGGGAAATCGACCGTCCAGGTGATCCCGGGAAAAGCCGCCGCCTGACATTCCGACAACCGGTCATCCCTAACATCCCGCCTTCTTGCTCCACATCTCTCCAACACCGCTCACGCTGTGGATCGGCATCGCCGCGCTGATCCTGATGATCGGCTTGTCCGTCGTTTCGTGGAAACGATCGCCCCATCCCAAACGCACCGCCGCCCTCGAGTGCCTGCGTTTCCTCGCCACCGCCGTCGTCGTCGTCCTCCTCTGGCAACCCGAGTGGCGCACCACCCTCAATCCCGATTCGAAACCGAAGATTGCCATCCTCTGGGACGATTCGAAATCGATGGAATCGATCGATGCCCCGCTCCCCGCATCCCTCTCCCCCGATCCCGATGTCGTCTCGCGGGCCGAATGGGTCGAAAGCGCCCTCGCCGCCGATTTCTGGGAGCCCCTTGAAGCGGGAGGTGACAACGACCTCCTCGTCCTTCCGTTCGCCACTCCGGGCGCGGATGGCGGGCTCTCCGGCACCAATCTCGAAGCACCCCTTTCCGAACTTTTGGAAAGGGAAACCAACCTCCGCGCCGTCGTCATGCTCAGTGATGGTGACTTCAACACCGGCCAGCCTCCGGTCGCCGCCGCCCAGAAAATGCGCCTTCGCGGAGTCCCCTTGTTCACCATTCCCGTGGGCAGCGAGACCCGCCTCCCCGACCTCGACCTCCTGAGCGTTTCCGCACCGACCTACGGCATCGTCGGCGAAAACGTCCAGATTCCCTTCACCATCCGTTCCTCCCTCAACCGGCAGGTCCGCACCATCGTCCGTCTTCGCGACGAATCCGGCCGCGAACGCACCAAGGACATCGTCCTCCCGCCCAACGCCGAGACGTACGACTCCATCCTCTGGCGCTTGGAGAGCGAAGGTTCCTCCACCCTCGAACTTTCCATTCCCGTGGCGGATGGCGAGCTGGTCGCCACCAACAACTCGCGCGAGTTCACCATCGCGGGACGGCCGGAGCGCATCAGGGTCCTGGTGGTGGAATCCCTCCCCCGGTGGGAGTTCCGCTTCCTGAGGAACGCCCTCTCGCGCGACCCCGGGGTGGAGCTTTCTTGTCTGCTTTTCCACCCGCAGCTCGGTCCCGCCGAAGGGCGCGACTACATCAGCGAATTCCCGTCCGATCTCGAGGATATCGCCAAATTTGATGTCATTTTTCTCGGCGATGTCGGCGTCGCGAAGGACCAGCTCACCGTCGAGCAATGCGCGCTCATCCGCGGCCTTGTCGAAAACCAGGCCTCGGGCGTCGTCTTCCTTCCCGGCCCCCAGGGAAATCAGTTTTCCCTGCTCGATACCGAATTGGGCGATCTGATGCCGGTGACGCTGGATGAGGAACGCAAGGGCGGTTTCCCGGAGCCCGTCGCCTCGGCGCTCAATCTCACCAGCGAAGGCCGCGCTTCGCTCCTCACCATGCTCGGCGAAAACGAGGAGGAAAACCCCGAGATCTGGCGCCGTCTCCCCGGTTTCCATTGGCACGCCCCCGTCATCCGCGCCAAGGGCGGCACCGAGGTCCTCGCCGTCCATGGCAGCCGCCGCGGCGGCCGATACGGTCCCATCCCGCTGATCGTGACCAAAGCCGCGGGAAACGGAAAAGTCCTCTTCATGGGAATCGATTCCGCCTGGCGCTGGAGGCGCGGCGTCGAAGATCTCTACCATTACCGCTTTTGGGGCCAGGTGGCCCGCTGGATGTCGTACCAGCGCAATATGGCCGCAGGCCAACGGGTCCGCCTCTTCTTTACCCCGGAGCGACCGGAGCCCGGCGCCACCGTCACGCTCAATGCGAACGCCTTCGATCCCAATGGAGCCCCGCTTGAAAAGGGCACCGTCTCGGTCGATGTCACCTCGCCCGACGGCCGCAGCCAGAGGATCGAGCTTCAGAAAAACGACACCGCATGGGGAGCCTTCAGCGGTCGCTTCCGGGTCGATCTTCCCGGGGCGTGGCAGCTCCGTGCCACCGCCGGCGGGGCTGATGACCAGCCCGTGGAAACCACCATCCTCGCCCAAGGCGTGGAAATCGAGAAGACCGGCCAGCCCGCGCGCCCCGAGGTGCTCGATGAAATGGCCCGCGTCTCCCGCGGCCGCAGCATTCTTCCCGACCAGCTCGCCACCCTCATCAAGGAAATCAACGCCCTTCCGGAGCCCCGGCCGATGGAAAGCCGCATCCCGCTGTGGTCCCACTGGGGCACCGTCCTCGGTCTGGTGATCCTGCTCGGCATCTTCTGGACCGGCCGGAAATTTAACGGCGCGTTTTGAGATAGCCAGGCACCGCCCCGGCCTCCACAGTCGTTACCTCCCGCCAATCCAATTTGATGCGTCCGGAACGTCATCCCGCCCGCCTCATCCTCCTGCCAGCCTCGGTAATGGTCGCCGGGCTGATCGCCGGCGCACTCCTCCGCCACGTAGCCCCGGTCGCGCCAGATCTCCCCCTCGCCAATACGGGGTCCGGGTCCTCCGCAGCTCTCGGCCAGGAGAGTGTCCTCTCCCGGGATCTGTCGTCACGCCCGGATCGCAACGCCTCCGCCGACCTCACCTTCAGCCGCCAGCAATGGTCGCAGTTGATCCGCAGACCGGGCGCGTTCGAAATCCCCCTTCACAAGGCGTCCGGCGGCGAAGTCCCGATCATCAATGACATTCCCATGATCGGCCGGCTTTTTCAAACAAAGCACCAAGGTCCCGACCTAAGCGAGCACGCCGCCTTCTTCGGCTGGGACGAGGCACGCACCGCCGAGGTGAAGCAACTCCTCTTCCGTCTCGCCGGCGATCTGCGGAACGTGCGCTCGGAAAAAGTCCGCCTCGAATATCCCGGCGGCGGCAAGGTCGTCCTCAATTATTCCCCCGCCGCGCCGCAGATCGCCGACCTTCTCCGCCAAGCGGAAACCGCACTGGATGGAATCGTCGGCGACGGCCGCCGCTTCATGATCGTCGCCGGGATCGACCGGTGGGACGTGGAAAGCGACCGGATCTCCGTCGCTCCCGCCGAAAATGGTTTCCACCTCGTCATCGGCGGGGGCCGGAAGATTCTGATCGAGGGCGATCCGGCCGGCGATCTCCTTGCGGATGAATTCGTCCCCGCCATCGGCCCCTCCGCTCCGCCCATCGATCTCAAACGCCTGGTCGTCGAGGCCCGCGCAACTTCGCAAGACGATCCATGATCCTCCGGCTTCCACTCCTCTTTCTCGCAGGCATGCTGGTCGGCTGGTGGCTCGCCGGCAGTCCGTCCCCCGCCCCGGAACTTTCGAAAAATGCTGCCGCCGACGGGCGCACCACTTCCGGTGTCCCCCTTCCGCCACCATCCCCGGGTTCCCCTCTCACCGGCCCGCGACGGGTCCACCGCCACGTCGCCATTTCGTCCCACGATCTCTCGGAAACTCTTCGCAAACGGGAATCCACCGGCCTTCATCTCGAAGATCTCGATTTGCCCGCCGCATCGAAAATCGACCACATCGGCGAGCGGATCGGGCTGCCCGACGAAGATCGGAAAACTCTCGCCCGAATCCTCAAGGAGGCCGCCAACGAGCGCCGGGAATGGGAAAAGCAGAACGTGAAAATCGATACCCTCGGCTCCGCTCATTGGAAATTCCGCTTCCCCGGCGATCACGGCGCTTCGCTCGCCAACATGAATTCCCGGCTCGTGTCCTCCTTCGGCCCGGAAATCGCCGATGCCATCCACCTGACCGCCGATCTCGGCAATTTCTTCACCCTCGGTTCCTACCATGTCTCTCCGCTCCCCGGCCACGGCGAAGTCGAGATCCGGACCCTCCGCACCGACGCCGAGGAGAGACATCCCGATCCCGAAGGCGACTACCTGACCTTCCACCTCCGCATCGGCGACAGCGAAAGCATTCGCACGACGAAGATCGATTACCTCGGGGAAAGCGGCTTCCGCTTCCTCCACCTCCTCGGCGGTATCGACCAGCTCCTCGAAGCCGCCACCCAAGCATCCCGGCCGTAGCGGCGATCACCGGTCGCCGCGGCTGCCCGGCATCTGCCGGACCGGCCGGAAGCTCGGCGGCGCGCATTTCACCGAGGGTTTCTTCGGTGGGGATGCCGCGATCCATGATCCAGGTGCGCCGCTCCTTGCCGCAGCGGGCGGTGATTTTTTCCAACATGTCAGCCAGCGTGGTCTTGTCGGAGGTGTTGCCTCGCATGACTTCGCGGTTGCGGATTCGCCCCCATGGCGATCCGTCGTTATCTGATAACCATGCGTGATTCAGCGGCGGGCGCAGTTGCGGACGATTTCCTTGACGGCGGCCGGGTTGACCGGTTTGGCGAGGTGGGCGTCGAAACCGGCTTCGCGGGCCCGCTGCCGGTCGTCCTCGCTGCCCCAGCCGGTGAGGGCGACGAGCATCGGCCCTCCAGTTTCGTGATTCCGGCGCAGGGTCCGGGCGACCTCGTAGCCGTTCATGCCGGGGAGGCCGATGTCGAGAAAGACGAGGTCGGGCCGGAATTCGTTCGCGGCGGCGAGGGCGTCGGGGCCGTTGTGGACGATGCGGGCTTTGTGGCCGAAGAGGCGTAGCAGCATCGCCAGGCTTTCGGCTCCGTCCACATGGTCGTCCACCACCAGGATCCGGCGGCTTTCCGCGGCGGACTTTGCTGCCGGGTGAGAATTTTCCGGCTCCTCGGCCGCCTCGGCGGCGAGCGGCAACCGGACGGTGAAGGTGCTGCCTTGGCCCGGTCCCGCGCTCTCGGCTGCGACGGACCCGCCATGCATTTCCGCGAGCCGCCGGACGAGCGAAAGGCCGATGCCGAGGCCTCCCTGGGAGCGGTCGAGGTTGCGCCCGACCTGGGTGAAGAGGTCGAAGACTTTGGAGAGCATTTCCCCGGGAATGCCGACTCCGGTGTCCGCGACGCTCATGACGATTTCCGGGCCGTCGGTGTGGGCGGAGAGTTGGATGCGGCCCCCGTCCGGGGTGTATTTGGCGGCGTTGTTGATCAGATTGCTGAGCAGTTGGGCGAGCCGGGTGAGATCGGCCCGGAGGTGAAGCGGCTGCTCGGGAAGAGAGACGGAGAGCTCGTGCCGAGCGGCATCGATGAGCGGAAGACTGGTCTCGATGGCCATTTCGAAGACCGTCCGGACGGTCGTCCGCTCGGGTTTGAGTTCCATCTGGCCGCGGCTGACGCGGGAAACGTCCATCAGGTCATCCACGAGGCGCACCATCTGGCCGATCTGGCGCTCCATCATGTCGCGGGCGGTGCGGGCTTGATCGCTATCGGGAGCGAGCCTGAGGATCTCGAGGCCGTTACGGACGGGGGCGAGCGGGTTTCTCAACTCGTGGGCGAGGGTGGCGAGGAATTCGTCCTTCCGCTTGTCCTGCTCGCGCAGCGAATCGTAAAGCCGGGCGTTTTCCAGACCCACCGAGGCGGTTGCCGCGAGTTGGGCGAGCACGGCCTCGTCCTCCGGAGTGAAATCCCCATCCCGCTTGTCCGAGACCTGGACGATGCCGAGATTCCGCCCGCCGTGGCCGACCAGCGGGACGCCGAGCCAGCCGCGGGTCGGCACGGGTGCGGCTTCCCCACCGTAGCTGCCGTTCCACTCGGGATGGCATTCCACTTCGGCTTCCGTAAGGCGCAGCGGGCGGTTCGTGCGGCTGACATGGGCGGAGAGCCCGTCGGGCCGCAGCTCGCGGTCGCGGAGGGCGGCGTATTTCCCGGAGAGGGAAACGGCGCAAACGTCCTGGTCCTGCTCGTCCCGGCGGGTGAGCGAGGTGACCGCGACGTGAGTGCCGAGGATGCGGCGCGCTTCCTCGGAAATCACGCGGGTGATGCTTTCCACCGAGAGAACGGCA
>JBBSJY010000114.1:0-14483 GCA_038256845.1 Verrucomicrobiales bacterium | reverse complement strand
GCGAGGTAGGTCGCCGGGTCCTGCAAACGTCCCTGGTCGGCGAGTGCACGCAACTCGGAATCCGGCATCGAACGCCAAAGGAAGTAGGAAAGGCGTGAGGCCAGCGCGTGATCGTCGAGCGTTCCCGGTTGCTCTTGGAAATAGAGGAAGTCCGGAGAGACGAGAGCCGCCTTGTAGGCCAGGCGCATCGCATCGTGAAAACAGGCATTTTCGTCGAGCGCCTCGTGGGCGAAAGCCAGGCAACGCTGGAACTCGGAGTCCTCGACCGGACGGCGGTAGGCGCCGGTCATGAATTCGCGCAACAGACGGGCGGCATCCTCCTTCGGATTTTCGGAAACCACCATGCTCATGTTAGGGGGCAATTGGAAAGGATCGCGCAGGCCGTGGACGTTCGCGGTCTGGTCCGGGAGGTGAAGGGTATCGGGTTGATCACAGGGACTTTTCGGCGTCCAGCGCTTGACCGGAAGGTCGCCGAAGAGCCGACTGTAAGAGGGCGGCGTCAGGTCGCCGGGATCGCAAGCCTCGCTCGCGTAGGGCCCCTCGACCTCAAAGTAATCCACCGCAATCCCATCGCCGCTGTAGGGATGATCGATCCCGAATTTTTCGAGGCTCGGTTGGAGCCGGTCGTCGAGGCTGGCGCAGTAGAACTGCAGGCTGTCGTTCTCATGCTGCCAGGCGACGAACTCGATCACGCCCCCGTCCGGTCCCTCGGGCACGTCGAAGGTGGCGAGGACCCGCTTCGCACCGGTGTTGATACTCGCGACGTGACCCTTCGTAGGAGGGAGAAGTTCGCCGTTATGGAAATGCACCGCCCGGCATTTGACCCTGATCTTATAATAACCAGGTTCGCGTTTGCTATGGTTCTCCGTATGAAACGGCGCCTGGGCTTCGTTGGGCTGGCGAAGCAGCACCACCCAATCGCCGACCACGCGGGTTTCGCGGGAGCCCTTCCCCTTGAGGTCTCCCTTGCCGTAGATCCGCCCCTTTTCGCCGAAATCGAGGCGCTCACTCGTCGGCTCCACCCGCGGCCGGAGGAGCATCGCATTGTCGATCGCCACGCCCGCGGCCTCCAGAAAGCGGGACATCTGGATGTAGGAAATCTCCTGGGCGGAGGCGACGTTGTCGAACCCCAGCACCCGCGGTTCCGGCGGAAGCATGGCCTTGAGTTCGAGCCACGGGGCGGCGAGCAGATCGCGCAGGGTGTTCTCGAACTCGGTCGGGTTCAGCCTGCGGGCTGGGGTCCGGCCGTTTTCCGCATATTTGTTCTGCCATGCCTCGAGTAACGGCTCGGCGGCGGCCTTGAGGAACGTTTCCAGCTCCTCCGCCCCGGGACGCGGCTCATCCTCCGGCGGCATTTTCCCGGACTTCGCGTGGTCATGGATTTTCGTCCACAGCGCGAGGTTCTTCTGATCGGTCGGGTCCAGTTTCAGACTATACAGATCCAAGTCGGCCTTCGGCTTCGCATCGTCGTGGCAATCAATGCAGTGTCTGTCCAGGAATGCCACCGCCTCAGGCGGGAGATCGGCTGCCCGAGCGACCGAGTGCAGGGCGATTGCGACGAGAAGTGGGATGGAATTCAAGAGAACGGCAACGGGTGTTACAATCGATGGCAGTTTCACGGGATCGGTTACCCGAAAAGATCCCCGGAAAGCATCATGGCTCGTTGTCGCGGATGGGGGCCACGGATCTCCAGGTCGGCCCGATCCGCAGTTCGTCAAGCCAGACAGGCGAGCTGCCTTCGGTGGTCACCTCAAGGAGGTCGAAGCGCCCGGAGAGATCCACCTGATGGGACTCCACATCCCAATCGGCCGTTTCGAGGAACGGCAATGAGTCGGATGGGTGGTAGCAACGCAGCGAAAGCTCGTCCGGCGCGTCGGCACGGCTGCGGATCCGGGCCACGCAAAAGATCGTGCCGCCCTCGGGGATGGAGCGCGTCCCGCGGGAAATCGACCCGCCGCCCGTGCGGACGATCGGTCTGCCGGAAGACGTCCAGCCAAACCCGAGCTTGCCGCCCCAAAAGCGTTCGGACGAGCGCAGGGTGAGGTCCACCGTTGAGCCTCGCTCCGGAGTGGCGACCATGAAACTCAGGAACGTGACCTGCTCGCCCGCGAGATTGATCGACTCGGCAAGCGGGCGGATCTTCGTCTGCCGGCCGGCCCCGAGTTCCAGCGCGCCCTTCCGGCCCCCCCGGACCGGCCAGGGGATGTCGAGCCGACCGTGGACCACCGTGACATTCGGGCTCGCGGCGGCGTGATACCCGTCCGTCTTCTCATCAGCCTCCGGGAGGCGCCACGGTCCCGACCAACCCTTGCCGCCGTCCAGTTCGTCGAGGTTGTAATTGCCCGCTGGCAGATCAAAGCCCTCGTAAACCCGCATCAAATCCGGCCGGGCGCGTGGGTTCGCACGGCGCAGCATTTCGGAAAATCGAGGTGCCTGCGGATCGCCTGCGACTTTTCGCCCGACCTTTGATCCGCCACCCTCGAATCGGATCGCCTGGCCGGCCTCGACCAGTTCCCCATCAGCCGAAACGAGCCCTTCGTGGACCTGCATCCGGGTGGCTCCCCCACGATCCACCCACACGACGAATTCGGTGCCCAGATCGACCAACTCGCTCGCCGGCGTTTCCAGGACGAAACCTTCCGCACCCTCGTCCGCGCGGATCACGACCTCGCCGTGGGCCAGCCGGGCGCGGCTCGCGGACAGAAGTTCGAGCTGCGTTTCCCCGCTCATCACCATCTCCGCCCCGCCGGTGAACCGGATCACGGCATTTCCCTTCTGGAGGGTCAGGAATCCGGGGTGCAGAGCCCTTCCTTCATCGGTCACCGAGGTGTCGTCGGCCCACACGCAATCCTCTGAGAGGATCAGGCTGGCGATCACAGGGGGCACCTCGCTGTCTCCGCCCCGCGGCCAGAGGATCGCTGCGAATACGATTGCCGCAGCGGCTGCAAGGGACGGAATGGCCCATCTCAGGATCCGGGGGCGTGCTCCCGGGTCGAGACGGGAAAGGGTCGCCCGGGTGAACTCGTCGTGCCCGGCCGCCAGCCGCTCCAGCGTCCGTTTCACGAAACGATCCCGATCGGCCGGGCCCTCGGCATGGAGCCGTCCGAGGAGGCGATGCTGCTGGTAATCGTCGCAGACCTGCCGCACCCGCGCCTCATCTCGGGACAGCAGCGCATCCAACTCGGTAAGACCGGAGTTCTCCAACTCCCCCTCAAGATAGTCTGTCCAAAGTTCGTCCAAGCGATCGTTCATGCGTTCTCTCCGCTGGCGGTTTTCCGTTCGACACATGCCATGAGCTGCTGGCGCAGCAGGAAAAAGTTCTTCTTCAGCGCCCCGACCGACCGCCCCGTGCGCTCGGCGAGATCCTTGAGCGGCAGGCATTCGTCGTAACGCCAGCTCAACAGCTCCCGGCCTTTCTCGCTCAGTTCCTCTAGGCAACTCCGCAGCGCGTCGAGCTGTTCGTCCATCGTCTCCGGCGGGAGGGTCCGCGCCCGGCGTTCGAGCTCCCGGTCGATCAACTCCGGAGCGAAGCGGCTGTGATAATCAGCGATCCGGCGACGCCGCGTGGTTTCGGTCATCAGTTGATATCGCGCGATGGTGAAAAGCCACGCGTGGAAGCGCGTACCGGTTTCGAACTCATCGAGGCGACGGTAGGCCGCAATGAACGCCTCCTGCGCGACTTCGTCCGCATCGACTCCCGGCGGGCTGTGCGCCGCCACCCATGACCGCAGCGGCCGCTCGAAATGGCGGATGATCTTCCCGAACGCGGCCGTGTCGCCGCGTCGCGATCGCTCGATCAGCTTGTCAAGTTCGGTGTCGGTCATGGAAATCTTCACTGCGAGATCGGGAAACCCGTCTGGTGGTGATGGCAGTTGCAGCCTCCCCGGTTACCCGGAATTTTCACAGGATCCATCAGGCAAGCGAGGGGCTCCGTTTCTACTCCAAGATCGTGCGGCAGCCGTGGCGCGGTGTTCACGGAAGATCATCGAAGCCGGGCGGCTGGCAGGCGTCGATCTTTCATGTCGGGCCTTATCCGTAGTGTGTCCACAGCCGGATCACTTTGACCACCCTTTCATCCTCAAGAACTTGATAGACGAGACGCTGCTGAATGTTGAGACGCCGGGAGTATACCCCCTTCAAGTCCCCTATCAGGGCCTCAAACGGAGGAGGATCGACAAATGGATCCTCCCTGATCAGCTCTAGCAACTCCTTCGCCTTGGCTGCGAGTGGCGATCCTTTCAGCTTCTTCGCGTCCTTCTTGGCCTATCGTCTGAACCATCGAATTACGCCTCCCTCAGGCGCTCAGCCAACACGCTCATTTTGCTCGGCGGCGGGCGGTTTGGTGAACATGGCATTGGTGATGTTATCTGCCGGCTGCGGGCACTTCGTTGACGGTGTAATAAGCGTGGCGGTGCAGGAGTTCCTCACCGTCGCGCGAACGCAAGGCGCCGAGATTAAACTCATGGACGTGGCCCTTGGTCAGGGTATCGAGGACAAGTGTCGCGCTCAGGCCATCGTCGGCGAGTTTGGCCGACGTCACCGCCGGGGTGGTTTGTTCAATCTCCGGTCCGCCGTAGCCCTGATGATAACTGTGGGTGAAAGTGGTCACTTTGTAAGACCCGGCATTCCCGCCCTCAGCCGCCGCTGCGGGTTTGGTGAACTTCACACGGAAGCCATTCGGAGTGATCGAGACCCGCTCAATTTCAAAAGGCATTATCCCGGTCCACTCGAGGCGTTCGAGGGCGTAAGGCTTCAAGCCGCGCACCGGCCAGCCTCGATTCGTGCCGCCGCAGAGCAATCTCCCGCCCGGGGTGAAATGGATGTTGAGGATGCCAGTCGAGAGACCTTCCCGGAATGGATAACACGCGCCCTGCCAAACGCCGTTGATCTGCTCGGTGGTCGCCCGCATGAGGATGGACTGCGTGTAGTCGCCAAGGAACATCTGGTCTTCGAATGGGCCGAAGGAGCCCTTGGTGCGGTCGATGACAAATCCGGAGATCGAGCGACCCATGCGGATGTAGGGGAAAATCACGGCGTAGGGATCGAGTTGCGGAATGCTCTCCAACTCCGCGATGACTCTCGATCCGGACTTGGGCTGTGCGGGTGCTTTGCCCATGTTGGGGGCGAAGTCATACCAATTGTAACTGATGGGATGTCCCATGAAGCCGCCCTCCTTGACGAACTTCAGACTGCATGCGGAATTCCACGGCCCTTGGCTTTCGATGTAAAACAACGCGCCGTGTTCATTGAAGCCGATGCCGCCGGGGCTGCGCATGCCGCTGGCGATGGGGATGCTTTTCCCATCCGGAGTGATCTTGAATCCCCAGCCGCGGAACAACTGCTGCGAGTGATAGGAACTCGAAAGCCCGAGCGCGACGTACAGATTGCCCTCAGGATCGAATTTGGAACCGAAGGCATATTCATGATACGTGCCGTAGCCCCAAACGTCCGAGACCACCTCAAAGCGGTCCGCCTTGCCGTCGCCATTGCGATCGGAGATGCGGGTGAGCTCGCTACTCTGGGTGACGTAAAGCGCGCCATCCTTCCATGCCAGGCCGAAAATTTCATCGAGGCCGCTGGCAAAGAGATGATAGTCCGGCTGCGGCTTCGGCTCGTCCAGGCCGGAGACAAAATAGATATCGCCATGCCGCGTGCCTACCGCGATTCGACCGTCCGGCAACGTCTCGAACGCTCCCGCCTCGATCACCAGTTCACGGGGGATCGGGACTTCAACGATCGGATAATACGCGCGCTCCTTGTCTTCGGTGCCCCAGCGGTCGCCGACCTCTTCGGCAAGCGCGGCGTGGTGCGCCACGAGGGCCATTGCCAGGAATGATGATAACTTACCGGAGCAATTCATAGTCGATGAGGGTGTTGGATTTCCCCTTCGGCAGGTCGAGTTTGATTAATAGTTCCTGTCCGCCGTCCGGGGTGGGGCGTAGCAACGCGGTTCCCTGCCCGATGGTGACCTTGAGGTCCGCTGTTTTGAATACGGTCTTCGATTCGGCACTGATTTTCCCGGTCAATGCGCGGAACCAAACCGTTACTTCCCTTGGCGCAGTGAAAGTGAACGAACGATTCAGGGCCTTCGCCGCGCTCTGGGCGGTGTCTTCGATGGTGACTTCGCCGCAGCGGTATTGGAAAGTCGGGATTTGCGTGCTCGGATCCAGCGAGTAGCCGAGGAACGCATAGCCGTGGTTGCGCGGGTAGAGCGGGTCCGGATTGACCGGTTGTTCCTTGGTGGTCACCGGACGCGCCGGCCACTCGGCCGGTGGCTCCGCGCCGGGCAGGAAGGCGACGTCCTGCGAGAGTTGTAAATGCGTGCCGAGCGGATCGAAATTTCCCGAGCCCTGCCCCTGCCAGCCGACGCGAACATAGTCGCCCTGCCAGATGGCGGAGAGCGATCCGTATTCCGCATTGAAAGCATAATTCATCCCGCCGGGAAAGCCCACGGCGATGCCGCGGTAGCCGGCCACGTTGCTGCGCCCGCGGTAGGTTCTCGCGGTGTCCGTCACCTTGAGGATGGACGGCTCCGAGCGCAGGCCCGAGGGATCGCGCGCCGAGCGACCGAGGGAGAAGTTATCCCAAAGCGCGCGGAGTTGGCGCTCGGTATCGCCCTCGAGCGTCTCGGTCTGCAAGGCCTTCCCGTCCGGCCAGTAACTCGGCATGATGATGCCCGGGCGGAACTTGGCGGGATTTTTCATGTATTCGTAGAACCACGTCGGCTGCAAGCGTTGATAGGAGGTCATCAGGTCGAGGCCTTTCATGCCCGGCGATTCCTTGGCATTGTAGTTATGGCAGGCGATGCAGTTGAGTCCCTGATCGCCTAAAAGAAAGTGGGCGCCATTTCGCATCTCGGGTTCTTCTTCACGACCGGGCGGGGCTAGCTCGACCGGATCCATCTTGTCAACCTCCGCGAAAAGGTCGGCAAGATCCGCGAGACCCGCGGCCCCGTACTGCGGCATGCGCGTCGTCATGTAGGGGCGGACGATTTCGCCGTCATAGAGGACCTTGTTGAGCCATTCCGGGCGGAGTTTCGCCCCGACCAGGGTGAGCTGCGGCGGGATGCGGGATTCGTTGCCAAGCGCCTCTTCGGTGGAATGGAAAAAGCTGTCGAGTTCGGGCGAGATGCCGCCGAAATCATCGCGCACGTGGCAGGCGATGCAATTCAGGCGGGTGAGATGAGTCTTGATGCGGTCGTCCGGGGTGGCGGTTTCCACGGGCTTTTCCAATGCCTTGCGGATCGAGTCTTTCTGGGCAGTGCTCAAATTGAAATCAGGCGCGGCACCGGGATCATCGGACAGGCATCCGCGAGTGGGATGGACCTGTGCCAGTGGCGGGCCGACGGACCGCTTCAGCGCTTCCTTTTCCGGTTGGTGGCAGGCGGTGCAGTTATAGGATTGGAACGCGAGTTTTCCGGCGGCGATCCGGTCTGCGGCGACTGGTGTCGGCGGCGGGGCGGGCTTGGTTTCTCCTTCGAGATAAGCGGCGATGACGGCGGCTTCCTGTTTGCTGAGTTTCATGTCCGGCATGCGGCCGGACGGGCGGATCTTGAGCGGCTCGTGCAGGAACGCCGCCAGCGCGCCCGGCTGGTGCTTCCCCGGGAGATGGGTGAGGGAAATCACCCCATCGCGGATCACCTCCCCCACCGCCTCATCGCGCGGCGAATGGCAGGCGACGCAGCCGATCGAGTGAAACAACTCCTTGCCGTCGTAGGGATCGATCTCACCGGTCGGCAATTCCGGCGGAACGCCCGTTAAAGAGGAAAGATAAGCGGCGATTTCCGCTGCAACCTGACGACGTTCTTCCTCCGGTTCCGCGCCAAGCAGGCCCGGCATCGTAGTGCCACGGTGCACGGCGGCGGGATTCGCGATGAAGCGTTCCATATACTCCGGTGTAAGGCGCGAGCCGGCGGAGGCCAGCGAGGGCGCTTCCTTCATCTGCCCGCCAGGCATGCCGTCGTGGCAGGCGGCGCAGCGCAGTTCGCCGAAGAGCAGCTCGCCGCGCTGACGATCATCGAGCGGATGATTTCCATGGAGCCCCGGCACCACCGGCTCGGCATGGGCAATCCCCGCGCACAGGAAGACGGGAAAGACGCAAAGCAGGAAAAATTTCGGAGGGGACATCGTCGGGCTGCTCGGGGAATGTTAGATATGCAAATAGTCGATGGTGGGAAAAGTTCGCTTCCTGAAATCAAGGGTTACTCGGTCACACCCCACAGCTTGCCGAGCAGCTCGAATAACGCGGGATCGTGTTGTTTCAACTGATCGCGGGTGTAGGGGAAGAAATCGTTGCGGCTGAAGTAGGCTTCGGTAGCTTCCGCGAAGTATTCGGCAGGGTGGGTGATGGCATAGGCTTGGTCCATCCGCGCGGTCCCATCGGCATCGCGGCGCTCGACACGGTCATAGGTGCCGGCGGCCTTGGCCTTTGCATAGATCGCCTTGATTTCAGGATTGTCGTAACCGCCGGGCAAAACCCGGTCGTGATAACCATGGGAAAGCTCGTGAAGGACGAAGTTTGGCATCCTTTTGGTATCTTCTTCGAAGACGCGGACGTTGGCGAATTCCACCGCCTTGGCCATCGCGGGATCCCGACCGTTTTCCGCCAGCCAACCGGCACCGGGATGATACTCGGCGGAAGCGCCTGTGCCGGGATACTCCGGTGAAAAATAGAGCGGCACTTTGCGCAACTCCTCGACCGCTGCCTTGGGAACGACGCGGACGATTTCCTGAAGTTGGGCTTGCGTCAATTCGAGCGCCTTGGCCGTGGCCTCGCCCTGCTTTTCAAGCAGTTCGCGGCTGATGTGTAAGTTCCACCCCTCGATCTCCCGGACCTCGCGTTTCGCCTCGGCGTTGGCGGCCTTGTCCCGCGCCTCGGCGCTGGCCTTGATGGCGGCCTTGGCCTTTTGCAACCGCTCCGGCCAGACAAACTCCGGCGCGCTTGCGGGGTCATAGCCTGCCATGTGCCCGGTGAGTCGGGTGGCGGGCTTGCTGTATTTGAGTTCGGTATCCCCGAATACCTCGCGGCACAGCGCGGCCAGGCCGGGATCATATTCGATCAACTGCGAGCGCAGGTGCACATGGTTATGATCGTGATCGTTGACACGGTTGTCATCGAACCACGACTGCACGCCTTCGGCGAAGTATTCATAATGATTCACCGCGGCGTATTTGCCCTTCCACAAGCCGGCTTTCATCGCGGCGCTGTAGGTTTCCTTGAGCCTTTGATCGAACGTCGGGTCCACGTTGAGCATCCCGCGCAGGTGGATGTTATGGGCGAATTCATGGATCAGGATGCATTCCTTTTCGTAGGGATCTCCCTTGAACCCAAGCACGTTCTCCTCGGCCACACTGCACAAGGGATCGGTCTCGCTGCCGCCGAGGCCGCGCGCCCGTGCATCCCAGAAATCCTTCGCGGAAAGACCGGGAAACTCCGCCATCGGATGCCGCGCCATGCGGGTGAACTCCGGCAGGTCGGTGGTGTATTCCTCGCGGGCCATGATGCACATGCGCGCGCCGCTTTTGATCATCGCCTCGCGCACGTCCGGACGCTTGGCGAGCATCATGTTGACCAGATACTCCGCCTCCTTGAGCGCGTGGGGACTGACCTTCGCGGAAGCGACGATCGGGAAGCCGTTCGCGCTCACCCGCTGGGTGTAGAACGCCGGGATTCCGTCAGCACCGGCCGGATCAAAGCGGGCGGCCTGCACGGAAACCTCGCTGGTGACGATCATCGACGCTTGATCCTTGCGGCCGACGACTTCGAAGCGGTGCCCGGGCGAGGTGGTGAAGATGGTGTCTTCGCCGGGTTCGACGGCGGCGTTGCGAATCCGTTCAGTGTCCGACTTGAGCCAGAAAATATCAATCGTCTGGTCGCTGCCGTTGATGATCTGCAATCTCGGCCGGGGTACGATGCCTTCGCGATCCGCGCCGATGACGGGCGTCAGCGTGGCCATCCCCCCGAACCATGTGAGGAAGAGCGCGGGGAAAATTGTGGTTAGATAATGTTTTTTCATGAAGGTGTTTGGGGCTGCATTCGCAGAAGCGGCGGTTTCGGCAGGTGGAGGCGGGTGACAGGTCGTGGGCGGTGAGCCAGACCGAGGGTGCAGTTCTGTGCCGCCGTCTTTCATGCCGAGCATGACGCTCCCGTAGGGATTTCCAACCATCGAAGTTCCAATTCGTCAGCGCGACGATGGGAGCGAGCGCAACGCGGGCGGGTTCTTGTCGGCCTCGATCCGCTCCATCGTTTCGTGAACGAGTTCAAGGTACGATTGCAGATTCTTCGCTTCAGGGTGGGCCAGGATGTCCTTTTCGAGCTGCGCCAGCCGGGGCAGCATGGGTTTGGCCGCGCCGCCGTAGGCTTGGAGTGCCTTGAGACAGCCGGTGATGCGGTCCTGCTTTCCCCACCGATCGATTTCCATCACTTCGAGACATAAGGGCATGCCCTCCGCGATGCGGTGTTTGGCGAGAACTTCGAGGCCGCTGATGCGGATGCCATCGGCGAACATTTCGCCGCTTGGCGCAGGCTCGACGACGGCCTGATGAATCGCCGGCAGCAAGGGCGCGATATCTTCGGTGGAAAGTTTGGTGTAAATAGAACCGATGGTGCTGCGGGCGCGGCCGTCCTCGTTGTGAAGTCCGGCGCGCACCGCTTGGTAAAGCGCGTCAAGATCCACGCCGTCGAGCGATCGTTTCAGCAGCCCGTCGCGCCGGTCGAAGAGGGCGAAGGACAGATACCGCTGCTGCATGCCGCGGGGGTCGGTTTCGGCATCCTCGGTCGCGAGCAATGCGAGCAACTCCGGCAGCGCGACCATGGCCTCGTCCCCGATGGCCGCCAAGGCGTCGGCGGCCTTGATGCGCAGCCAGAGGTCATCGGCTTGCAGGGTTTTCCGCAACGCGGGCACACCCGGGGCCGCGCGATTGCCGAGCGCCGCCATGGCCTGGCAGGCACCGAGGCGGGCGTAAGGGTCGGAGCTTTCGATCATTTTGATCAGGCGCGGCATTGGGTCGCCGTCGCGGAGGGCGAGCGAAAGGGCGGATCGCTCGCGCACGACCGGCGACCAGCTCGCGAGTCCGGCGAAAAGCTGCTCCTCGTCGCGTTCCGCATACGCGGCATGTTTCAAGCGCGGGCTCCATCCCCGGCCGTCTTCGATGAGGGCATTGGCGGCGGAGGCGTCCACCTGAGGGGCGATTCCCGGCTTCCGGCCTGTTAGATAGATGTTTCCCAGAGGCTGGGCGTAGGCCAGCAGGAAGGCGCCGGTGGCGTCCCAGTTGCCGTAGCTGTCGGGTCGCGGCTGGGGCGGGCCCTGATGGCCGAAGCTGCCGTCCCAACGGCGGGCGAGATCGAAATACCAGCCGGATTCCGCCATCCACGCGCCGCTGGCGTGGGGCCCGGAGAGCGCCACGCCCGGCATGGCCCAGAGGAGATTGAAGAAATTCCCGGTGTGGCCGGTGTCGCGTTCGGCACCGTGCGAGGCGACGCTCATGCGGGAGAAGAACTCGGCGGCTCCGACCTCCTCCAGCAGGTGGAACATCACGGCGGCCATCCCGTTTTTGCCGTTGTCGTCGTGGTTTTCGATCCACGGATGATGATCACCGTAGGGCACGCTGCCCTTGCCGACGTAGAAGCGGAGCAAGCGCGCGCTTTTCTCGATGGCCACGTCGAGTTCGGGGTGCGCGATGCCGGCCTCCCGCGCGAGGATGAGGGAAATGGTCAGGGGGATGCCCGGCGAGTTCATCATGCCATAGCCGTTGAGCCGCTTCTCTCCCGGCGGCATGAATTTGTGTCCCCACGAACCCACGGTGCTTTGGCCGCGGGCGATCTCCATAGTGATGCGCTCGAGGTCCGGCAGAAAGGTCCGATCTCCCGTCGCCAACGTGTATTCGGCCAGCAGGAGATTGATGTATCCGTAGAACCAGGAGTGAAGATCGCGCCAACCGTGGTCGGAGTATTTCGAGAGTTCTTCGACCTGCTCCCGCACCACGGGCAGATAGGCCGGGTCTCCACTGGAGAGCAGGGCGAGGGCATTGAGCGAGCGAACGATGCCGTTTCCTTCTTTCGGATTTTCTCTCATCTTCCGCGCCAGTGTCTCGCAGCCATGCTCGAAAATTTGCTCCGATTTCGGGCAGTCGAAAGGAGCTGTCGGCGAATAGCCTCCGAGCACGGCGACCTTCACGATGGCGGCGTCGGATTTCCCGGCACGCCAGCGCATCAGCGAAAGGGCCCCATTCGTCGCTTCGGCCTGCGAGACGGCCATGCCGAATTCCGTGCGCGGATCATAGGCAAAGGGTTTTCCGCCGACGCCGAGGATCACATCTCCCGGCTGCAACACGCCGTCTGCGGGAGAATCCTCCTCGACTCGGGTCACGTGGATCTGCCGCGCCTCGCTTGTTTCCAGCTTGTTAGAATGAATCCAACCCCGTGCGCCGGTGGGCCCGAGATTCCAATCGTGGGTGGCTTTTTCGGGAATGGTATCACCCTGCGTGAAGTCGGGCGGGGACGACGCCCCTTCTTTTTCCGCGGCCCGAAGGATACCGGGCGCGGCGAGAACGAGGCTCAGGGCGAGATATGGAATCAGGGATTTCACAAATATTAGTTTGTTGGTTTTATAAGTTTTGCCAAGCCTCGGCGAAGCCTTTGCCAATGCCGCCAAGGATCTTAGCTGAGCCGAGATAGTGGAACTCCTGATTTGAGACACCCTTTTCCAGCACCAGGAGTTCGCGCTCGGTGAGCCCCTCCGCGCGCAGCCTTTCCAGCGCCGCTTTTTCCTCCGCAGGGTTTAGCTTGGTCTCGGCCGCGAGCTTCTTCGCCTGCTCTTTGATGGCGTTCTCTTTCTCCAGCGCCGCCGTCAGTTCCCGGTCCCAATACTTCTCGGTCAGCACGACAGCGACGTTTCCTTTGAATTCCGGCAAGCGCGCGGGTGCCGCCATGGCGTCGCGGAAATTCTGGTGCGTGGCCTTGTAGCGCTGCTGGCCGGGACCGTAATCCGCCGTCGGCCCGCCGACGCCGAGGACGCCGAGGATGAAGGGCAGCTCCGGCGCGTTCAAATCTTTGCGAACATCGCGGATGAAGTGGGCCATCGCCTCGCTGTAGGCATCGTAGCCGCCCGGCTTGTCGCGATCCGGATAGACGCCGGAATCCACCATGTCGTTCCAGCCTTGGAACCACATGAAGCCGGCCAGTTCGTGACCCCTCGCGGCATCGTGATCGGGGACCACACGCTGGATGTCGGCGAGCACCGTTTTCACATGCTCAAGCATGAGCCGGTAATAAACGCCGGTCTCCTTTTCCTTCTCCGCCTTGAGGGCCGCGATGTCCTTGCCCTGCTTTTCGAAGTTGGCGAGCTGGGCCTCGTTGAAGACATACGGACCGGCGCCGGGCGGGCGGAAATCGGTATGCAGACTCTTGCCGCCCCAAGCGGTCTTGATGATCAGGATGGGCCCATCCACGAGCTTCTCCATGGTGATCCCGAAGGTGAGCTCCGGCCCGATCTTCGGGCCTCCGCCCGCCGCGCCAAATCCGGCCGTGAGTTTTCCCACCTGCTCCGTGTCGGCAGTGCCAAGGGAGGAAATCCAGACCCGCTCGCAGACCTTGGGCGTGCCGTCGGCGTTCTGCATTTCCGCGAGCATCGGCGCCGTGGCCGGGTCCATGCCGATGTGCTCGAAGGTGCGGACCTGCGCATGGCCCTGCATGTTCGATTGCCCGGCGAGGATGAAAACTTGCAGCGGCTTCCCTTCCGCCGCGAGAGAATGGACGGAAAAGAGCGCGAACAGTGCGAGGAGGGGTTTCATGGTGTGGTTGCAATAATGTCGGTGCGGCAGGGGCGATGGAAAGAGCGGGCCTGCTTTACAGCCGCCGATTCCCCTACGGGCAGCCGTTCCCTCAGCCTATCATCGCTCAGGTTATGGAGAGTCTGATTTCATTCACCTTTGCGCCGCCCGCAAGGTCAGCGCCTCCCGGCTCTACACCAAAGACATCAACGACTTCAAATCGTTCCATCGGCACGGCGACCCCGAGATTCATCGTCCATGAATCGTGAACCACCGCCTCTCCGACCTCAAGCCTGCCGGGCGGAGGGTGCGTCCATCCGTTTCACCGACGATCTTGTGATATAGGAACGACTCTTGGTCCTCCGTCTGGGATGACGGATTGCTTCCCCCCGTGACCCCGGGCCACATGATACACCGCCCCGGCGTATTGAAAGATCGGCTGTCTCGCCGCTGGCGGTTTCATAGGTGTTTACCTCGATCGTCAGGTTATGGATCCCCCAGTTCGGCTTCCCACATGGTCGCCGCATCCGAATCTCTGGATAGCCTGAGACGATCAACCAAGTGGGAAGGGATCCGCCGATCTGCCTCATTCGCCGCCGGCTGATATCATTTCGGAAAATCTCGTGATCTCCGTGCAGGACCCGGTATCCGCATCCACGTCCACGATCACGCCGCAGAGCCGGACGTCGCCTTTGGCGATGGGGAAACGGGTGG
>JBBSJY010000113.1:0-14832 GCA_038256845.1 Verrucomicrobiales bacterium | reverse complement strand
TTCGTTGCTGACGGAACTCTTCACCTGCGAACTGCCATACTGCACCTCCGACGGGCGGCCCACCCTGTCGGAATTCAGCCTTGCCGAGCTGGATCGGCGGTTTGGAAATTCCCGGGTGTGATTTTGTAGAAGGAACTCGGGAAAATTGGCCGCAACGAGCGAAACCGTCTCAATTCTGCTGCGTTTTTCTAGGCTTCGGCCGCCCAGATATTGAGAGGATTTGTAAAATTTCTCCAGTGCATCTCCCTAAATAGGACTCGTAATGGTTGAGATAAGTCGCTGATTCACAGCGAAATAAATGGATGACAATGATATCTCTTATTCGTTCAAATAAAATCCACTTTATTCTTGCCTAAGAGATCGGGAAATTTAACCTATGGGCAAGTTCAAGGTCTAGGACATTTGAATTCAGTCCGATGAAACACCTCCCCATCAGCGCCGGAATGCTTAGTGTGGTCCTTGCGGGCCCCGCGACCGGTTCGGTCCTGAATGTGAGGCTGGAGACGCTGCACGAGGAACTGCTCGATGACCGCCGTGACGCGTTGATGACGCTCAGCAGTCCTTTCGGTGTTCCGGAAGCGGCCCGCACGGTGGCTGAGCATTCGCGTGATCCGTTTCGGTCGGCCGCGCCTTGGAAACGCAATGTGGTGTCCACGGTTTTCTGGGTTGGCGAACTGCCCACCCGAAACAACCCGACACCCAATGTGATGAGTGCCTGGGATCAGAACTGGCAGGCGAATTTTGGCGGGTATGATCATCCCGAGCAACGGGCCGGGTTTCTTCCCGCGGGCTTCGTTCCCGGGCTGAATCCGTTTTATGTCGCGCTGCCCTACAACGATGTCGCGAAAGGTGGCGTGCACCAGCCGGAGGCCTCCGAAGTGATTCCCTGGTTCTGGGAGAGGTACCGCGGAGATGGCATTTCCGTTTGCAAAGGCCGTTGGATCGCGATCCATCACGAGGGCCGCGTCTGCTACGGCCAGTGGGAGGACGTGGGGCCGTTCGAAGTCGATCACTGGCAATACGTTTTCGGAAAAGAGAATCCCCGGCCCAACCGCAACAAGGGGGCGGGCATCGATGTCAGCCCGGCCATCCGCGATTATCTGAGCCTCCGCAGCGGGGCGACCGTGGAATGGCGATTCGCTGAGGATCACGAGGTTCCGGCCGGTCCCTGGTCCGACTGGTCGGGCGAACCCGCACTCCCCGTCCGCTGAAAATTCACCCCAGACCACTGCTGTTCCACACCCACACCCGCCCGTTCCCGACCCACCAAGCCAAATCGCTTAACACACATCTGTTTCCTGAGGAGGGATTGTCCCTAATCCCTCCTCAGGCGGCCCGGATCGGGTTCTGTCCCGAAAGAGCATGGTAAGAAGGTCCTGCCTAACGCCCGTGCTCCTGCCCGAACCGGGCCGCTCGCCCCCCTCGGAAGTGTCTGCTCCGCGGGATCAGGTGAACATCCGTTCCTCCCCCTCACCATACAATCAGCCATGAAAACAAACCATCTGTCTGCCATTCCGGCAGCCGCACTCCTCGCTGTGGCGCTTGCGCCTAGCATCAGGGCCCAAGGCAATAACGCGAACCTGACCATCCCGGTCGGTTGGTTGACCGCCTTCCCGACCGTTGTCCAAACCGGTACCCACCCCACACTCACCTGGGACATCAAATATCCTTCGCTCGTCCAAGACTTCGTCAATGTGGGCGGCGGCGGAGGCGGCAGTGGCGGCGGAGGCGAGGTCGGCACTCTAACTCCCCTGACGACGCTGGACGCCGAGGTGCGGGTGATCGGCGCGGGAGTTACCGTCACCTACTCAAATGGCACGTGGGCCTATGTGCCCACTGAAGCGCAGATGAGTTATGGCGACGGCCCCTACAACCAAATTTTCTTTAATCGCAACGACCGGGTCAATCCAAGCAAAGCCCTTTGGAAAGGGGAGGTGACCGCGGGCAAGAAAATCCGTTTCGGAGGGAGATACCGTTTCAACAACCAATGGGGCAATTACTACAATTCCCAGAGTGGGACCAACAACATCCGCACGCTGGTGAACGGTGATATTCCTCCCACCCTGACTCCCATGGCCGGACCGTCACTGGAGGAATTTGTCGCTCCCTATCTTGATCCGGAAGGAAAGGTGAAAATCGGGCCGATGGACGTGATCGTGTTCATGGAGCTGACTCACACGGACGCACAGGTGAGCAATCCGGGTTACGACCTCCAGGATATGGTCCTATTGGTCAGCTTCAAAGTGAAGAGCAACAACGGTCACGGCAACAACGTGGACGGTGTGGATTCCAGCAATCCGGGCAATGCGCCCTTTGTCGACAGCGATCCCACTGTCGATGATGAAGGCGGCGGTGGCGGTGCCTATCCGAGCAAAAAATCGAATTGATCGGATACCCGATCCCAAGCCTTCACAGCTCATGAAACTTCTTCTTCTAACATCCGGCGTGCTCATCAGTCCTCTGCTGCTCGCCAACCCGGGGGTCCGCGACGCGACCACCCACGAACAACTTGTCGCGCAACGCCGCGCGGCGGTTGGGGCGGAACCGATGAAAGGTCTTGCTCCTTCCGTCGGCGCAGATTCCACCAAGGTGAACCAGCCGGAAAGTCTGATGAGCCGGTCCGACGTGATTAAGTTTGGTGGTTACGCGACCCTTGTGCCGAAGCGGGCGATCCTCCACATCCCAGTGGAATTGAAGGACCGGATGGGCATCAGCGATGATGTCCGTCTGATGCCTTGGCCCCAGTTTTACGTGGCCAATCGCGGATGGATCACCACCTACGAAGTCAGCCGCTCCCAGGCGGCCGGCCAGGAGCCGCTGGGGGAAGAGATCCTCAAGCAAATGGAGAAAGGGGCGAATTTGATCGTCGCCACCTATAAGTCGGGCCCGATCTCCGTGCTGCCTCTCAAGGTGCCGGAGGAACCCGAGGGCACCGAGAAGCCGGAAGATACCA
Organism: Verrucomicrobiales bacterium; assembly: GCA_038256845.1. Lineage (GTDB taxonomy): Bacteria > Verrucomicrobiota > Verrucomicrobiia > Verrucomicrobiales > Akkermansiaceae > Luteolibacter. Next base: position 11,879 of record JBBSJY010000113.1, on the reverse strand, counting down.
CCACCAACCTCAGGTAATCATGAATCCTATTTTCAATCGCATTTTCCTATCGACCGTCGCCGCTTGCGGCATTGCCAACGCTCAGAACAGCGCCGTCAATTATGACAATATCATCCGCCAGGTGCAGATGCCCGACGGCTTCGAGTGGGACGTTCCGGTCAATCCAACGGGCGAACAGGCGTCAGCTCTTGAAATCAATCCGGGTGGAGCTCGGTTCGAGTTGCACACCCAGATGAATGTCTCGCCATTCACCAGCTTCGTGTTGGATAGCAAATATGTGGGTTCATACGTGCCGATCGCGCAGATTGCCATCCGGTCCGAAGACACGACATGGACGGTCATCCCCCGCACCCGCGCGGATCGGCCGTTCTTCGTCGATGTTACGGTCACCGGACTATTGGCTGGCGATGATGTACCGGTGCCGTCAAAAAGCGTGAAGTTCTTCCGTCACGTCCAGTCCTATGGGGCGGGCGGAACCGGGGAAAACCTCGATCGCTCCCAAGCCACCCTGCTCACCCAGTGGCAAATCGGCCAGAACGGACCCCAGACGCTGACCTTCGAGTTCAACGAAGTGCCGGGCGGCAATCTCTTGAAGATTCGCGGCGAAGAGCGCTTTTCAGCTTATTCGCTGGCGGATTATCAGGCGCCGGAGCAGCAGCTTTCATCGCAATATATCGAGATCTGGCCGGTGGCGGACGGTTCCATTTCCGGGATCACCCATAACGAGCAGATCCGGTTCCGGGTGCCGGCGATCACGCTTGCGGCAAATGATTTGTACCCCGGCTCCTCGGTCTATGCGCAGGTATACAAAGGGGACAAGCGGGACGACACCGTTTTCCGGGTGGATGCGTTTCTTGTTCCCGGATCTCACAGGAGCAATCCCTCGGGGATGGTGCCGTGGGATGTGATGCTCCCGATTGATTATTGGGATACGGTTCTCATGGAGGACGGGCGCTGGACCATCGAGCTGGTCACGGAAACTCCGTTCAAAACGACCGAAAATCCGTCTGGAATCGAACGGCTCGCCTTTGCCACCTTCGATCTCGACCGGACGATCGAAATGAATGGAACATTCACCACCGTCGAGTAGCCCTTACGCCCGCTCATTCCGCGGGTCGCGCTCGTCCGAGCGCGGCCCGCAATTCTTCCCGGTAATTTTCATTGCGATAGACCAGGGAAAACCGCGCTTCCTTCGTCTTCCTTAGCAAGTCCTCCACCTCGGTCATCGCCAGGAGGAGAAACAACCCCTTCACCGGCTCACGATGAAACGAACGAGTGCGAGTCACAAACTGATCTTCCACAGCCCTCTGCTGCTGGTTGGTCAAAAGCTTCCCATGTTCCGAGGTCACCTGGGTCCGAAGCGCCTCGAAGCGCGCCGCCATCAGATCGGCGGACGCTTCCGGGTCGGCGTAGTGGACGGTGATTTCGAACAACCTGCCTCCCAGAAAGCGCCCCTCGACGGCGGCCGCCTGGGTTTCGGGAAGGAATCCTTTCTGCGGAGAAATTTTCAGGACCCGCAACGCCGGTTGATCTCCGGGAATCGAAATAGTAACATCCAAGGAATGTTTGGAGGCCCAAGAAATCAACTTTTCAGGGGAATCGCCCCAGCGCAGACCGAACGGAGGCTCCAGGACGCCTTGCCCGGCCGCAGGACTCGCGATGACGAACCACGCCAGGACGACCGTTCTATGGAAACCGCGAAGCACGCGGGCAAGGTTGGTTTTTTCAACCCTGTCCGCAAGAAGAGTTCCGCGCGAGGGGGATTTCTGCTGGTGGAAGGGGCCATGACACTGGGGCTGCTGACCGTGCTCGGACTGATCCTTCTCAAGCTCTCGCTGAACATTCTTTATCCCCGCCAGTGGTCGCTCCAGCAAACCATCACGGATGCCTACATCACCTACGAAAGGGCCTATGCGGAGCGCGTTCCTTTCGAAGATCTCACCGCGGTCGGCTCGCCATGGCCGGTCCACCCGGCGAACCTGCAAACGGCGGTGGAACTTGGCAGGCTGCCCGGCGGAACGCCGATCATGGGAACTGTCATTCGCACCCGCGTTCCGGACCCCGGAAACTATCCGATCAGCGGCGGCACCGGCACGCTGGCCACCAATCCCGCCGCCATGGAGGTTTGGAAAGTGCAAAGCATCGTCCGCTATCGCGTGGGGCAGCGCGAGTATTTGAAATCGCGCACCGTGATCCGCACCCAATGAAACGCAGCATTTCCAGAAAGCGGGGGCGCGGGTTTACCCTGATCGAGCTGACGATGGCCATGAGCCTGGGGATGATCGTCGCCGCCATGGTGCTTGCCCTGGCCAATCAGCAACTCGCCTTTCTCAGGATCTTCGGCGCGCAAAATTTCCTCACCGAGGAAGCTCCGATGATCAATACCCATGTCAGCAAGCTCATTGGCAAGTCGGAGCGCTTCCGCTTGCATGACTCCCGTGCGGACGCCCTTGCGGACTCCCTTGCGGGGAGCAACCCGCGGCTGATCGACTCGCCGGTGCTGGTGATGAATTTCCGCCAGCCGGACAACACCATGCGAGCTTCGATCCTGGCCTTTGAAGATCTCGGCGATGGCCCGGCGCTGTATTATTATGTGGTTCCGGATTCAGGGGTGCTCGGTCCTCCTCAGTGGGCGGTGACGCGGCAGCCTCAGGATGTCAGCTTCTCAGTGGAGCAGGGGATTCTCCGCATGACGATTGTCGGGGTGAACGGCGAGCAAATCATCTATTCGGGATCCATGCAGCAATGAAAACATCCATATCAAGAAAAGGCGCGCCCGGTTATGTCTCGGTGGTTCTGGTGCTTTCCACCGGACTGCTACTCACCATGATCATGGTATTCGCGTATCGTGGAGCTCTCGCCTCCCAAGAAGTGCAGGCCAAGGTCCAGCTCCGGACGGACTATGCGGAAAAGGAGGAGGAAATCCTCCGCGCCGTGGTGGCCATCACGCCAAACAAGGCGATCCGCGCCATGCAGAACGGATCGAACGGCAGTGCGGCGATGAGGAATCCCCTGAGATGGAGGAACATTTTTTCAGAGGCACTCACGCTTGCAAACAGCCGGACATCGATCTCAGCCGGAGTCCTGGGAACGCTGGGGGTCAACAATGCGATCATCGCGAACACCGGGGACGGCGCCTCCCTCAGCCTCACGGATGTGAAGGATCTCGTGGACGACCTCCACTCCAGCACCAATCCCGACCACTTCGTGTCTCCCGGATTGAACCGCGATCTCGGCGCGGGATTTCCTCCCGCACTCGATTCGGCCGTCCCGTTGGTGAACGACCGCGACCTGCTCTATCCGATCATTTCGCGGTCCAAGATTCACGGCACCTTTGCCAACGGGCGGGTAGGCCTGCCGGTCGCAACCTATCCGCAATACAATCTGCTGGAGTATCCGCAGATCGGGTTCGGATACGCCCGTCCCGGGGATCCGTTCGTGGCCAAACGCAACTGGTGGTCTTTTTCGCTCAACGCGGGAAACCGCGAGGATAATGTTACGGAAGCGGTGACCAAGCGCCGGGATTTCACCCTTTCGATCTACGAAATCCCCTCCCAGCTTGCAATTTCGGCGGAATCGTTCATGAGCCTGGGGCATCACGCCTCGGGCAGCGCCTGGCAAAACACCAACATTCAAGGAGGAGTGTTCGCCGGTCGGGCGGTGGTGGAGGCGGATACCGGGTTGGAGTCCATATCAAGCCGCCGCGGCATGGAGGTGGCCGACACCGCCATCATTGGCGGCCAGTCCTTCGCGGGAAGTCCTTTCGCACCGGGTCTTCGGGAAGCATATTTTCTCACCGAGGGTGATTTTTTCCCGGTATCCCGTGCTTCGGAGAGCGGCCGCGCCGCCTTCATACCCATCAGCCGTGGGGCGCTATTCTTCGACCGCTTCGCGACCGACGAGAATGGGGTCCGGCTATCCGGTGAGCAAAACATGCTGTCGGATACGGGGTGGAACCACTATTCGATGGGGGCGCTTCAGGCAACCATGCAGCTCGATGTCACGGAGGTTCAGAGCGCGACGAACCCGATGCCCACGAAACTCCGCTTCAGCTACCTTCTCCCGGACGGGTCCACGCGAAACCAAATGAATGTCGCCGTCTCCGGAACCTTGGCGGGACTTCCGGCAGGTTTTGTCAAAGTGGCGAATGAGAACCAGAGTTATGCCATCCCTGCCGGTCAAGTGGTGGATCTCGCCTACGGCGCGCCTAATGGAAGCGGTAACTTCGCATTCCGCACGGATATCTCCGGGACGGTCACGTTCAATAACGCGACTTTCGGCGATCCTAATGTTGGCACTTTGAAAGCTGGGTTCTGGAGGCCCCGCGCACCATTCCGGATCAAGCAAACGAGTGACGGAAAAATCTGTATCGCTCTCTATCCCGAGCGCTTTTCCGCCTTCTTGACCAAAATCAATGCCGGTGGTCCGGCGATCAATCATTCGGTGGTCGTCAATGTGGACTATAATACGAACCTCGGCGCCATTTATCCGACGGAGCCGCAGATCCCCACCACCGATCTGGACTATGGAGTGATTCTCGAGGAGTGCGCCGATCTCACACCCTTTACCAAAGGGTTTTCACTGGTCACCAATCTCCGCCTCTACATCGGTGATGATTTCAATATCGTGGAAGCCACTCCACCCGCAGGTTACACGCCAGCCGGCCAGTTCTTTCCACCGTGTTCCCTGTTCGCCCCTGAGAAGCGCTATGGAGTCGATCACGACCCCTTTGCGGTCAATCTCAGCGGCCAGGTCGGCTCGCTGGCCAAAGGCCACAAGGTCAACGATGGCGATGCCGACCTCACCGTGGTGCGGCCTCTCGAATCCCTGGGCGCGAGCAACAATGAAATCGATCCGACCCGGATCGTGGTCAATCTCCGCCCCATCACTCATCCGGCGGAGCTGCCACCCATCACCATGATGAACTGGCTGGTCGTTCTGGAGGAGAAGCGCAGCGAGTTCCATGCTCCTTGATCTATTCCGCGAGATAAAGAATCCGTCCGCAGTCCTCGCATTGGGTGATCTCACTGCCCGTCTGCACCTTGATGACCGTCGAGGCGATGAGTTTCATATGGCATCCCTCGCATTTTCCCTCCCGCATCGGCGCCACGGCCATGCCCGCCTTGGTTTTCATGAGGCGGGTGTAAAGGGGCATGGATTCTTCCGGAACATTTGCCAATAGTTTCTCGCGATCCACGGCGACCTCATCCCGCTCGGCTTCAAGGCGCTCCTTGCGTCTCCCGATGAGTTCGAGATCCTCGTCGATCAGCGTCCGGGTCTGAGCCATCGCGGTTTCCGCCGCCCTGAAAACACTGCGGAAGGCGTCCACAACCTCCATCGCTTCGAGTTCTTTGGTCTCGAAATCGTCGAGATCTTTCTCGTAGCGGGTGATTTCATGGCCCAGCGCCTGGAACTCGTCGTTCTTGCGGGTTTCGTATTGCTGGGCTTTCAGGCGCTTGATCGTGTTGCGGCGCGTTTCCGCATCGAGTTCGATCTTTTTCACCCGCAGCTCGCTATCGAGCAGATCGTCGTGCGCTTTCTTCACCGCCGCCTCATCACCGGCGAGTTTCGTGCGCGCGCGGGACTCGTCCTGCGGCAATTTTTCCAATTCCTTTGCAATCGCCATCAAGCGCCGGTCCCGGTCCTGGAGAATCAACAACGCACGAACTTCATCTAGCATGCCTGTTGGGTAAACGCCGCGCCCCGCCACGGCAAGCACCGCCTGCGATCAATAATCTTCTCTCCACCGCCGCCGGGCGTCGGCCGCGTAGATTCCCACCGCGATCCAGATCAAGCCGAAGGACATGAGCCGGGCCCCTGTCACTGCCTCGCCGTACACTTTCCATCCGATCAGGAACTGCATGGTGGGTGCCACAAATTGAAGGATTCCCAGCGTGGTCAGGCTGATTCTCCGGGCTGCGTAGCCAAAGCACAGCAGCGGCGCCGCCGTGGCCAGCCCAGTCCCCGCCACCAGGGCCGCGCGCTGCCAGGTCCCGCCGAATGCTTCCGCAGGGCTCGCGGCCGTGAACGCCAGCCAACCCAGTGCCAGCGGGGCCAGCAGCGCCGTTTCCGCGGTCAGACCGGTGAGCGCCCCCAAGGGAGCGCGTTTTCGCACCACCCCGTAGCATGAAAAGGTCAGCGCCAGCACCAGCGCCACCCAAGGGAAATGTCCCGCCGCCGGCAGTTGGATCGCGACACCCGCCAGCGCCAGTCCGATGGCCAGACGCTGCCAGGCATTGTGCCGGTCTCCGAACCAAAGCGCCCCGAACAGCATGTTGAAGAACGGATTCAAATAGTAACCCAATGCGGCCTCGATGATCCGCCCGTTCAAGGTCGCCCACACATAGAGGACCCAGTTCGCGGCGAGAAGGGCTCCGGAGAGCAAATGCCAGCCCGCGGCCCTGCCGCTGCGCAGTGCCGCGCCCACTTCCCGTCCTTCGCCCCGCCAAGCCACCACCGCCAGCAGGAGCAGCAGCGACCACAATGTCCTCTGAGCCACGATTCCCGCCGCAGGCAGGAATTCCAGCAACTTCCAGAAAACCGGCAAGATTCCCCACAGGAAAAACGACGCCAGCGCAGCGCACACACCAGCCCGCGATTCTTTCACCCCCCCACGCTGGTCCAGAGGCTCCCCGCGGGAAACTCCAAATTCATCGGGGAACCCTCAACCGTCGGAGAACTTCCGGCCATTCCCATCCCATTTCTCTGCTTCTCTCCATCCGCCCATCTCCTCAACCTGCGCGCATGTCCGACGGCCGCCTCACCATTCCGCAATACGCCATGGCCCTCGCCCACGTTGCCAGTCTGAGGTCCGAAGATCCCTACCGAAAAGTCGGCGCCTCCGCCCTTGATCATGACAACCGTGTGATCGGCACCGCCTACAACGGCCTCGCCCCGGGCTACGACGCCCCCGCCGGGTTCTGGTCGGACCGCAGCGCCCGCCAGAAGTTCATGCTCCACGCCGAGATCAATCTCTGCAGCCTGTTCCGCCGCGGAGAGGCCAAGCTGGTCGCGACCACCACCATGCCCTGCACCGCCTGCATGCAGACGCTTTGCGCCTACGGAATCCGGGAAATCTACTACCGCGAGATCTACCATCTCTCCGACGCCCCCGAGATTGCGGCCCTCTATGGGATCCGGCTGGAGCAAGTCACCGACTTTCCCTGTCTCGAGACGTTGCCATAGTGGGTCGGGAGGGCCGCTCAGCGGCTGAAGCGGCGCTGGATGTCGGCGGGCACGTCATTGGTGGCGACCCACTGGCGAACGGCGGCGGCATCCCGGTTCGCCCAGTTGCCGAGCATCCGGTGGTAGGTGCGGCGCTGGCGGTCGGGATCGGAGATTCCCTGGATCCAAGCTGCGGATTGCTCGGGCGCGCGGCTGTCGCAACTCCAGATAAATGCTTCCACGGCGCGATCATAGTCCGGCGTGCCGGCAAGGCTGCTGACCCAGCGGGCGGTTCCTTCGATATCATTCTGGGACATCACCGGAATCACCTCGCGGGCCGCTTCCGCCCGGGCTTCTGGTTTGAGGGTGGTGACCCAATCGGCCGCTTTCTGGACGTCTTGTCTCGCCAACGCTTCGGCGACCTCATCCGCGGCCCGGTTTTGGACGTTGCCATCGTCCATGGAGGCCAGCCAATCCGCCGCCCGGTTGACGTCTTTTTCCACCAGCCGGTCGGTGATTTCGGCGACAAAACTTCCGCGCAATTCCGGATCCTTGATGGTTTCGGGGTAGGCGAGCGCCGCGTCCATCCCTTGGACCATCAACGCGCGGGCCATCGCATCGATCGCGCGGCCACGCTCCCGGCTGCCGGGCATGGTCTGGACCAGGCGGGTGGCATGATCGATATCATGGGCGGCGATTCCCGAGATGACTGCGGCAAGGTGCGGGTTGGCACCCTCACCATCGTGCCGTGCGAGCGCCCAGCTTTCGGCGGCGGCGGCGTCCTGGCCCGCCCAACTTTCGAGAATCGTATTGCGACCCCGCTGGCTGTCCGGGTGCAGGTCCACATATTCAAGAGCCTTCAGCGGATCGGCTTTCGCCCAACCGCGAAGAAGAAGTTCATACTCGTCACCGCTGCCGCCCAAATGATCCAGTTCCCGGAAACGATCGGCCACTCCCGCAAACTCATCGGGTCCGAGCTGGTCGATGAGATTCATCAGCGCCCGCTGGCGTTCATAGGAGTCCGCGATGAGGACGATCTGCTCAAGCCGCCCTTCGGGACTGCCCGATGCACTCGAACCACGGTCCCCAGGGCCCGCGGCTTCCCTCCGGTCCGGATTGCCCGGAGAGTCCCCCAGGCCGCCGGAGTCGGATCGGGCGGCCCGTGACGAAGCGGCGTCGGACTCCGCGAGGGCGGCTTCGGAGGCATCGTCCCGGTTGGCGACCATCGCGACCGCGACGCCCACGGCAAACACGGCTCCATGGGTAAATATGAGGTTCGATCTTTTCATGGTATCGGTGGAAGGGCTCATAACGTCGCCTCCTTGGCGCTTGTTTCAGGCAAACTCAAGGGACCGCCGTGATCCGGATTTCGTGGTCGGCTGGTTGGAGGGCCTCCGCGACCGCTTTCACGTGCCGGTCCCTTGCCTTTTCGGTAAGGGCAAACGACGCATCCAGATCGGCCTGGCCCTCGGGGCCGTGCACGAGATTCTTGATCTGCCGCGTCTCATATTCCTGTTTGGCGGCGACCGCGTCCCACACCCTCTTGAAATTCGCGACTAGCGGATGATCCACCAGATCCTTGGCAAGGTTCACGCCTGCCTCAACTTGCGCGGCGGAGTAGCGTTTGCTCGAGTTCCCCCAGGTGACCGTGTAAGTGGCCGCTGCCGGAGAAACGATCTTCAGCACGAACCGGTTCAGTTCGTCATCAAAGGGAACCAGGCTCATGCCGGCGCGGAGGGAATCGTCCTGGGTCCGATCCCCCTGACCCGGGCTGAAGGGCAGGCGGCGGCTGCGCAGCCGGATGATACCCTCTTTGGCGGAGATCACCTCATGACCGCCGCTGGAGGTGGCGGTGGCGCCGGAGTCGTCGTAGGTGACCGAGCCCATATCGCCGTCGGCACCGAGGCCTTTGAGGAAGGCATAGGCCATGATCGCGTGGCCGGCCCAGCCGGGATGCACACCGTCCTTCCCCGCGACCTTGAATTCCGGCCCGAACGCCTCCTTTGCCCGCAAATCGGCAATCAACATCGGGCGGTAGACGTCGGCAAATCCGACATCCTCGGCCTCCGAAACCTCGATCGCGATGTTGCGGAAGCGGGCGAGGGCCAGATTGAGATCCTTCTGGGTCCCGTTCGCCTCCTTCACCCAATGGGGAACCGAGTCGATGATCCCGGGGGAACCGAGGACCACCCGGCTTCCGTGCGATTTGAAGAGACCGGCGAGGGTGGTGAGGTTCTCGCGAAACTCCCCGGCGATTTCCTCGTCGTATGGGACGTAGCGGAAGTCGTTCATGCCGTAGCAGGTGGTCGCGACCGTGGGTTTGAAGCGCAGGACATCGCTCTCGACCCGCTCGAGAAAACCGCTCGCCCTTTCGCCGCTCCAGCCGTATTGCCGACAGGTGATTTCCAGCTCGGGCAGGCAGGCGGTGAGGTAGGTCTCAAGAATCACGGAGTATTGGCGTTGCTCGGTGATGGAATCGCCGCAGATCGCGAGCCGGTCTCCTTTTTGCAACCGCAGCACGGGCTCGGGGGCCGCTTTGAGCGGGTAATCGGCCAGTTCCGGCGGGAGCGGGGGGAGCTCGCGGGCGATAAGGCCGCCGGCAAGGGCGAGCGTGAGCAAAAGGAGACGCGGGAGCATGAGGATGAAACGGCTGGGGGTAAGGGGAATTTTCAAACGGGTATGGTGCGGAGTGTGGAGAAAGTCGCGGAGGTCCCGCCGGACGGGGGCCACGTGCTCGCGACCCGGCATTGGCGGTGCGATGGCAATCATGAAAGGTCTCGTAAAATTCGTTTCCCGCCGCCAGAGCTGCCGCGGGATCCGGGGGCGCCACGGTGGTCGCAATCACGAAGCGGAGGAAGGGCTTAATTTCCGGAACCGGCAAACGGTAAAAATCGCTGGACAGCGTCCACGCGGCTCATTAATGTAATGACTATTGCATTACATTGATTTGAGATGTGATGAAAGACCCAAGCCAATCATGAAGACATTTTGCAATCCGGAGAATCCGGCGACCCGGCGGGGTTTTGCCCTGGTGGTCACCTTGACCCTGATGATTTTGCTGACTTTGCTCGCGGTCGGATTGCTGACTCTTTCAGCCGTCGAACTGCGATCTTCGGCCGCTGCGTCGGAGCTGGCGAAGGCACGGTCCAACGCCCGGTTGGCGCTGCAGTTGGCGCTGGGGGATTTGCAGATGCACGCGGGACCTGACCAGCGGATTACGGCGCGGGCGGACATCGTGGACGCGGGAAGCGCCAACCCGCGGATCACCGGCGTTTGGGATTCGTGGGAAATCGATGCGACAAGCCCGCCGTCCGGTTCCGACTACGAGAAGGCGGCGAAAGACGGGAAATTCCGCCGCTGGCTGGTATCCAGCGCCGATCCGGAGGACGGTGCCGATGCGGGCTTCGCCAGCCGTACAGCGGACGTCCCGGTCACCTTGATGGGGAAAGGGACCTTGGGAGCGGCGACCCCGTCGGCCGACCATGTGGCCGCGGCGCGCGTGCCACTGGGCCCCTCGCGCGGCGCCCTCGCCTGGGCGGTGCTCGACGAAGGGATGAAGGCAAGGATCAACACGTCGTTCAGCGACGAGGCCGAATCGGTCGGTGCCAAAACGGCGCAACTGGGCTCGGGAAAACGAGCTGCCGCCGAATTTCTTCCCGGCCTCGGCAGCTTCGAGCGCGGCCATTTCAAGCGGGGCTCCTCGGAATTCGCGGCCATGGAAAAAGGAATCACCCGGCAGAACTTCGCGCTGGCCGCGGAATCCATCGCGCCGGGTGCCGGCGAGGCGTTGGAGACGTTAACCCATGACTTCACCACCCGCTCGCTGGGGCTCTTCACCGATGTCGCGCGTGGCGGCCTCAAGCAGGATTTCCATCTGATGACAGAGGGCGGCAGCTTGCCTGATGAATACGCGGGAAAAGGAGTTTATGCTTCGATCCTAAATCTCAATCCGGCCGTCGCGCTGTCCGATCCGAATTGGGATGCGTTCCACGAATTCGCCGGAATCCACCGCGACAAAATTACCAACTCCGGCGGGACGCCCCTGATGACCGCACAGTGGCCGCGCAGGTGGCAGGCGGCTTTTCCCGCCGGAGTGGGAAAAGTCCGGATGAATCCGGGGCCTCCCCCCGGAGTGGTGCTGATGCCCACGATCGCCAAGGTACAGATGGTATTCAGCCTCATTGCCCGCGACATCTATGAATATCCGGCACCCGCCGGCAATCCGGTTCCGGCCAATGCGCCGGTCATTCACTTCCCCCAGGGCGACCATTTTCGCGGCACGCCCTATCAATACGACCTGCACCTGCTCTACACGCCCATCGTCACTCTTCACAATCCCTATAACGTCGCGCTGGAATTCAACAAAATGCGCGTCGAGTTCGCGAACGTGCCGTTCGCCGCCACCATTTACCGCAACGGGATCGCTCAGAATACGGGACTCGCCCCCTTCGAAAGAATGTTCGGCGACAATGATGGCGGCCAAACGAGCAAGGTTTTCGGCCTCAACCTGAAAACCAAAACCAAAGGCGGCACGCCCGGCCAGCGTTTTCTGAGTTTCGACCCGAATGCGCGCTCCGAACCGCGTTTACTGAACGGCACGCTGCAATTCACCAACACCGCGATGAACGGCACGCGCGTATCGCGCCGCGACCGCGTATCGCTGGGCCTCACGCATCGCAAATTGAATTTCAACGACCCGCTGAATCCGGGCGCGG
>JBBSJY010000112.1:0-14923 GCA_038256845.1 Verrucomicrobiales bacterium | reverse complement strand
TCTGTGACGCCATGATCGGGGAAAGTGTTTTTTAAACATGGCGTCATCAGAATTGAATCAAATGGATATCTACGTGGGCAATCTGCCCTACACTGCGACTGAAGAAGATGTTTCGGGCCTCTTTGCGGCCTACGGACCCGTCGAACGGGTGAAAATCATCACCGACCGGGAAACCGGACAATCCAAAGGCTTCGCCTTTGTGACTCTCGGCGATCAAACCCAGCTCAACGCAGCCATCGAGGCTCTCAACGATTACGACTACAACGGTCGCGCGCTCCGCGTGAACGCTTCCGAGCCGAAAGAGTCCCGTCCTAGCGGCGGTGGCGGCTACGGTGGTGGTGGTGGCAGCGGCGGTGGTGGCGGTGGCTACAAAGGCGGCGGCGGTGGCGGTGGCTACAAAGGCGGCGGCGGCGGCGGCGGTGGCTACAAGGGCGGCGGCGGTGGCGGCTACAAAGGCGGCGGCGGCGGCGGTGGCGGCGGCGGCGGTCGCTGGTAAAACGACCGTTTTCCCAATCACTTTTACAATCGCCCGCCTCCCTCGCAAGGGGAAGGCGGGTGCTATACGTCAGGGCAGGAGCTGAATCCTCTCTGGGGTTTTCCTGAGTTCGGTATGGCTTCCCTCAGCGCGATCGCGGGGGAATGGATCCTTGGTCGGGGCGGCGAAATTCGAACCCACGGCCTCTTCGTCCCTTCATGTCAGGCGGAATGCTGAAGCACGTGCCGCGCGGCATTGTGACCGGGAATCCCGGAAACACCGCCACCCCGACGCGCACCGGATCCACATAAGACAATGTTGGGAATGGAAGTCCGCACGCCCCAGATCCCGATCTCATCCGGTTCATCGGAAAAGGGCCAGTCCAACGGTGTGTGAAATATATTTCCGGTCGGGATACCGAGGGCATTTTCAATGTCCACGGTGGTGTTGGCTTCGATACATGGTTTCCCCTCCAAATCGATCCAAAGGCAGTCTTGGATCGGCTCGGCGAAAACCGAGTTGAGACTCATCATCACCGCTTCAATCGCGACATTTCGCATCATGGCATTGTCACGGACAAAGAGCTCGTTCGGGGAGTGCAGGGCGAATGCGGTCAGTGTTTGCGCTCCCGCCATCCGCAGTTCCGGCCCGAGAATGCTCGGGTCGGTGAGGCTGTGGCAGTAGATTTCGACAGGCAGAGGGTCCGGCAGACGGCCGCTCCGTGCCGAGGCGAACGCTTCCTTCAATTGACGATAGCTCTCATTGATATGAAGCGTCCCGCTGAAAGCATCCGCCGTTTCAATGGAGCGGGCCCTCAACCTCGGCAATCGCTTGAGGAGCATGTTGACCTTGATTTGGGCGCCGGCGGCGAGTGGTGGAATGGCGGGCGCGACCGTCCCTCCCATCAGGCGTCGCAAGACGGCGGGCGCACAGTTGGCGAGAACCGTTCGAGCATGGATGACAGATTCAACCGAGTCATTTCCATAAGTGATCTCGGCATGCCGGCCGTCGCTCGCAAGGGCGGTAACCGTCGACGATGTCCGGATCTGTACGCCAAGAGCACGTGCGCGGCTGGCGAGGGCATCGGTCAGTGCGCCCATGCCACCCACGGGAACATCCCAGTTGCCGGTGCCGTTACCGATGACATGATAGAGAAAACATATGTTCTGATGGAGCGACGGATCGTGAGCGTCCGCAAAGGTCCCGATCAAACTGTCGGTCAGCACGATGCCGCGGACCACGTCGTTCTTGAAAGTTCGCTCGATCACTTCGCCAATCGGTCGGGTGAAGAAATCCCGCCATGTTTCATCATCATTGACGATCGCACGGAATTGCTCGCGTGAGGGCAGCGGCTCGGTAAGGCTGTCGAAGACCGGGCCTGCCATGGCGGAAATCCGTCCGTAAAACGATGCCCATGCGTCGGCGTCGTGATTGGACCCGGTGAATCGTGCCATTTCGCGGGCGAGTGCCAAAGGTTCGTCGGCTGGAATCAACAGGCCGTTGTCGGGGTTGGCGGGATCCGGAGTGTAAGAGGCGGTCTTGCGCCGGACCGTCTTCAAGGGGATCCCAAGGTCATCGCGGATTTTGCGCGGAAGGAGGGAGATCAGATACGAATACTTGGAGAGCCGTGCGTCCACGCCGGCGAAGAGCCTTTCCGAAATGGCGGCGCCTCCGACCGATTCGCGGGCTTCAAGAACACAGACCCGACGGCCAGCCTTTGCGAGGTAGCAGGCGGCCACGAGGCCGTTGTGGCCCCCGCCAATGACAACGTCGTCGAAGTGTTGTTCAGATTTCGCCGGGACGCGCCTCATCCTGTTAGCCATGCCACAGGTGCTTCATAGTCGCCAGGATTTTGATGCCCGGCCACGCGGCATTTGTTCAATCGGCCGCGATCTCCACCCAGCGGGTGCGGACGTCTTTACCTGCATCGAGGTGCCAGGATGTATCCGGAGTCGGCGCCGGGGGATAGACATGGGATTCTGTGCGGAGTTCGGAAGCGTCACCGTTGGTCCAGGCGAAGGTGACTTTTGAAGCGGATGATCCTCCGGTCTCGTAAATCAGGTGAGCTTCCACACGGCGATAATGCTTGCCGCCGTCATTGGAGAATCGGACGAGGATGGGGGCCGCGATGGGTTCGATGCTGGCGGACCCATAGGTGAACGACTGGCTCCAGAAATCGGGGGGATTGATCCCTCGGGGCAGTATTCTCCAGTCCTTGGTGATCGGGATCCATGTCTCTCCGCCGTCGTGTGAACAGTGAATGGCATAGCGGACGTCGGGGCTTGGCGGGTTCCCGGAGAGGTTGTGGCTGGCGGCGTGGATGCCGATGACTTTCTCTCCGCGCGGAGCGGTCAATTTGAGGGTGATGCCGGGTGAATCAAGGCTGCCGCCGACAAGATGGGCCAGCGCTTGGTCGCGATTTGGGCCTGCCGAAACGACCGCTTTGCCTGACGCGGCGAAAGTGATGGGGTTGCTGCCATCCTCGAGATGTGGAAGGGTCGCGACATTCGCTTGGCAAACGGTGCGGATTTCGATGGCAGCTTTGGAAAGCTCGGGGGCACCGGTGTCGAAACGCAGCCAGTATTGCTGGTGGCCTTTGACGAGGTCTGTCAGGTCGGCACCGTCAGCCTGCCGCCAGGTGGCGCCGCGGTCGGTGGAAATCCGCGCCGGGACGGGAGTGTTGCTATGAAGCACCAAGCCGTTCCGGCATCCGCTTTTATAAATGCCCCAATCGCTGTCGTCGGGCGGTGTGGCGGCGATGACGTAGGGGGAGGAAAACTCGAAGGTGACGTGGCCGGGGCTTTCGTCGACGACGCCTTCGCGGTATTGGGCGGTGGAAAAGTCCGGTCGATAGATAAAAACAGCGTTGGCGTAACGGACTTGGCCGGATCGATAGGCCGCGGCGCTTTTCGCGGCGAACATCTTTTCCGGTTGGTTGACCCAAGACCTGCTGCGCTCGGGCCCGGGAATGCCGTCGACATTGTAATTCCGTCCCCAGAAGACGAAAGTCTTTCCATCATCAAGCCCGGGTTCGAGGTAGCGACGGAACGTTTCGCCGCGGCGCAGATGCACCATCGGCGGCGGGCCCGCATAGCCCGCGAAATATTCGGCGTTTTGGAATGCGGTGAACACCTTGATGTCGTCACGGTGCAGGCCAGCCACCGGCCAGCCGCGCTGTCGCCCGGGCAGGTAGTCGGGATTTCCCAAGGTGTTGATCGCGGGGATGAGTTCCTTGATCGAGACGAGGCGAGTGCCGTCCTCGCTGAAAACCACGGTGGATAGGTCATGATCAAGCAGTGCCCAGCGCCCGTCACCGTAGGCCCCGCCTTTGAGAAATATCTCAAATGAGTTGTGTCCCTCGACTCCGACCGCACGACTGCGGGAATGGCCGAGGAGGGTTTGGAACTCGGCGGTCCACTGCGCATGGGTCGTCCCGCACAGTCCGAAGCCATGAGCGAAAAGACCATGCCAGTATTCACGATTCCAATCCGACTTTTCGAAACCTTCGTCGAAGAAATCCCCGCGTCCTTCCTCGCCGTGGGCGAAGTGAACGTTCCGCCAGAACCAGGATGCGAGCCCGCGATCCTCATCGGAGCTCACCGGCTTCCCGGTAACCCGCTGCCATGCCTCGGCCTGGGTCTCCGCAAGCCGAACGAAATTCGACATCGCCAGCTCTCCGGGATACCAATCATGGTCGGTTCTGATTTGCGGGTCGCCCACGCTGGCGACGACGCCGGCGGGAATGAGGGAAAACACGAATGTCTGGAGGTTTCGGTTGAGTGACATAGGTCGAAGCGGTGAAAGCGTGTTCCGCAAGGTGTCGGATGCCCGTCGGCTACCCCCGAAGGGAACGTCCACGGTAATCGATTTCATTCAGCGCTGCCAAGCCCTCTTTCAGCCTTCCGCCTCAATCGGTGTGCCGACGGGAGGACCGTCCGGGAGATGAGGCGCCGCTTCCCCAATGGCACCATAATTCCTCCCTCGCCCGCAATTGGCTCAGACTCCCGCAGTGATTCCATTCGGAGCAGGGACCATTGGAGATGTCCCCTTTCAGGGCTCTCCTCTCCGGTGCGAACCGGTCCGAGTCACCTGGGATTGTCGATGGGTTTTTCGTTTTCATAGCAACATAAACTTAGCTCAGGTGCCACCCACGGCCAACCGCCCCATGCTATAAACTTCGCAAATCCTGCCAAAAGCGGGAGGGTGAGTGGGGACTCCTTCGCGGGGCCGCCGAGTGCAAGCCCGCCCGGATGGCAGCGAAGAGGGCGCGCGGCGCTTTCACGGCTCAAGTGGCCTTGGGAGCAATGGATTCCGCACCCTTCTTCAGGGATGAGGGAATGTCCGAAAAACTGCCGTCCACCCATACGGTTTTCCGGCCGGTGGATGCAAGGTAGGATGAGGCGATCGCTGCCCGCAGACCACTGCCGCAGTGGACGAACAGCGGACTTTCAGTCGGCACATCATCGAGGCGGGCGGCGAGCCGGGTGTAGGCGATTTGGGATGCGCCTTTGACATGGCCGGAAGCGAATTCCTCAGCCCCACGGACATCCAACACCGCGGCATCCGCGGGCAGATCCTTGGCTTCAATCCGCTCAAGGGAATCGGTCAGACTCTTGTTGGAGACCGATTCATCCGCAGTGGTCCAGGCTTTCACCTGATCGAGACCGATTCTCACCAACTGCCTCACGGCTTCCCCGACTTCCCTCTCGTTCTCAACCACCAGCAGTATCCGCGCGTTTTCCTCCAGGTAGGAGCCCGCGGCCACCGACAGTTTCCCGTCGGCCATCGGCGCATGGATGGCACCGCGGAGGTGGCATCCGGCGAAGGCTGCGCGATCCTCCCGCAGGTCGAGGACCGCCAGGTCGGAACCTTCCAGGTACGACGGGAGATCCGCCCCGGAGAGCCTCCGCGGTTGGGGAAGTTTCCCGCCAGCAAGCAAGGCCGGACCCCGTCTGTTGTCGCGCTTCATCCGGGCGAAATAGCGGGGAGGCTCCGGCTGTCCGGCAAGGATATGTTCGACGAAAGTTTCCCGATCCGAGGTCAGCGCCTCGCGGAAGGCGGTGTTGAACTTGCGCTCGTAGCCGAGCACGCTCACCGGGACGGACCCGAGGGCTTTGCCGCAGGCACTCCCGGCGCCATGGGCTGGCAGCACCTGGAGATGACCCGGCAGATCCGCGAGAGATCGGAGGCTTGAATACAACTCCCGGGCACTGGGTTTCATGATGCCTGCCTGCCCGGCCGCACTCTCTAACAGATCCGGGCGGCCGACGTCGCCGACGAAAAGGAAATCCCCGCTTAGCAATGCCATCGGTTCGTCCGCTCCGCCCCCTTCGTCGGTGACCAGAAAGCTGAGATGTTCAGGGGTGTGACCTGACGTCAGCAACGCTTTGAACGCGATGTTTCCCACTTGGAAAACATCCCCGTCCCTGAGGAAGCGGGCATTGGGGTGACCCTTCGCCCACTCGAACTGCCAATCCCGGCCTCCCTCGGCGGAAAGATAGGTGAGCACCCCGTGGCGCTCGAGGAATTCGCGGGCCCCGCTGAGATAGTCGGCATGAATATGGGTTTCAGCGACTGCGGTGATCCGCAGATGGTTCTGTTCCGCCACTTGGAAATAGCGGTCGAGATCGCGCTCCGGGTCGATGAGAATGGCGTCGCCGCTGCGTTGGCAGCCGATCAAATAGGCGTTCTGCGCGAGGGCGGTATCGGTGATTTGGCGGAGGAACATGATTGGAAGGTGTTGAAGTTTTGCGAATTGACGGGAAGCGGGATCAGGAGGTGGCGGCGCGTTGATTCCAAGGCATCCGGCCGATCAACAGGGCCATGCCGCACCAATCGGTGATACCCGCGAACATCAGGCCGGCGCCGACAAAAGCGCTCAGGCCGAAGAATCCCGGATGAATCGAAGTGCCGCCGACCACGCCTGCTAGGACCAGAAAGCCCGCTGCGATCCGGACCTGCCGTTCCAGAGAGATGGCGGCTTTGCCACGGTGCACGGGATAATCTGCGTCGGTCCAGGCATCCACTCCGCCTTCCAGGACGTGGAGCTTCACACCACCGGCCGCCGCCAGCTTCCGGCGGGCTTGCTCGGCGCGGCGGCCGCTCCGGCAAACGAGCACACAGGCTTCGGCGTGGGCATCCGTTGCTTTCACCGCATCGGCGTTGAGACGGGAGAGCGGCACGAGATGCGATCCGTCGATGTGGACCTCGGCGTATTCGGCTGGAGACCTCACATCGATCAATTTCACAGGTTGTCCGGCGTCGAGCGCTGCTTTGAGTTCTTCGGGTTTCATGGTTTCAATTTCAGATATAAATCACTATATCGGTAAACGGTTATACTTGCAAGTGATAAATTTTCGTGGCAGGTTGGGCGGATGAAATTGAGTTCCGACCAACTGGAGCGGGTGGCCGCGTTGTTCCGCGCTTTCGCGGAACCGACACGGCTTGCGATTCTTCAGGAGCTGAAGGGGGGGGAGTTGAGCGTATCGGGAATCGTCGATGCGCTCACAACGAGCCAGGCGAACGTCTCCAAGCAATTGAAGCAGCTCTTTGAAGCGGGTGTCGTGACTCGCCGAAAACAGGGGACGCAGGTGCTTTACGCCATTGCCGACGAGGTGGTTTTCGAGTTGTGCAAGATGGTCTGTGACAAGCTCAACCGGGATGCGGTGAGACCGGCAAAGCTGCGCTTCTGATTTTTCCGCAGCTCAATCGCTTGCCTCCAGGCTCTCCTCGCTTTCGGACGGTGGAGATTCCGGCGGTAATCCTGCCAAGGCGTTGAGAAATTCCTCCAAGGCGGAGCCTGGGGACCCGATGGTGCGCGCGGGGCGGGGATGGATGAGCGAATGGGTCATGACCGCCCAGCCGGGACCGCCGGTGGCGCGGGCGTCCATGCGGATCAGGGCGTGGGAGGGAGCCACCGGGAGTTTCATCGGCTCGATGCCGCCGTCGTGGGGCCGGGCGCAGCGGGAGGCCGGCGAGGTGACGAGATACTCACGGCAGGCCAGCGGCCGCATCGGGTGGATGCCGCAGCTTTCGTTCTCAAGAAACGGGCAGGGGATGGAGCGGAGGAAATAACGGAGCCCGACGGCTTGCCGGGCTTCGGGTGAGGAATTGGCGGGCAATACCGCGATTTCCTCCGCGAGGCAACCGTCCGCGAGATCGGCGGCGGCTTGCTTGATGCGTGCCTCAACCCGTTGCCGCTGGTCCGTCGGCAGGCTGGGGATCACCTCATCGCGGAGAAATGCGGACTCCGAGAGACTGATCGGCACGAGTTGGCGGCAGCAGGCGCCGCAGCCGGGGCCGCAGGACGCCTTGGCACCAGCGTTCTCCCGCTCGCGAATCGCCGCGGAGATCATCGCCTCGCCCATCGCAAGGAACAGCGGCACCATCGCCGTGCTTGGCGAGCCGGGCGGAGGGAAAGTGCCGGATACCTGGAGTTCCTCGCCGCCGAGCTTGAGGGTGAACGAAAAGTTTTCCGTCGTCGGCGCGGCCGGATCCTCACTCATGGCGGAAAGATGAAGGGATGGTCGGAGATGACAAGGGATGAAAGTTTTGTGGAGTTGAGAGGCAGGCTTGGGCCGCCGCTCGGATCGTTTGGATGAATTCTCATACTTCGGACATCAAGAGAGCCTTGCAGAAGCGAAGGACGCCCGTTTCCATGACCGGGAGATATGCCTTTTCGAGTTCGGGGAGATGTTGCCGCCAATCTCCGCCGTCGAACTGCGTCCGGATCAAATCATCGCAAATTTCAAATACTGTCGCCTGAGCGGCGAGAAATTCGGTTTCGGACTTCGCTCCGGGGCTCAGGCCCGCGTCGAATGGGACGGAAGCATCGGATTCGGGCATGATTTCCCGGGGATTGAATTCCCTCAACTCGGCCAGCCGGCCGCTCTTCGGATCATAGAGTGCGAGCAGGGATGGCGGCCAGATCCGGTAGCCGTCGGCCACGTTCACATACTCGCCCCTTCCGATCAGGAATCCGACATGGGCGATCGAGTTCAGCAATACGGGGACCGGAGCGGAGCAATAGCTGAGGAAGGTGAGAGAAGGGCACAGGTGCTTTCTCGCCGAATCGCTCATTTGTGAACTGGAAACCACTTTCATGCGGAAGATGTTGGAATTGGGGAGCGGAGGAATTTTCTCATTTGGCTGATGAAGCGGCCCGCACCCAGTCGAGGAACGCCCCCCCGAAATGCTGGTAGTATTTAAGGAACGGCTTCTCGGCATGCCTGTCAAAATAACGGAGATATTCCTTGGCCGCATCAACCACTTCTCTGGCCGGCTTCTTGTCCTCCGCAAGAAAGCCCGGAATCAGGATGTCATACAACGACCAGATGCGCTCGAATTCGGGAACGATTTCCGCCGGATTTCTGAAAGTGGGTTTCGCATGTTTCCAGGGAGGGGCGGGCAGCCCGGCAGGTTTCACGTCGATGGTTTTGAGGGAAACGAACTTTCGCCGTGACCAATCATATGTCGCAAGATGGGTCGGCTGGGAAATGAAGGTTCCCTGATTCGGTGTGGATCGGGTGATATAAAAAAACCTGTGGACCAGAATCTGTCCGTTCCTGTTCTCGACGCACGGCAGGGAGAATCCCTTTTCGCGGGGCAACACATTTACATTCCGCCCGATCTCCTGGATGGCGTCTTTCATTTTCATGGCGTTCAAAGTGTGGGGTAATATCATGCAGCCCGCCAGCAGGAACGGGAAAAGGCAACGGTTGGAAATTTTCACCACCAGACGGGGTTGGTGGTCACCGCCGCACCCAAGGGGGTCAGGCCGTTCGCGATCAAGTTCTGGGCCTCGGTGTCCATGAAGGCCTGGAATTGTGCCGCCGTGGCGGTTTGGCCGCAGGCACCGATGCCGGTATCGTTGTAGTGGACGTTGGTGATGTTTCCGGCGTCGTCGTAGTCGAATCCGGTAATTAGAACGGCGTGTCCGCCACTACTGCCGGCGGGCCAGCCGGGCAGGGCGGAGACGTCGCCTCCGGACAGGACGGCGCGGCCCTGGGAGAGGGGAAGCTCGAATTGTGAAAGCTGCTGCCCCGTGGCGGTGGGGGCAATGGTGGTGGCGGGGACGCCATTGGCGCTGAGGATCGCCGCCTGTTGGGTGGGAGTCGTTCCTCCGGCGAAAAACAGGCTGTTCGATGCGGTGACCGTTTGCCCGGTTCCGGGATCCACCGAGCCGACGGCGGGAGGAATGTCCGCATTTCCGGCAGCGATGGCACCGTTCAGCAGGCCCTCCTGGGTCGGGGCGGCGCCGGTTGCCTGTCCGATGACCTGCCGGGCGGTTTCGACGCCACAGTTGTTGTAGGATTGGCCGGGTGTGTTGCTTGCGAGGGGGGTTCCCCATGCGTCCGTCGCGCCTGGTGCGGGGCTGCGGCCGGCTGCCATCTGTTGGCAGGCTCGGGTTCCGTTGGCGGGATGACCGGTGGTGCCAGCCAGACCGATCAGAACCGTCGGGCAGCAAGGCGGGGCGATCACGGAAGCCGGGTGGGTGGCCATATCTCCCAGACGCGCCGCGGGCATGCCCTGCACCGGCACGGGAAAGGCTCCTTTCATGATCGGATTCGGAGTCGGCACGGGTGCCACGCACATGCTCATGTCACTGATCCTGGCCGCCGGCTGTCCGCCAATCAGGACCGTCGGCGCGCAGGGGGGGATGATCGGGAGGCCCGGCGGCGGCGCGTGCGGCAGGGCGGCCGGCGTGGTCTGGGGGACGGCGCAGATGATGGTATCGCCAACACGGGCTGCAGGTTGACCGGCCATGGTTCTGCTCAGGTGTTGATCTTCACCATCGGTCCCTTGATGGTGACCAATCCGGCGGCGTCGATTTCCACAATACCCGCACCGCTGTTGATGCTGATGTGGACGCCGGTGATCTCGATCCGGCCGGAGCTTTTCATGACAATTTTCGCCGCGCCGGTGCCGAGTTCGATTTCATCATTCGCGGTGAGGACGATTTTCTTGCCGGATGCCATCGTCCGGTCGCCGCCGACGACTTCGGCATGGGCGAGACCGACCTCGGTGGCTTTCGCGCCGCCCACCGTTTCGTTCATCGCGCCGCCGACGGTGACTTGAAATCCCGCTCCGATCGTCAGCACGTAGGCGATCGCGATGGTTTCGGTCTGATTGCCCCCGATGTTGATCACCTGGTTGGACCCGACGGTCAGCGTGCGGTTCACGCCGACGGTGACTTGTTCGTTGACGACGACCTGACGTGTCCGGTTTCTGAGAACCTTGCGCTTCTCATCGCGCCCTACCTGATCGTCCCGATCGTTGCCGACCCGGTGGATCTCATCCTTCTGAGCCTTGAAAAACAGGGTTTCGGCGCCACCGGTGTCGTTCATGGTGATCTCGTTGTAGCCGCCGCTGCCACCCAGCGAATCCGACTTGAGTGAGGTCATCATCGCGGCTTGGGAAAGCTTCGTGGGCGGGGAATTCCCGGGTCTGCCGTCGCGACCCGCGTTGGAGACGATGGGACCGTTCGAGCCGTTGTAAACGCGGCCGGTGATGATCGGGCGGTCGGGATCCCCTTCGATGAATTCCACGATGACCTCATGGCCGATCCTCGGGATGGCGAGTCCTCCGAAGGCTTTGCCTGCCCATGGTTGCGAAACCCGGACCCAGCACGAGGAATTGCCGTCGCTCCTGCCGTAGCGGTCCCAGTGGAACTGGACTTTCACGCGGCCGTGATCATCCACGTAGATCTCCTCGTTCGCCGGCCCGCAGACGGTGGCGGTCTGGGGTCCTTCGATCTTGGGTCTGGCCGTGTGGCACGCGGGCCGGAAGACGCCTTCCTTGGGAATGCAGGTGAACTCGCAGGAGAAAAACGGCGATTCGCCCTGATCGTTGCCCGATCCGTACCCGCCTTCCTGGCCGTTCCAGCGGACCGTTGTGATCAGATACTCGCGATTGTGATTGCTGGCCGGGTGGCGGGTGAGTTTGAACGTCCGGCCGGCGCACATTCCCTGGAGATCCGTCTTGGCCGACGCGGAGTCCCGGTCGGCGAGGATTTCCTCCATCCGCAGCCGCGCGTATCGGCTGCCCTCACCGGTATCGCCGAAGCCGCCATAGGCCTCATAAACCTCGAAGGCCTGCGGCTTCTGTTGCAAGGGCGAGGTTGCGCGGGATACCAGCCGCAAATTGGGATCCGGGCTTGGGGTGAGGAAGTTGAAATCATTGTGGGCGAACGCACCCGGCTTGATCTGCTTGGAGTAGCGCCATTCGGAAATGACACCCTTCCGATCGAGATTGGTCGAGCCGCCGATGAACTCGACGGTTTCATGCCCCTCCTCGGGCTTGTGGCAGATCATGTCGTCGCACAGGACCATTTCGTGAAGGTTCTCCTTGTGCTCGAAGTGATAGTAGATGCCCTCCCGCTCCATGAGGCGGTGGATGAAATCGAAATCCGTCTCGCGATACTGCACGCAGAACCCGACCGGGTCGTATGAGCGTTTGAGATTGTGGGTGAAGTCGGTCACCCCGCAATCCCTCAGGACGAACTCAATGATTTCCGGAACCGTCTTGTTCTGAAAAATCCGGCAGTCGGCCGTGCGGGTGAGAAACCAGACTTTCGGAACGATCGTGCCGAGAAACCGCGGCCGACCTTCGCGGTTGAAGCCTATGAAGGTAAGGCTGGAGAAAAATCCGTGGATGAGGCGGGGCGCGACGGGGCTGGCACTTTTCACCAGCCCCGCCGTGCCGATCTTCAAGCAAGCACCGGTGCCCAGGAGCGAGTCGAAATCGAGGTTCGGGTTGGTTGCGGTGAATTCGATGTGAGCATCGAAGGGCCGGCCCAGTGTCTCCTGGCCGTAAGCTTGGGCGACCACCAGCGACTCGTCGTCCAGAACGGTATCCAATTGCAGGAAGCGCCGGGCCTGGATCGGTCCGGAAGTGCTGTTTTGAGGCGGTGGCATCGGAGAGTGGCCCTCCATCAGGCAATCGACGTTTATCGGAAACGGGCCGGGCGTGGCAATCCCTTTCTCCCCGACATCCCTTCATCCCTGACTTCGCGCTCCACCATGCCCTATCCGACCTCCACCTGCCCGACCCCTCTGGAAATTTCCTGCAGCGTCCTCCATTGACGCCGCCAGGTCCGCCCGTTTGCATTTAGGAATCGTGGTATCGCCCGTCCGGCATTCCGCCCCTCCCGACTCTCCCGGAATCGCGTCACCTCGCGACCAAGGGCGGCAGCGTGACGAATCCCATCAGGAGCCTGGGATTTTAGGTGCAATCCATGACTCCATCGTCAGAGCCGGATCCGTCCAAGCGGAACATCTCCCGTGCCCGCAGGGAATCTTCGAGCCGGAGCTTGCCCCGGCGTAGCGCAGCGAAGCCGGGCGACCCATCTGCTCGAATCCGGCACCGAAATCCGCACCGTCCAGAACCTTCTCGGCCATGCCGATGTCTCCACCACCATGATCTACCTGCACGTGATGAAACGCCCCGGCGCTGGTGCCCCCAGCCCTTTGGACAATCTCTAGTCAATTTCACACGAATCCAATTTTTGCTTGCTCGCCAGCATGAACGGGACCAAAACCCCTCATGACCGAGATCCCTGAGATCCGCACTTCCGGGTCGCCTTTTACCCTGATACACGACCGGTCGTGTATCCCCCCCCAAACCCGACCGGTCGGTCAATAACACTGTTCTCCAAGAAATGAAGATGCACCACAACATCATAGCCTTCATCGTGTTGTCACTCTTTACCGTTAGTGCGCAAGCGGAAGAGGAGTTGTGGAGCGAAGGGAAGATCACGCCAGAACAACCCTTTAAGGCAGAAGTTATAGGAGTGAAGCCCGGTTGGGGTTGGGATACAATAATCCTCAAGAAAGTTGGAGGAACTGGACGATACTGTTTAGCAACATTCGGCAATCTTTTGGGGACATACGCGATTGCTGAGCCAGACAAGTTTGACCGGGATAGGATGATAGAATTAGGAGCCACTTTCCTTACGCCTCCAGTTGAAGTGGAGAGATTTTCGTGGTCTATGGGCGTATGGAAGCACGGCAAGATTTTCGGCGTGGAAGATGCTGCAACAAAAAGCTACAAAAAGATGGAGAACAAGCCGGAGATGGCGACGCCGAGGAAGCCGTCTGATTAAATCCGTGCTTCCCCCGGCGCGCCATTCCTCTAACGTTATGCAAGAAAATGAAGACTAGTGTGACAGACATTGCTTACGAGTTCCTCAGCGCGCTGGAGAATGACCTCGCGAGAGCAGAGCCGATCCTGAAGAAGAATCCGCAATTGATCAATCAAGCCGTGTATGGTGATTCGGAGTCAGCATTGCATTTCTTCGCAGTCGAGAATCGGATCGACATTGTGACCTGGCTCCTGGCACGTGGCGCGAATCCTGATGGTATTGCCGCTGACGGTTTCCCCCTTCATGAATCAGCGCAACTGGGCAACACCGAGATGTGTCGCATTTTGATCGATGCTGGAGCGAATCCCGATAGACAAGATTCTCTTGGCGAGACCGCACTTCACAAAGCATCTAGCCATGCTTACCTCGAAATCATCGAATTCCTGCTCACTTCCGGTGCCGATCCAACGGTTCGCGAGATGTGCGGGGAGCTGCCGATAGATCAGTCACCACCGCGCAAGCGACCCAAGGTTCAAGCCGTGTTCGACCGACATTTACCAACAAACAAAAATTCAGAAGCATAACAAGACGCAGATGGCGACGCCGAGGAAGCCGTCTGATCAAATTTGAGCTTCACCCCGGCGCGCCATTGCTCTAACGTTAGCCAGATATTGAAGAGCCTTTCCGTATTTCGCGACCTGCTTGGGCGTTGGCGAGTCGCTGAGATTGTGCTGGATGTCGGTGAGCTTCACTTTTCGGGCGATCTCATCTTGTGCGATCCAGTGAAGATAATCCTCGTAGGGTTGGCCTTCATCGCGAGTGAGCAGTTCCACAGCGTCGATCACCTTCCACGTGATTCCGGCGTTTTTGAGATGCACCACGGATGTCTGCGTGTCTTCCAGCACGTCATGTAACCATGCGGCGGCGATCACGTCGGGATGCTCGCCTTCCAGTGATATAGCGACCGCTTCCGGATGCGTGATGTAGGGTGTCACTCCATCGCGGCGGAATTGTCCATCGTGCGCCTTCCTCGCAATCGAAGAGGCTAACAAGACGGTGGACAGCAACCCCTCGCCGCTGGGTTGTTCCGGCAGTGGGGGCTTCGATTCAGTTTGATTTTGGTTCATAGTTTTAGGGCTTCGATTCGGGGTGCGTCACCTAGACGTTATACAAGAGAATCCCAGTGCTTTGTATTCCGAATCCATACCTCAATTTGCGCGACATTGCTTGCGACCAAGGTCAGCGGCTGAATTCTTCGCAAGGACAACCACACATCACGCAACATAACTTGAGTCCACGCAAGATCCTGGATTCTTCGCACGAATCGGCTCGGGTTGCGGCAAGGCTTCCGTGTTCGGCATTCGGCG
>JBBSJY010000111.1:0-14937 GCA_038256845.1 Verrucomicrobiales bacterium | reverse complement strand
GTGCCGTCCGCATTTGTTAGAGAGACGCTGGAGCCGTTGCTGCCCGCTTTTCAGAAAGGAGCGATTCTGTTGAACGTGGCCAAAGGCTTCGCCCCCGGGACGCGGACTCCTCTGCCATTCATGTTGGAGAAGCTCGCTCCCGGACATTCCTGCGTCCACCTGGCGGGACCGGCGATCGCAAATGAATTCGCGCGCGGACAGACGGCGTTCGTGATGATGGCCTCGTCCTCGGAACCGGCCGCGCGGCGGGTGGCGGAGCGGTTTTCCGGCCCCACCTTCGCGGCGGATGTCACTACGGATGTCACCGGAGCGGCATTGGGCGGGGCTCTGAAAAACGTCTATGCCATCCTGTTGGGGGCGCTGGAACGATTGAGCGGGAATTCCCGGAATCTGGAGGGTGCGGCCGTCACCGCATGTGTCCACGAGATGGCGGATATCGCGACCGCGCACGGCGGCCGACGGGCGACGCTTTTTGGTTTGGCGGGCCTGGGCGATCTGGTGGCGACGGGATTCTCGCCCGACAGCCACAACCGGAGATTCGGACAGATGCTCGCCTCCGGCAAACCCGTGGAGGCGATCAAAGGCGAGATTGGCTGGCTGCCGGAAGGCGTGCGGGCGACCGCCGCGGCGTGTTCGCTTGCCGATGAGAAAAAATTACCGGCGCCATTGGCCGGCTGGGTCCAGCGCTCGCTTGCGGGCGAGCCGCCGTCGCTTGACGGCCTGATGGCCGCACTTCATCGTACCTCTTCCGCCTGATGGACCTGGTTTTCGCCGCGCTGCCGATTGTTCTGCTCGTCTATTGGATGACGAAGAAGAACAGCATGTCATCAAACCGCGCGCTGCCACTCGCGGCGCTCCTGCTCTATGGGATTCTGTTAGGTTGGTTCAGAACCGGCTGGGTGCTGGTTCATGCGGCGGTGGTGGAGGGACTGCTCGCGGCGCTCACGCCGATCCTGATCGTCTGGGGCGCGATCCTGCTTTTCAAAACGATGGAATCGACCGGAGCGATGGCAACGGTGCGGCAGTGGCTGAATGGCATCACTTCTAACAGAATTGGCCAGCTCATGATTGTGGGGTGGGCATTCACATTTCTGATAGAAGGAGTCAGCGGCTTCGGCACGCCGGCCGCGCTGGCGGCTCCGCTGTTGGTCGGGCTGGGATTTCCGGCGCTGCCGGTGGCCGTGCTTTGTTTGATGATGAATACGGTTCCGGTATCGTTTGGAGCGGTCGGAATGCCGACATGGTTCGGGTTTGGCGAGCTGGGGCTGGAGCCGGGCGAGGTGCGGGATATCGCCTTCAAATCGGCGCTGATGCATGCCGGGGCCGCCTTGGTGATCCCGTTGCTGGCTCTCCGGATGGTGGTTTCGTGGCGGGAAATCCGGGACAATCTGGCATTTATCGTTCTGGTGGTAGGCGCGACGGTTTTGACCTATGTGCTTGTGGCGCGCTTCAATGTCGAGTTTCCTGCGATCGCTGGCGGCATCTCGGGCCTGGTGGCGTCGGTGTGGTTGGCCCGGCGCGGGATCGGCCTCGTGACGGAAGGGGAATCGCGGAACCAGGGCGCGCCGGCGGGTTTGCTGAAAGCGACCTTTCCCTTGTGGGCGGCCGTGCTGATCCTGTTGATCACCCGATTGGATCCGCTTGGCCTGAAAGCATGGCTGACCGCAAGCTCTCCCGCTCTGAGCCTGACGCTGCCGGCCATGGGCGAGTTGAGAGCGAGTCCCTCGCTTGTGTTGCAATGGAGGCATATCTTCGGGACCGAACAGAGCTGGTCCCATGCGGTTCTCTACGTGCCTTCCGTGATTCCGTTTTTCCTGGTCGCCGCCCTGACCTTCGGATGGTTCCGCACCCCGCTGCGGGTCGTGCGATCCACGTGGAAGGATTCGCAGCAAAGGGTGATCAAGCCGATCGGGGCTTTCCTCGGCGCGCTGGTTCTGGTCAAGCTGCTGATGGCGGGTGGCGATGATTCGGCGGCGGCGGTCCTCGGCCGGGGATTGGCGCGCGGCGCGGGCGGAGCCTGGCAGTTCTGCGCGGTCTATCTCGGCGCGTTGGGATCGTTCTTTTCCGGCTCCAACACCGTCTCCAACCTCACTTTCGGTGGCATCCAGGAAGCGACGGCCTCCCAACTCGGCCTGCCGCGGACCACCATTCTGGCCCTGCAATCGGTGGGAGGCGCGATGGGAAACATGGTCTGCATCCATAACATCGTCGCCGTTTGCTCGATCCTCGGACTGCAGAACGCCGAGGGTGCCATTTTGCGCAAAACATTCCTGCCCACCCTGCTCTATGGCGCGATCGCCGGCGCGATCTCGCTGGCACTATAGCAGGCAGGCTCCGGCCTTGGGAACACCCCGCGGGAGAGTCATGAGGACCGCCTCCAGCCGGCCCACCTCGACAGGTTTGACCAAGTGGTGGCTGAAGCCGTATTCGCGGCTCCTTTCGATATCTTCCTCCATGCCATAACCGCTGACGGCAATGCCGACGGCGGACGAGCGTTCGGCGATGACGCTCATGACATCTCCCGCGGTGCCATCGGGAAGACCCAGATCGCTGATGAGGACATCATAGTGGTTTTCCCGGGCCAACTTGATCGCGGATTGGACGTTGTAGGCGGAGGTCACCCGGTAGCCGCAAATTTCCAGCATCATTGTCAGGGAATCATTGCTATCCACATGATCCTCGAGAAGAAGGATGTGCATCGGGCCCCGGTCTTCCGGGGGACCGCTTTCGGAAGGCTCGGACGCCGCCGCGGGGGCGCGCGTGAGTGGGAGCGAAACCGCGAACGTGGAACCTTCGCCCACTCCGGCGCTGCTTGCCTCGATCGCTCCTTCGTGGAGATCGACCAGAGTCTTGGTAATGCTCAGCCCCAGGCCCAAACCGCCATATTGGCCGCTCTCGCCCTGTTCGAAGGGGCGGAACATCCGTTCCATCAATTCCCCGCTCATCCCCATTCCCGTATCGCTCACACAGATCGTCAGGCGATCGCCGGAATCAACCGTAACGGAAATGCTGACGCCACCTTCGGAGGTAAATTTCACCGCATTCTTCAGCAGGTTCCAAAAGATCTGCTGGAGGCGGGCGGGATCACCATAGACATAAGCGGGGCCCTCGCCGCCGGCATCGGCAGTCAAACTGAGACCCTTCGCCTCCATTTCCGGCATACATATCTCGATCGCGTTTTTCAACAGGCTCTTGGCATCGACCACCTCCTGGTTGAGATGGATCTTGCCGGTGCCAACCCGGGTGAGATCGAGCAAATCATCAATCAGGCGCGCCTCGAGTTCGATGTTGCGGCGGATCACTTCGAGCGGACGCCGCATGGAAACCGGAACCGAGTCGTCGGCCGCGAGGTTGATCAGCGAGGTGATGACCGGAGTGAGCGGCGTGCGGAGTTCGTGGCTCAGCATGGCCAGGAAGCGGTCTTTGGCGCGGTTTGCCGACTCCGCATCGTGACGTGCCCGGTCGGCGGCGAGATAGAGCGCCGCGTTGTCGAGAGCGAGTGCCGCACGACTGGCCAGTTCCTCGGACAACGCAAGATCGCTCGGGTTGCAGGCCTGCGATTTGTCCGTCTTGGCCATGGTGATGGCCCCGATGATCTTGGACCGTGCCACCAGAGGCACCGCGATGTAAGATGTGGGATTGAGCTGATGGATCAGTTTCCCTCCTTCGCCGGGAAAGTACTCATCGATACCCTCCGATGTCAGATCGGTGCAGAGTTCGGATTTCCCGGTCTGAAAGATCCTCAGCGCACCATGGGTCGTTTCGTCCGACCGGGGATAGATGATCTGGCGGAGCAGAGAATCCTTCTCCGGATCGCGGTGGGCGACCGTCACCTGCCGGAGCTGACCGTCATCATCGATGCGGTCGATGATGCAAAAATCGGCCAGCCGCGGGACCACCAGGTGCGCGAGGTTGTCCAAGGTCTGTTGGTAATCGAGAGACCCGGCCAGAACATTGCTGGCTTCCGCGAGGAACGCGAGCCGCTGTCGGGCAGTCTCGGCCTCCGCGCGGGCTGCCTGCTCCCGGACCAGTTCGGCATGCTCCTCCCCCTGACGCTTGATCTGCTCGGTCTTGCGAAACAGATCGACGAAAACGGCAATCTTGGCCCGCAGGATTTCCGGCACAACCGGGGTCAGAATGTAATCGACCGCACCCAGTGAATAGCCGCGGGAAACGTGGTTCTCGGTGTCGTTGACCGCACTGATGAAAATGATGGGCGTCGATTCGGAGCGCTGCCGCTGGCGGATCATCGAGGCGGTTTCAAACCCGTCCATGCCGGGCATGTTCACATCCAGAAGAATGACCGCGAAGTCGTCCTGCAAGAGCTGGCGCAGCGCCTCGTTGCCCGATCGGACGCAGACGAGATTCTGGTTCAGGTCCTCGAGCATCGACTGAAGGGCGAGCAGCTTGTCGGGCCGGTCGTCCACCAGGAGGATGTTTGCTTTTGGTACGGAATCGTCCATGGAGGCAGGAAGGAGCATCAGCGATAGAGCCAGGTCCGCAGGAGTGTCAAGAGTCGCTCGGGATCAATGGGTTTTGAAATATAGTCCGATGCTCCCGCGTCGATGCATTTCTCGCGGTCGCCTTTCATCGCCTTCGCGGTGAGCGCGATGATCGGCAGTTGCTCGAATCCATAGAGGTCCCGGATGGCGCGCATCGCTTGGTAACCATCCATTTCCGGCATCATGATGTCCATCAGGACGATTTCGATATCGGGGGTCGTCTGCATGATTTCCAGCGCGGTATTGCCGCGCTCGGCCGAGACGATTTCCATGTTGTAGCGTTCGAGCAGGCTGGTCATCGCGAAGATGTTCCGGATGTCGTCATCGACGAGCAGCACCTTCTTGCCGGCGAGCAGCGTGTTGGGATCGTTGAGACGGTCGAGCAAATGGCGCTTGTCCGGCGGCAGATCGGCCACTTTCCGGTGCAACCAGAGGGCCGTCTGGTCGTAAAGCCGTTCGGGGCTGCGGACGTCTTTAACGATGGTGGTCTGCACCGTGCGCGCGAGTTCCGCCTCCTCCTCCGCGGAGAGGTCCTTGCCGGTGTAAACGATGATCGGAAGATCGCGGTGGGCGGCGCGCAGATCCCTGATCAGGTCGAATCCCGAGATGTCCGGAAGCATGAGATCGACGACGACACAGGCGCAGTGGTTTTCCTCAAGCAAGCGCCATGCTTCCTCACCGGACCCGGCGAGAATGACGTTGACGGTGCCGTTTCCAATGAGTTCGCGGATGCTGTTGCGCTGGTTCTCATCGTCCTCCACGACCAGCACGGTGCGGATGATGAGTTCCCTCATCTCGCCGATCCGGTGGAAAATTTCCGCCACCTGGTGGGCCTCGACCGGTTTGGTGACAAAGCTCAGGGCACCCTGTTTGAGGGCGTTTTCCGGCTCGGCGTCAACGGAGATGACAAACACGGGAATGTGGCGCGTCGCCAGATCGGATTTCAGGCGGCTGAGCACCTTCCAGCCGCTCAGGTCCGGCAAGCTGATATCCAGGGTCATTCCCACGACATTGAACTCCCGCGCCATGGTCAGGGCCGTGTAGCCGCGGGCGGTGGTAATGCCCTTGAATCCCTGGTCATGGGCGGCATCGAGAAGCAGGTGGGCAAAGTGTTTGTCATCCTCCACAATCAAAACGACCCGGTCTCCAGCCTCGATGTTGTCCCGATCGTCCGGAAAAAATCCTTCGGCCGGAAGATGCACGGGTTGGTCTTCCCCGTCGTCCTGCTCGACAACCGGCGGACGAGCCGGACGGTCCGCGCCGCCAGCGAGTCGCTGCGGCAAATACAGGGTGAAGGTGCTGCCCCGTCCTTCGTTGCTCTGGACTTTGATCTGGCCGCCGAGCAGCCGGGCGAGCTCGCGGCTGATCGCAAGGCCAAGTCCGGTCCCGCCATAACGGCGGCTGGTACTGCCGTCGGCCTGCTGGAAGGCCTCGAAAATCGCATCCTGTTTGTCTTCCGGGATGCCAATGCCCGTGTCACTGATTGCGAAGGCGAGGACGCATTCCGCGCCGTTGAGTGCGATGCGGTCGCGACTCCAGCCGCTCGTTGCCGGTGAAACGCGCAGGGTTACATTCCCCCGGTCGGTGAATTTGATGGCATTCGAAAGCAGGTTCTTGAGCACCTGATCGAGTCGCTGTTCATCGGTGGCGATCGATCCGGGCAGATCCGGAGACAAATCGAACAACATTTCCAAGCCTTTGTCCTGGGCGACATGACGGAAGGTCCGTTCCAGGTTCTCGGTCAGATCCTCCAGCGGGACATCGGAAACCGAGATGGTGAAGTTTCCGGACTCGATCTTCGACAGGTCGAGGATGTCGTTGATCAGCCGGAGCAGATCGCGGCCGGAACCGTGGATGGTGCGGGCGAACTGGACCTGTTTGGGAGTGAGGTTCCCCTGATGGTTCGAGCCGAGCTGGTCCGCGAGAATCAGCAGGCTGTTGAGCGGAGTCCTCAACTCGTGGGACATGTTGGCGAGAAACTCCGACTTGTATTTCGACGTGAGCGAGAGCTGCCGGGCCTTGCCCTCGAGAGCCAGCCGGGCCTGCTCGACCTCGCGGTTCTTGCGTTCCACCTCGGCATTCTGTTCGGCGAGCTGGGCGGCTTTTTCCTGCAGCTCCTCGTTGGTGTTCTCCAATTGCTCCTGACGGCTTTGCAGTTCGCCGGCGAGCGACTGGGATTGCCGGAGAAGATTCTCGGTCAGAGTGCTGGCCTTGATCGTATTGAGGACGATGCCGATACTTTCCGCGAGCTGGCCAAGGAAGGCCTCGTGGGTGGGATTGAAGCGTTCGAACGACGCCAACTCGATGACGGCCTTGACGCGACCTTCGAAGATCACCGGCAGAACCATGATGTTTACCGGCGTGGCATCACCGAGTCCCGAGCTGATCCGGATGTAGTCACCCGGCACGTTGGTGAGCAGGATCGGCTGTTTCTCCAGAGCCGCCTGCCCGACGAGCCCTTCGCCGAGAGCATACCGGTTGCTGACACTTTTCCGCTCGCTGTAGGCATAACTCGCGAGCAGGCGGAGCTCCTGTTCGGACGGCTCGCCATGGTCGCCATCCATGATATAGAACACGCCGTGCTGGGCGGAGACGACCGGCGCGAGTTCCGACAGGATGAGCTGGCCGACTGTTAGAACGTCCTTCTGCCCCTGCAGCATCCGGGTGAATTTCGCGAGATTGGTTTTCAGCCAATCCTGCTCCTGGTTCCGCGAAGTGGTGTCCTTCAGATTGCGGATCATCTCATTGATGTTGTCCTTGACGAAGGCGACCTCGCCGCGGGCGGAAACCTGGATGGTTTGGGTCAGGTCGCCCTTGGTCACGGCGGTGGCCACATCGGCGATGGCGCGGAGCTGGGTGGTCAGATTGGCGGCGAGCTGGTTGACGTTGTCTGTCAGGTCGCGCCAGGTTCCGTAAGCGCCGGGAACGTGGGCCTGGCCGCCGAGCTCCCCTTCCACTCCCACCTCGCGGGCCACGCTGGTGACCTGCTCGGCGAAAACGGCGAGCGTGCTGGTCATGCTGTTGATGGTGTCCGCCAGCTCGGCGATTTCGCCCTTGGCTTCCACCATCAGTTTCTGGGTCAGGTCGCCTTTCGCGACGGCGGTCACAACCTTGGCAATGCCGCGCACCTGGTTGGTGAGGTTGCCGGCCATCGAGTTGACCGAATCGGTCAAGTCCTTCCAGGTTCCCGCCACGCCGCGCACTTCCGCCTGGCCGCCAAGCGCACCTTCGGTCCCCACCTCGCGGGCCACCCGGGTGACTTCGGAAGCGAACGAATTGAGCTGGTCCACCATGGTATTGACCGTGTCTTTCAGCTCAAGGATCTCGCCTTTCACATCGACGGTGATCTTCTTGGAAAGGTCGCCATTGGCCACCGCGGTGGTCACCGCGGCGATGTTCCGCACCTGGGTGGTGAGGTTGGAGGCCATGAAATTCACCGAGTCCGTCAGATCCTTCCAGGTGCCGGAAACCCCTTCCACCTGCGCCTGCCCGCCGAGCGCGCCCTCGGAGCCCACCTCGCGGGCGACACGGGTGACCTCGGAAGCGAACGAGCGGAGCTGATCGACCATGGTATTGATCGTGTCCTTGAGATCGAGAATCTCACCGCGGACATCGACGGTGATTTTCTTGGAAAGGTTGCCGGCCGCGACCGCCTTGGTGACGTCGGCGATGTTGCGGACCTGAGAGGTGAGATTGCCCGCCATCGAGTTCACGGAATCCGTCAGGTCCTTCCAGGTTCCGGCGACGCCTTTGACCTTCGCCTGGCCGCCGAGGTTTCCTTCGGTGCCCACCTCGCGGGCGACACGGGTGACTTCCGCCGCGAAGGATCCGAGCTGATCGACCATGGTGTTGATCGTTTCCTTCAGCTCGCGGATCTCGCCTTTCACATCGACGGTGATCTTCTTGGAAAGGTCGCCGCGTGCGACCGCGGTGGTGACCTCCGCGATGTTCCGCACCTGCGAGGTGAGGTTGGTCGCCATGGAGTTCACCGAATCGGTGAGGTCCTTCCAAGTGCCGGCCACGCCGCGGACGTCTGCCTGGCCGCCGAGATTTCCATCGGTGCCCACCTCGCGGGCCACCCGGGTCACCTCGGAAGCGAACGACCGGAGCTGGTCCACCATGGTGTTGATGGTGTCCTTGAGCTGGAGAATTTCGCCGCGGACGGCCACGGTGATTTTTTTGGAAAGGTCGCCATTCGCGACCGCGGTGGTGACGTCGGCGATGTTGCGGACCTGGTCGGTGAGATTGGTCGCCATCGAGTTCACCGAGTCCGTCAGGTCCTTCCATGTGCCGGCCACGCCGGAAACGGCCGCCTGGCCGCCGAGTTTGCCCTCGGTGCCCACCTCGCGGGCCACCCGGGTGACTTCCGAGGCGAACGAACCGAGCTGGTCCACCATCGTGTTGATGGTGTTCTTGAGTTCGAGGATCTCGCCCTTCACATCGACGGTGATCTTCTTGGAAAGGTCGCCGCGGGCGACGGCGGTGGTCACCTCCGCGATGTTGCGCACCTGCGAGGTGAGGTTGCCGCCCATGGAGTTGACCGAGTCCGTCAGGTCCTTCCACGTGCCCGCCACGCCGCGGACATCAGCGATGCCACCGAGTTTCCCCTCGGTGCCCACCTCGCGGGCCATCCGGGTGACCTCGTCCGCGAACGAGCTGAGCTGGTCCACCATCGTGTTGATGGTGTTTTTCATCTGAAGGATCTCGCCTTTCACGTCCACGGTGATCTTTTTCGAGAGATCTCCCTGCGCGATGGCGGTGGTGACGTCGGCGATGTTCCGGACCTGGTCGGTGAGGTTGCCGGCCATCATGTTCACGTTGTCCGTGAGGTCCTTCCAGGTCCCCGCCACGCCGGAAACCTCCGCCTGGCCGCCGAGTTTTCCTTCGGTGCCCACCTCGCGGGCGACTCGGCTCACCTCTGAGGCGAAGGAGCGGAGCTGATCGACCATCGTATTGATGGTGTCCTTCAGCTCGAGGATCTCACCTTTGACATCGACGGTGATTTTCTTGGAAAGGTCGCCGTTGGCCACCGCGGTGGTGACGTCGGCGATATTTCGCACCTGGTCCGTCAGGTTGCCGGCCATCGAGTTCACCGAGTCGGTCAGGTCCTTCCAGGTGCCGGCCACGCCGGAAACCTCCGCCTGGCCGCCGAGTTTCCCCTCGGTGCCGACCTCGCGCGCCACCCGGGTGACTTCCGAGGCGAACGAACCGAGCTGGTCCACCATGGTGTTGATGGTGTTCTTCAGCTCGAGGATCTCGCCTTTGACATCGACGGTGATCTTCTTCGAAAGGTCGCCGTTGGCCACCGCCGTGGTCACCGCGGCGATGTTCCGCACCTGCGAAGTGAGGTTGCCGGCCATCGAGTTCACCGAATCCGTCAGATCTTTCCAAGTGCCGGAAACCCCCTCGACCCGCGCCTGGCCGCCGAGCGCTCCCTCGGTGCCCACCTCGCGGGCGACCCGGGTGACTTCCGAGGCAAACGAGCGGAGTTGGCCGACCATCGTGTTGACCGTGTCCTTCAGCTCGAGAAACTCGCCTTTGACATCGACGGTAATCTTCTTCGTCAGGTCGCCGTTGGCCACCGCGGTGGTGACCGTCGCGATGTTCCGCACCTGGGCGGTGAGATTTCCGGCCATGAGGTTGACGTTGTCGGTCAGGTCCTTCCAGGTCCCGGCCACGCCTTTCACCTTTGCCTGGCCGCCGAGTTTCCCCTCGGTGCCGACCTCGCGGGCGACCCGGGTGACTTCGGAAGCAAAGCCGCCGAGCTGTTCGACCATCGTGTTGACGGTCTTGGCGGTTCTGAGGAATTCGCCCCGGAGCGGCCGCCCGTCCATTTCCACGGCGATCGTCTGCGAAAGGTCGCCCTTCGCGACAGCGCCGATGACCCGGGCCATCTCGCTGGTCGGTTGCACCAGATTCGCGACCAATCCGTTGACCGATCTCAGGGTTTCTTCCCAACAGCCAACTGCGAACGGCAGGGCGGCCCGCTGGGTGATACGGCCTTCGTGGCCGACCACCACGCTGATCCGGGCCATTTCATGGGCAAGCTGTTGGTTCCGGCTGATGACCTCATTGAAAATATCCGCCACCTTGCCGGAAACCCCGATCCAGTCCTGTGGCAGCCGCACGGTGAAATCGCCGCCCTTGAAGGCGTTCAGCGCCAACAGCAGCGCTTTCATTTCGTGGCTTTCGCCGGCCGCGCTTTCGGCATCACGGGGTGGGTTTGGGGGCGTCCGTTTCGCGCGGGACTTCGGGCGTGGCGCCTTCTTTTCCGGCACCGGCGTGGAAGAGGGTTTCTTCATGGGGAGTAGCAGTGGCCGCGCCCTGTCAACCGCTGGACCGGAGGCGAGGCGGAGGCTATTTCGCATCGGAAAGATCGTCAAGAAGCCCGACCGGAGATCGTAAATCCGCGGAATGGCGGCGCAGGTCCCATGCCTTGCGGCGGCTGCCGGGCGCGTTTACAAGCCACGGATGGAAGCGATCCGCTATTTCAACCGGCACACCGGCGAGCTTGAGACGGAACAGGTTTACGGCGAGGGATTCCTCCGCTGGTCGTACGGGAATCCGCTGGGTGCGATCGCGCTGACATCCTTCGTGAAGCGGCCGTTTTTCTCGTCGTGGTACGGCCGGCGGATGAGTGCGGCGAAGTCGGCCGCGCGGGTCTTGCCCTTCATCCGGCAATACGGGCTGGATTCCGCGGATTTCGCCGACGAACCGGATTTCTACAAGAGCTTCAACGCGTTTTTCTACCGCAAGCTCAAGCCGGGTGCGCGGCCGGTCGATCCCGACGAATCCGTCGCGGTGTTTCCGGCGGACGGGCGGCATCTCGGATTCAACAAGGCGTCTGAAATAGAAGGAGTTTTCGTGAAAGGGCAGAAATTCGACCTTGCGGGGCTGTTAGGCAGCGCCGATCTGGCGGCCCGCTACGAGCATGGCGCGCTGGTGCTGTCGCGGCTGTGCCCGGTGGACTACCACCGTTTCCACTTCCCCGCCGCCGGTGTGCCTGGTGAAACGCGCGCCATCCCCGGCCCGCTTTTTTCAGTCAATCCGATCGCCCTGCGCCAGCGCCTCGCTTATCTCTGGACCAACAAGCGGACAGTGACCGAGCTGGTGACCGAAAATTTCGGCACCGTCCTGCTCATGGAGATCGGCGCGACCTGCGTCGGCACCATCGGCCAGACGTTTACCCCCGGAAAACCCGTAGCGAAGGGCGATGAAAAGGGTTACTTTGCCTTCGGCGGATCCTCTACCATCACCCTCTTCGAGCCCGGCGCCATCCGCCTCGAAAGCGACCTCGCCGATTACTCCGCCAGGCAGATCGAACTCTACGCCCGCGTCGGCAGCCGGATGGGCCGCGTGGCTTGACCTCCGGGCGAAAGGCGACACCTTCATCCCGCTTCATGCCCACCCATCTCAAAACCCTCGTCACCCACGCGAACCAGGCGCTCGGGCCGGGCGAACAGGGCCAGCTCTCCCCTGCCGAGCGCATTTCCCTCTACAAGCGTTTCCTTAAAATCGAGGAGCACCGCATCCACCTGCGCCACAAGGCCGGAGCCGGCGGGCTGGAAATCGCCCGCGCCCGCGCCGAGCTGATCGATACCGTCCTGCACTCGATCCTCAAGGCCGCCCTCCACACCCGGCAGGGAAACGTCCTGCCGATCGCCCTCGTCGCGACCGGCGGATACGGCCGCTCCACGCTCAATCCGCGCTCGGACATCGACCTGCTGTTTCTCCTTCCGCGCGCCTCCACCAAGCTGCCAAAACCCCTGCGCGAACTCGTCCAGGACGTGCTCTATCTCCTCTGGGACGTCGGCTTCAAGGTCGGTCACGCCTGCCGCTCCGCCACCGAGTGCCTCCAGCAGGCGAAGTCTGACCAGGAGAACAAAACCGCGCTCATGGACGCCCGCCTCATCGCCGGCGACCAGGCGCTTTTCGATCAGTTCCAAGCCCGCTTCGTCAAGGAATGCATCGACAAGGGGCAAGCGGCGTTTTTCGAGCTCCGCCGCCAGGACCTCCGCACCCGCCATCAGAAATACTCCCGCACCGTTTTCCTTCAGGAACCGAACGTGAAGGAAAGCTGCGGCGGCCTCCGCGATTACCACAACATCCTGTGGGTCGCCCGCGTCAAACGTGGCACCACCGACCTCAACTCGCTCGTCGAGGACCGCATCATCACCGCCAACACGCTGCGCGAAATTGACGCCGCCTACGACTTCGTCCACCGCGTCCGCAACGAGCTCCACTATCACAACCGCAAGGCCACCGACCAGCTCACCCTCCAGCTCCAGGGCGTCGTCGCCACCGCATTCAACTACCCCCAGAAGAGCATTTTGCGCCGGACCGAGGCCTTCATGCGCGACTACTACCGCCACACCCGCTACCTCTACCAGCACACCAACTCGCTGATGGAAACCTTCCAGATCGAAGCGGAATACCACGGCGACGCCAACATCCGTTCGTTCCTCACCTTCCGGAAAAAAAAGCGCGAGGACTTCGATGGTTTCATTGCCCGCGAGGGCCGCATCTACCCGGAAAACCCCGATATCTTCAAAGGCGATCCCCACCGGCTGATGCGGCTTTTCCAGCACAGCCAGTTGCGCGATCTCCGGCTCAGCCCGCAAATGAGGCGGCTCATCGCCGCCCACTGGGAGGATATCGACCGGCCCTTCCGCTACTCGAAGGCGAACCGCCAGACCTTCCAGGCCATCCTCGAACGGAAAGGCGATGTCGCCCGCGCGCTCCGCCAGATGCACCGGATCGGCTTTCTCGGCCGCTACCTCCCGGAATTCGGCGCGCTCGACTGTCTCGTGCAACACGAGTTTTTCCACCGCTACACCGCCGATGAGCACACGCTCCGCTGCGTCGAGCAACTCGACCAGCTCGTGGACGAAACCGATCCGAAGCGGCAGCTCTACCGCCGGCTCTTCCACGAAATCGAAGACCCCTACGGCCTCTACCTCGCCGTCCTCCTCCACGATACCGGCCGCGCGGAAAACGTCCGCGAGCACACCGATGGCTCCGCCATGCTCGCCGTCCGCCTCTGCAAGCGCCTCCAGATCGAAGGCGCCCGCCGCTCCCTCATCATGTACCTCGTGGACAACCACCTGGTCCTCTGGCGCACCGCCACCACCCGCAATCTCGAGGACCCGGACGTCATCGCGGAGTTCGCCGCCATCGTCAAAACCCGCCCCCGCCTCGACGCACTTTTCCTGTTCACCTTCGCCGATTCCAACGCCACCTCCCCGGACGCCTGGAGCGCTTGGAAAGAAACCCTCATGCTTCAGCTCTACTCCGCCACCCGGAATTTCCTCGATGGCGGCCGCGAGAAATATTCCCGCAAGCTCGATGCCGACCGACTCGCCCTCCGCGAGGAGGTCCTCGGCCTCATGCGCGACGACTATCATCCCGACGTGAAACGGCACTTCGAGAAAATGCCCGCCGCCGCCTTCAATTTCCGCCAGGCCGACCACATCGTCACCCAGGTCCGCACCGTCCGCCATTTCCTCCAGCGCGAGGCGGAAAAGGGCGACCCCTTCGCCTTCTGCGTGAAATGGATCGATCAGCCCGAGAAAGGCTACACCGAGCTGGTCCTCGCCACCCGCGACCGGCCGCTGCATCTTGAAAAAATCTGCTGCGCCCTCGCCTCCGAGCAGATCAACATCCTCTCCGCCGACCTCTTCACCCGCAAGGACGGCATCGTCGTCAACATCTTCCGCGTCTGCACCACCAACTTCGAGCCCGTCGCGGACGGTTCCATGCGCCGCCGCTTTCTAGAAACCTTCGAGGCCATCCTCGCCGCGGAACGGTATGAGCCGGAAAAATTCCTCCGCCGCCGCACCAATTTCCTCAAGCCCCGCTCCAACAACGGCATCACCGTCCCCGTCCGCGCCTACGTCAGCAACGATCTCAATCCCACCTGCACCACTGTGGAAATCCAGGCGCTCGACCGCATCGGCCTGTTGCACGACCTCTTCCACATCGTCAACGAGCACGGCCTCAACACCGCCCACGCCCGCATCTGCA
The DNA here is from genome assembly GCA_038256845.1 of Verrucomicrobiales bacterium. Classification (GTDB taxonomy): domain Bacteria; phylum Verrucomicrobiota; class Verrucomicrobiia; order Verrucomicrobiales; family Akkermansiaceae; genus Luteolibacter. The sequence continues at coordinate 412 of JBBSJY010000111.1, read as the reverse complement.
CCGAGAAAGGCGTCGCCATGGACACCCTCTACATCACCACCGGCGACGGCGGGAAAATCGAAGACCCGGCCATTCTCCGCAGCTTGGAAGAACGCTTCGCTGCCATCATCGCCAGGCCGGAAGTCCCCGAATAAAAGACCTTTTCCGGCACCGCGCCTCCGAATCGTAGGTCCCGGGGTGAGGGAACCCGCTCTTCGCAACATTCGGGATACGAGATCGAGAGCGATGCCCCGCAATATCGATTTGCCCGAGATTCTCCTTGGCATTTCCGGGCGGCTCGTGCAATTTCCGCGCCCGCCCGCTCTCCGGGCGCACCGAACGACGCTTATCATGGCCGTATCCATCAGACTCAACCGCAAGGGCACCAAGGACCGCCCTTATTACAAAATCGTTGCCGTGGACAGCCGCAAGC
>JBBSJY010000110.1:0-15000 GCA_038256845.1 Verrucomicrobiales bacterium | reverse complement strand
GATGCACCGCATACCCGGACTGCAAAGGCACCAAGCCGATATGAAGAGAGAGATTGGGACAACATTGACGTTGCTGACGCGGTTGACCCGATTGTCAACGCCGTCAATCCCGTCAATAAGGTCCCCACAGCCCGCCACGCCGTGATCGAAGTCGAGACCCGCGCCGAACACATCGATCCCGCCCTCAAGGCGGCGGGTATGTCCTCGATCATGCGAAGTGATGACCGCGACTCCCACCTTTCGCGTGAAGGCGCAGCCGAGATGTATTGGTGTCTCCTGATGGAGCCTCTTCAACGGAGGTAAGTATACTTGCCATCACCAAGACCTATCTTTTTGGGATTGCCGGCCCGGACAATTCGGATGCGTTACTTTCGTATTTCTTCGCAAATCCGAAATTCCAACTCTTTATTTCCGGATCTTTGATGGGAAGAGGACGAGGGAGACAGCGCCGGTCATGGACGCGCCAGCCACGGGCAAAAGATGTTTGTCCAGTGCTTCCTGATTCCCATGGAGCGGAATTCCGGGAAGAAAGGGCGCGACAATGGCTGATTTTCAAAGATTCCAAAGCGACGCGGTTTCCGAAGGGAAGATTTCCCAATGGGACGACGGCAGGGGATTCGGCTGGGTGGAGGGTGGTGGGAAACGCGTGTTCGTGCACATCAAGGATTTCAACCGGGGACAGCGCAGGCCGAGGACGGGGGAGCAGGTCCGCTTTGTCGCGGGGACCGATGCGCTGCATCTGGCGGAACTGCTGGGAGGTTGGCCGGGCGCCTTTGCCGCCCAGCGGCGCTTGCGTCACAAGTGCTCGAAAGGCAGCTATCAGCTGATGTTTTTCGGGATCGTGGTTTTGTTTCAACTGGCAGCGGCAGACTTGATCACCGGGCACCGGATGGGCCGATGGGCGCTGGAGTGGCTGGGGAGGGTGATCAGCGAGCAGTGGTGATCAGAGATGGAGCGGGGAGACCCTTGTCGCCATCTTTGGCCTCCTCGATGGCGTGAAGGAACGACAGGAGTGTCGTAGCTCCTCACTCCGGGACGGCGACGGTGTTCGGGGAGGAGAGGACGGGCGAAGGAAAGTTGTGGAGGCGGAGATTTTTGGGAGAGTGGGGCTTGGCGGTTGCAAACCGCCGCCACGGATCGCCGCTACACCGGGCAGTGGTTGAGGGAGGTGAAGAAGTCGTTGCCTTTGTTGTCGACGAGGATGAAAGCGGGGAAGTTTTCGACGGTGATTTTCCAGACGGCTTCCATGCCGAGTTCGGGGAATGCGACGACTTCCTGCGAGCGGATGTGGTCCTGGGCCAACAGCGCCGCGGGTCCGCCGGCGGAGCCGAGGTAAAAGCCGCCGTGTTTCCGGCAGGCGTCGGTGACTTGCTGGGAGCGGTTGCCCTTGGCAAGCATGACCAGCGAGCCGCCGTGGGATTGGAAAAGATCGACATAGCCATCCATGCGGCCGGCGGTGGTGGGTCCGAATGATCCGCTGGGAAGGCCGGCGGGGGTCTTGGCGGGGCCGGCGTAGTAGACGGGATACTTCTTGAAGTAGTCGGGAAGTTCGCCGGTTTCATCGAGAATCTCCTTGAGTTTGGCGTGGGCGGAATCGCGGGCGACAATGATGGTGCCGGTGAGGGCGAGGGCGGTGGTGACCGGGTATTTGGAAAGGGTTTTCAGCGTTTCCTCCATGCCGAGGTCGAGGTCGATGGGGACCCCTTTGAATTTCCAGTCGCGGTATTTCTCCGGGATGAAACGGCCGGGATTTTTTTCGAGTTTCTCGATGAAGATGCCGTCTCGGGTGATCTTCGCCTTCGCCTGGCGGTCGGCGGAACAGGAGACGCCGAGGCCGACCGGGCAGGAGGCTCCGTGCCGTGGTAGGCGGACGACGCGGACATCGAGCGCGAGGTATTTCCCGCCGAACTGGGCGCCGATGCCGATCTGGCGCGCGAGTTCGAGGAGTTCCTTTTCCAGCCCGATGTCGCGGAAGGCGCGGCCGTGCTCGTTGCCTGTGGTGGGTAGTTCGTCGTAGTAGCGCGTGGAGGTGAGTTTTACGGTCTTGAGCGTGTTTTCGGCGGAGGTGCCGCCGATGACAAAGGCGAGGTGATACGGCGGGCAGGCGGCGGTGCCGAGCGAGCGCATTTTATCGACGCAGAACTCCCTGAGGCGCTTCGGATTGAGGAGGGCCTTGGTTTCCTGATAGAGGAAGGTCTTGTTGGCCGATCCGCCGCCCTTGCTGACGAAGAGGAACTTGTAGGCGTCGCCCTCGGTGGCGTAGAGATCGATCTGGGCGGGGAGGTTGGTCTTGGTGTTCACCTCGTCGAACATGTTGAGCGGAGCGGTCTGCGAGTATCGGAGGTTTTCGCGCGTGTAGGTCTGGTGGATGCCGCGCGAAAGGAGGGCGGCGTCGTCGCAGCCGGTCCAGACGTGCTGGCCTTTTTTTCCGATGATGGTGGCGGTTCCGGTGTCCTGGCAGAACGGCAGGATGCCGCGGGCGGCGATCTCGGCGTTTTTGAGAAGCATGAGGGCGACCATGCGGTCGTTTTCCGAAGCTTCCGGATCGTCGAGGATGGCGGCGACCTGCGCGAGATGGGAGGGGCGGAGGGTGAAATTGATCGCCTTGATCGCTTCGGCCGCGAGGAGGGTGAGGGCCTCGGGAGCGATTTTCAGCACCGGTTTTCCTCCAAACTCCGCGACCGTGACATGCTCGCGGGAGAGGAGTTCGTATTCGGTGGTGTCCGGACCGATCGGGAAAGGGTCCTGGTAGAAGAACGGAGTCTCTGGCATGGCGTCGGAGCGGTTCTAGGCAGAGCCCGAACGATCCGCAAGCGATGTTGCCAAGCTGCGGGATTCTAACAAATCTGGTTAGGGAAGGAAGATCCGCAGGACGGATTCCCCTAGGCCGGGTGGATCGGGTTCATGGAGGCGGCGGAATCGGGGCGATAAATGGTTTCGGATCCGTTGGATGTCGTATTGAAGATCGGCTGGCGCTTCAACCGTCCCATCCGTGAGGACGCGGAAATACCAACCTGGGCAGCCCGATTTGGATGCTCAACAATTTCACCCCCGGGGTGAAGCAACCGCAGTGCCAAGGCGCGGAAACCCGGCCGGTCCATTCTCCTTCAATGGCCTCTATTCAGGAGACTCGACATACGTCCAGCGCGGACTAGCCAATGCCTCGATTACCACGCCGGAGGGCGAACGGAGCCCCTCGGGCACCAGCAGCCGCAGGATGACCGATTCGGATTCCTTCTGTCCGGGCGCGAACACGGACGAAAGTTTCTTCGCCGCCGCGCTACCGGTCGCCGCATAACCGAAAAGCGTTTCCCCGGCGCCCGGGGCCGTCAGTCGATAGCACTCCCATTTGCCGGAATCGCCGAATTCGTGGCTATGCAAGCTGTCCGGCGTTGCTTGAACCCGGAACTCCAACGATCTCCCCGCGGGCCGGTCCCGGGCGAAGTCATCCCAATCCATCGGCTGATAGGTGACCGCCGTTTCCCAATCGACACGCACTTCCTCCGGTCCGATCACTTCCAGGAGCAGGTTTCGCGGCGATGCCCCTTCCACATCCATCGACGCGATCCAGAAGGTGCGATTCAGATCGAGGGTTCTCGGCTGCAGGACGCGGAATCCGGTCATGACCGTGGGGACCGGCGGGGCCGATTGGTAGTGATGTCGCATGAGGGGCAACACTCGTTCGGGATGCCGGACCACATCTTGCAGTTCCGCGACGGATTCCGCCGCGAGGAACTGGCGCACGGTGTTTTCTATCCTTCCGATCAGGCGTGTGGCTTCCCCTGTTTCCTGCCGGTCTGAGATCATTGCCACCGTGGGCTCGGTGCGCGACTCGAATGCCTCCCGATCACCCTTGCCGGCGGTGAGAATCGCCCACACGAGGGATCCCGCCAGAATCAAGCCGAGAAGGGCCAACCATCCCCAGGGCGGCGTTCTCACCGCCTTCTTGCCGGTTCCCCAGATTTCTTCGTCCGCCCGGGGCGTCAGTCCCGATTCGGCGGGGACCAGTTCCTCACGGGTGGCCGGAACGCGCGCGCCCGACCCGCCGCGGGGCGGTGGGGCAATGCGTGCTTCTTCCGGCGCGGGCGTATCAATGCCGAGTCGAACCAGCGGTTCCTGATTCGGTGTCTCCTCGTCCACCGGCCTCACCTCGATGCGTTTTTTGTCCCGCGGCATGCCCTTGCCGGATGAAAACCGCAAATGCCAATCGACGCAATCCCGCACAGTCCGTAAAAAACGGCCCAAGCCGTCATGTCCGCCCCGCCACGCCTGCTCATCGTCACCGCCGCATTTGGCGAGGGGCACAATAGCGCGGCGCGAAACCTGGCCCTGGCTCTGGATGCCGCCGGGGCGGAAACCCGGGTCGCCGACCCCTGTATGCTGGCCGTTCCGCGCTCGACCGCCGTGGTCAGCGCCGTTTACCGCTACATCACCACCCACCTTCCGAGAGTGTGGGAGCGCATCTACCGATCCACCGACCGCTGCGATTTCAGCAGGCCCAGGTTTCCTCCGATGCGAAAGCCCGAGCGTTGCCTGCGCAAGCTGGTCGAGGAATATGAACCTTCCGCGGTCCTATGCACCTACCCGCTTTACCCGTATTTTCTCCACCGGATCTTCCTGGAAACCGGCAACAAGCTCCCCGTCCTCACCCTCATCACCGACTCGATCGAGATCAACGCTTCGTGGCTCCGCGCACCCACCGATTACTGGCTGGTAACCGACGCCGCCACTCGCGAATCGATGATTCGCAAAGGGCTGCCCGCGGAAAAGATCATCGACACCGGATTTGCAGTGAATCCACTGTTCTCGCGGCTTGATCCGGTGGGCGAGGACGATCCCTGCGATCCTTTTCACGTCCTCTATTTCCCGACCGGCCGATCATTCATCCGCCGCCATTCCCGGGCGATGCTCGATGCCTCACCCGCCGTCCGGCTCACGATCGTGATGGGAAAAAATCTCAGACGTCTCTACAAGCGGGCCGACGAGATCAGGAAGGCCTACCCCGGCCGCGTCCGCCTGATCGGCTGGACGAAGCGTGTCCCGCAATTGCTCAGCCGACATCATCTCGTCGTGGGCAAGGCGGGCGGGGCGACCGTCCACGAGGCGATCGCCGCACGGTGCCCGATGTTCATCCACCATCTCGTGCCGGGTCAGGAAGAGGGGAATCTGCGGCTGCTGGAAGCCATCGGGGGCGGGCGTCTGACCGAGACTCCCGAGGCACTCGGGGCGGCCCTCACCGACATTCTCGCCGATCACGCCGCCGGTTGGCGGCTCATGAAAGGCGGGCTTGCCCGCCATGGCCGCAATGCGGGTGCCCTCCGCGCGGCTTCATTCATCCTCGATCACCTGAACGATACCCCATGACCTTTCTCTTCGATATCGGCCGCGTGCTTCTCGATTTCGACTTCGCGCCGTCGCTCGCCCGCCTGCTGCCTGCCGACACGCCGGACGCCGCCGCGAGGCTGGACCGCCTGATGGCCCGCAAGGACGAACTCGAAAGCGGCGGCGTTCACATTGACGAATACACCCGCTGGGCCATCGAGGTGCTCGGCAGCCAGGCGACCGTCGGGGAATTCCACGAGGCCTGGCGGCAAATCTTCACCCCCAACGAACCGATGTGGGCGACCGTCCGCAAGCTCGCTGCGGACGGACACCGCCTGATCCTGTTCTCCAACACCAATGGCATCCACTCGCCGTGGATCTTCGAGACCTACCCGGAGTTTTCACTTTTCCACGGAGCGGTGCTTTCCCACAAAGCGGGATATATCAAACCGCAGCCTGAGATCTATCAGCATGCCATCCGCACCCAGCGGCTTGAAGCCGGCGAAACCCTCTACATCGACGACCTCCGGGAGAATATCATGGGCGGACTGGATGCCGGCTTCCGCTGCTGGCAATATGATCTCAACGATCATGCCGCGTTTGAAAATTGGCTCGCCCGCGAGCTGGCGCCCTAGCCATCGTTTCAATTTCCGGATTCATCATCTAGCGCCTTCCAAATCATGTCTTCACTTATCATCGCCGGACGCGAATTCGATTCGCGCCTCCTCGTCGGGACCGGCAAGTTCCCTTCCAATGAATCGATGCGTGACGCCCTTGCCGCCAGTGGCACCCGGATCGTCACTGTCGCCCTCCGTCGCGCCGATCTCACCGGCCGGCACGATCCCTATGCGAACATCCTCGATTTCGTGGATGCCGGGAAATACCTCATACTCCCCAATACCAGCGGGGCCATGAACGCCGATGAGGCCGTCCGTCTTGCCCGCCTTGCCGCCGCCGCCGGGTTGCCGAAGTGGGTGAAACTCGAAATCCACCCCGACCCGACCTACCTCCTGCCCGACCCGATCGAGACACTAAAGGCCGCGGAAATCCTCGTGAAGGAAGGATTCACCGTGTTGCCCTATATCAACGCCGATCCCGTCCTTGCCAAGCGCCTCCAGGAAGTCGGCACCGCCACCGTGATGCCGCTCGGCGCACCCATCGGATCGAACCGGGGCGTGGTCACCCGCGATCAAATCAGGATTATCGTCGAGCAGGCGATCGTTCCGGTGATCGTCGATGCCGGCCTTGGCGTGCCCAGCCACGCCGCGGAAGCCATGGAGCTCGGTGCCGACGCCGTGCTGGTCAACACTGCGATCGCCATCGCCAGCGATCCTTCCCGCATGGCCGTCGCATTCAAACTCGCCGTCGAGGCCGGCCGCACCGCCTTCGAACTCGGACTACCTGAGCCCAGCGATCATGCCAATCCCACCAGCCCGCTGACCGGATTTTTGGGATAGGAAACGAGTCGCGGCGTTTGATGGGGCGTCCCGCAGAAGAGCCGGGAAGGCACAGCCCGGCGGAACCGTGAGAATTATTGCTCCGTTCTTGTGAAAGCTCGCGGAGCTTTTCAGAATTCCGGCGATTCGAATCCTCCACACGAACCATGGCCAGCGATCATCCGTTTCAGACGCTTTTCGAAACATTCGGCAAATTGCCTTCGGCCCACGCGGAACCGGTGAACCGGCGCGCCTTTGTGGCACTGGGGGAAGCGCTATCGGTCCCCGTGGAGAGCACCGGGCGCTGCATCCTTCTGAGGGCGCCGCGGGCGGGCCACGGCAAGACTCACCTGCTTTCGCGGCTGCAGCACCAGCTTGCGGCCACCCATGAATTCATCCCCTTGTATGCGGTTTCCGGCAGCAGGATCGATGCGGCCTCGGTGACGGATGACGCCCTGCGGCGCTTGCTGAGGCAGTTGCCCGCCTCGGCCGGGCTCTCGGTCTTGGATCTGATGGTCCGGCGGCTTTTCGCCTCTGCCCTGCAACCGCTGGTGAAATCGGGCGAAGTGCCCTGCCAGGACCGCGAGGGCGCCCTCACGGCGTTGCGCAACCGGCCGATCGAGACGTTCGATTTCCATCACCCCAACGCGGTGACGGCGCATTGGGCGCGGGAAAACTTCGAAGTGCTGGGCCCCCGCCTCAGTCTGGAGCTGTCGCAGCGGGCCGGTCTGCCGATCCGCGAGGTATCGTTCTGGGTGGAGGCGCTGTTCCGCTTTGCGGCGACTCCTGCGGACCAGCCGGAAAGGGTGCGGGCGCTGGGTGAGGCCGTGCTATCCGGGCCGGAGGGCGGAGCGGCGATGGAACGGCTCGCGGCATTGCTCGGATTGGTGGCGCTGCTGGTGCGGGTGGTGCTCGTTGCCGATGAGTTGGAGGGCTTTTCCGCGGAAGAGTCGGCGGCGTTGAAGTTTGCCGCGTTCCTGGGATCCTTGCGGCAATCGGTCGATCCGCTCGACGTGATCATTTCGCTCAACCAGGATATCTGGCAAAGCGCCTTCGTGCCGCGCCTGAGCGGCGGGCTGACCGACCGCCTGTCGGAGGTGGTGGTGGATCTCGAACCGCTGACGGAGGCGGAAATGGTCCGTCTGTTGGAATCAAGGGTGCCGGGATTGGGTGCCGAAGTGCTGGATCATGTGGATCTTCACAAGGCGGGGAATCACCCCAGAGGTCTGCTTCGGGCGGCCGCGGCCGCATGGATCGAAGCGGTCGAGCGCCGGGGATCCCAGGGAAAAGCGGCTGCCACGCCACCACCGCTGGCTCCCGATCCGATGGCGACCGCCGCCACTCCTTCCGAACCCGCGGTCGCGGATGTGCCGTCGCTTCCGCCTTCGCCTTTCTCCAGCGGGAGTGAGCCGGATTCCGTCCGCTCCTCGGGCGATGAGCCGAAAGGGGAGCCGTCTGAGGACGCCGCCAATTCCGATTATCAGATCGACTGGTCCGCAAAGAACGAAGAGCCGCCGCCTCGCGAATCCGACGGGGTGCCGCCGGAGATGGCGGATCTGCCCGAACCGGGAGTGTCCTCAAGGAGCGAAGCCTCCCAGGATGATGAATTCGCCATGCCCCATTTCGGAGAAGCCGTGGAAAGCCACCCGCAGCCTGGCGGAGCACAACCTCCTCCGCTTCGCGATCCGACCCCCGAGGAAGCTGACCGCGTGGATGATTTGCTCCGCCAATTCCGCGAGCGGTACGGACGCGGGAGCTTGTGAAAATTTTCACAAACCCCTTGCGGACGGCCCTGCTTTGGGTGCTTAGTTCGGCGGCAACGTTGGCATGAGCAAGACTACCGAAATCGAAGCCCCGGACACGAACGCCCGCGCAGCCACGGCTGCCGACAGCTACCATGCCGAGACGGGCGATCTGGTGGGCGACCGGATGGTGCTCAACATGGGACCCTCGCACCCGGCAACGCACGGCGTCCTTCGGCTGATCCTCGAACTGGATGGAGAGCTGATCCACTCCGCGGATCCCGACGTGGGCTTCCTCCATCGCGGAGACGAGAAGATCGCGGAGAGCATGCATTACAACCAGTTCGTGCCCTATACCGACCGGCTGGACTATCTGGCTCCGCTTGCAAACAACGTCGCCTACGCCTGCGCGGTGGAAAAACTGATGGACTGGACGCTGCCCCCCCGCGGGCAGGCGCTGCGCGTGCTCTGCTGCGAGCTGGCGAGGATTTCCGCCCACATGCTTGGCGTCGGGGTTTGTGCGATGGACGTCGGAGCGATGACGGTTTTCCTCTACACGTTCACCGAGCGGGAAAAGGTTTACAACCTTTGCGAGCAACTGACGGGGGCCCGTTTCACCACTTCCTACACCCGGGTGGGCGGCCAGCTCCGCGACATGCCAGCGGGCTTTGAAACCTCCGTCCGCACGTTTCTCGATGAATGCCTGATTGCGATCGGGGAGATCTCCAAGCTGCTCGACAAGAACAAGATCTTCCTCGACCGGATGATCGATGTGGGGGTCATCAGCCGCGAATCCGCCATCGCTTGGGGAATGACCGGTCCCAATCTCCGCGGCTGCGGAGTTCCGAGGGACCTGCGGAAGGACAACCCCTATCTCGGCTACGAGAATTACCGCTTCGACGTGCCGGTCTCCGACGATGGCGATTGCTACGCCCGCTACCAGATCCGGATGGAGGAAATGCGGCAGTCGGTCGAAATTTGCCGCCAGGTGCTCGATACCATGCCGCCGGGTCCGGTGAATCTGGCCGATACGAAGAGCATGTTGCCGGACAAGGAGCGGGTGTTGATGTCAATGGAGGAGCTGATCCACCATTTCATCGTGGCGACCCAGGGCATCGACGGCCCCGCCGGCGAAGTCTACTTCGCGGCGGAAAATCCGAAGGGCGAGCTGGGTTTCTACATTCATTCCAAGGGCGGCGGCGTCCCCTACCGCCTGAAAATCCGCAGCCCCTCGTTCTGCAACCTTTCCATCGTCTCGCGGCTGCTGCCGGGGCACATGGTGTCCGATATTCCCGCAATTCTCGGTTCGCTCGATTTCGTGATGGGCGAATGCGACAGATGATGGTATGGAGCGAATGTTATGAAAACCTCACTTCCCTTATGGATCGGTGCCCTGCTGGCCTCATCAGCCTGCGCCGAGTTTGCAAACTGGACCAACAGCGAAGGCAGAACCGCCGAGCTTGAGTTGGTCTCTGTCACCGACGAAAGCGGCGAAAAAGTCGGCCAGTTCCGCATGCGCACCGGCCGCACCACGTCGATCAAGGCGTCCGGGCTGTCGGCGGATGACGCCAAGCGGCTCGACGAGTGGAAATCCGACGAGAGCGGGTCCGGATCTGCTGCGGCGGAAACTTCGGCCAGCGTTTTTGACAAGGTTTTGGAGGGGAATCTTGAGACTCTCCAAGGCAAATCCTTGCGCCGCGTCTCCGATTTCAAAAAACCGTCGAAGTATTACCTGTTCTATTACACCGCTTCGTGGTGCGGCCCCTGCCAGAAATTCACTCCCTCACTGGTGGATTTCTACAAGGAGCACAAACCGGGGAACGACGACTTCGAAATTGTGCTGATCACCAGTGATTCCGATGAGGGCGCGATGAAGGAATACGCGGTCGATAAGGAAATGAGCTGGCCGCATCTGAAGCTATCGAGGGTGGAAAAGTTCAAGAAGGAGTTCAAGCATCCCGGCGGCGGCATTCCCAATCTCGTCCTCACCGACACCGAGGGCAAACTTCTCGCCACCAGCTACGAGGGCCAGACTTACAAAGGCCCGGCAGTGGTGATGAACCATCTCGGCTCCCTTTTGAAAAAGTGATGCCCGCCACCGCGCCGACCCTGCACGATTCATGTCCGTTTCCATCCTAGAAGAATCCATTGCTTCCCACGAGACTCCCGGAACGCCGTTTTTCCCGCAGTTCGGGATCACCCCGGAACTAGAAGCCGAGGCGGACGGGCGGATTTCCCATTATCCGGGGAACCGGCGCTCCGCGGTGTTGCCTCTTCTGCACATCGTCCAGCATAAGTTCGGATTCATCTCGGCCGCCGCCATCGACTGGGTGGCGGCGAAACTGGAGCTGGAGCCGATTCAAGTGTTGGAAGTGGTGACGTTTTATCCGGGATTCCGCCAGTCGGCGCCCGGGAAGTTCCATATCCGCGTCTGCCGCACCCTCTCCTGTGCGATGGGCGGCAGCTACGAGCTGATGGAACGGCTTTGTGAGCTGACGGGAATCGATCGCACGACCAGCGATTCGCATCACCACCCGATCAGCGTTTCGCCTTGCGGGAAATTTTCGGTCGAATTCGCCGAGTGTCTCGCTTCCTGCGGCACCGCGCCGGTGTGTCTGGTGAACGACGATTTCCACGAGGGTGTGGTCGTAGCAAAGGCGGAGGAGCTGCTGGCGGGATACATCTCCAAGGCTTAGATCCCGCGTGTCGCTTGCCCTCCAGATTCTCCTCGCCGTGCCCGATCTGCCTTTGAAGACCAGTGCGCCACCGAACTCACTCGGTTTCCCAAGATGCAGCACCCGCCAAGCTCCCCTACTCCATCTCCTTCCATGATCACTTACACGAAGCAGCCTCATCCCCGCGAACACAGGCTCATTTTCAAAAACGTGGACCGCGAGGGCTGGGATCCGTCCATCGAATGTTATCTGAAGGACGGCGGTTACGAGGATCTCAAAAAGGCTTTCGGCATGGCGCCGAAAGATGTCACCGAAGAGGTCAAGAAGTCGGGTCTCCGCGGCCGTGGCGGAGCGGGGTTTCCCACCGGAGTGAAATGGACTTTCATCCCGCCGAACAACACGAAGCCGGTGTATCTCATCTGCAATGCCGATGAATCCGAACCGGGAACGTTCAAGGACCGATACATTCTCCATCAGGATCCGCACCAGCTGATCGAGGGTATGGTGATCTCCGCTTTCGCGGTGGGTGCGCACACGGCCTATATTTATATCCGGGAGGAGTTCCCGGAAGCGGCATTGATCGTGGAACGTGCGATCAAAGAGGCACAGGAAAAGAATTTTGTTGGCAGGAATGTGCTCGGGTCCGGTTTTGATTTGGAAATTTATGTCCATCGTGGCGCCGGAGCATACATTTGCGGCGAGGAAACCGGATTGATCGAATCGTTGGAGGGCAAGCGCCCCTATCCGCGGATCAAACCTCCGTATTTCCCTGCGGCGCTCGGTCTCTACATGTGCCCGACGATTGTTAACAACGTGGAATCGCTTTGCCACGTGAAGCATATCATCCGCATGGGAGGAGACGGGTATGCGAAACTCGGCGTCGCCCGGAATACGGGGACGCGGATCCTTTGTGTTTCCGGGGATGTCAAGCAGCCGGGATACTTCGAGGTCGAGGTGGGCAAACTCACCATGAGGGAGCTGCTCTATGATATGTGCGGGGGGCCCAAGGACGGGCGGGAATTCCGCGCGGTGATTCCCGGCGGTTCCTCGTCGAAAATTCTCCGCTGCGATGAGAGTTACAAACTCAAAAATCCGGATGGGACCGAACGCGAGCTTGGATTTTGGGACATCCCGATGGACTTCGACACCTTGGCGGCCTGCGGCTCCATGGCCGGCTCGGGCGGAGTGATTGTCATCGATGATTCCCGCAAGATGTCGTGGGTGCTCAACAACTTGAACGCATTCTACGCCCACGAGTCCTGCGGGCAATGCACCCCTTGCCGCGAGGGTTCGATGTGGATGAAGAAGATCTCCGACCGGATGGTGGCCGGAACCGCGAGCCCGGATGATGTGGCGGTGCTGGAAAGCGTTGCATACCAGATCGACGGCCGCACGATCTGCGCGTTTGGAGAGGCTTCCTCATGGCCGGTCGAGGCAATCATCGCGAAGTTCCGGGACGAGCTGGTGGCGGAAACCCGGCCGACGAACGAGGGACTGCCGCAAAACCCCGAGGCGGAAGCGCAGCGGAGGTTCCTGCAGCCCGTGTGAAGGGTTTCCCACCCATGGATCTGACACGGAAATCTCAGGTGGCCGCACTGGTGGTTCGGGTGGTCCTCGGACTCTGGTTCGCCTACAGCGGTGGACAGAAAATATTTGTTACGGGCCTGGACCGTTTCACTCGCGACGTGGCGAATTACCGGCTGGTGGGTCCGCCGCTGGACGCGGTGGTGGCCTACACGGTGCCGTGGGTCGAACTGGTGGCTGGATTTTGCCTCATCCTGGGGATCTTGCGGCGAGGATCGATCCTGACAATCGCGGGTCTTGTGGTGGTTTTCAGCGTTGCGATCGGCTGGGCATGGTCCCAGGGACTGGACATCTCCTGCGGTTGCCTGGGGAGTGACGCTCCGATCAACTATTGGCTCAAAGCCGCGGAACTGTGCGGCTACTTGCTGGTGTTGGGCTGGCTCTGGCGGATCGAAGCGACCACCGTTCGGGTGGCACCCGCGGCGGGTCGGGCGTGATTTTTCAGTTTCCGAAACAGCGCCTTCCGCCCATCGTCCCGCCATGCGCTACGCGGATCGCCTCCAGAAACGGATCGAAAAAACGGGCTCTCGCCTATGCATCGGACTGGACCCGAGGCCCGGTGACGGGGGCGCGGAATTCGCCCGGAATTTCTTGCAGCGGGTGGTAGCGGAAACGGCGGTGTGGGCCGCGGCCTACAAGCCGAACATGGCCTATTTCGAAGCAATGGGGATCGAGGGCATCCGTGTGCTGGAAGACGTCCTTGCCGGAATGCCCGAGGACGTCCCGGTGATTCTCGATGCGAAACGAAGCGATATCGGCGAAACCCAGAAATACTATGCGCAGGGGTATTTCGGTGGTTGGAATGTGGATGCGGTGACCATCAATCCGTTCCTGGGGTACGACTCGGTCGAGCCGTTTCTCGATTGGGAAGGAAAGGCGGTCTACCTGCTGGCGGTCACATCCAACCCCGGCTCCTCGGATTTCCAAAGGCAAACTCTGGCGGACGGGCACTCGGTGTTCGAGTTGGTCACCGCCCTCGGGGAGCGGGCCAAGTCGGAGAATCGGGCGACTGACGTCGGCTACGTGGTTGGCCTGACCAATGCGGAGGAAGTGCTCTCGAAGTTTCCTGACGCGCCCTTGCTGGTGCCGGGGCTGGGAGCGCAGGGGGGCGATCTCGCGGCTTTGGGAAAGGCAGGACGGACGGCGCCGGACGTGATCAATGTTTCCCGCGGGATCCTCTATGCGGCGGACGAGCGGGGTTTCGGAGCCAGGGCGCGGGATTGGGCGGGAAAAATCAATCGGGCCTATGATGTTTGATCCGCCGTGCGTCGCCTTTTCTCTGGTAACGGCCCTCGCTTGTGGCAGGAACAGGGGCAAGTGAGTCCGCATGATCCGCATCCGATGAGTCAGGTCCCAGCCCGCTATTCCGGTCTGTTGCCCCAGAAGGGATGGCCGGGACGAAATTTCAAATTCTGGCGGCACAGGATAGTCCCGGGAATGTTCCGGCGGGTGAATGGCAATGTGCTGGAACCGGTGCTGGAAGCGCCCCTGGATGGGAGAGTGCGCATCACTTGGATCGGCCACGCTTCGTTTTTCCTGCAATTCGCCGGGCACTCGGTGATCGTCGATCCGAATTGGGCGAAATGGCACGGGCCGGTAAAACGCCAGCGCCAGCCGGGCCTTCATCTGCACGGTGTTCCAGAGGTGGACCTCGTCCTCGTGACTCACGCCCATTTCGACCACCTCCACAAGCCGAGCCTGAAGATCCTGAAAGCGCGCGAAGGCATCGTCGTCCCCAACGGCAGCGGATGTCTGGTCCGCAAGCTGGGCTTTCCCGCCACCCATGAGGTGAAAATCTGGGACGAGTTGCGCTTCGACCAGCTCGAAATCATCCACACCCCCTGCCACCATTGGGGCGCGCGTTTCATCCACGACATCCATCGCGATTACGGCGGATACATCGTCAAGGCGGGCGGCAAGAGCGTGTTCCACTGCGGCGACAGCGCCTATTTCGACGGCTTCCACGAGATCGGGAAACGCCACGAGATCGACATCGCCCTGATGCCCATCGGAGCCTACGAGGCACCGAGCGGACGGGACGTCCACATGAACCCGGAGGAGGCCGTCCGCGCCTTCGCCGACCTCGGGGCGAAGGTGCTCATCCCGATGCATTACGGCACTTTCCCGCTCGGCAACGAAACCCATGAGGAGCCGGTCGAACGCCTGCTGATGGAAGCCGACCGGCTGGGCATCAGCGAGAAAATCCTCATCCCCGAGGAGGGCGTCGGCATCGAGTGGTAG
>JBBSJY010000109.1:0-15114 GCA_038256845.1 Verrucomicrobiales bacterium | reverse complement strand
CTGGAGGCGGAGGTGCTGGCGGCGGGGGTGACGGTTCTCCGGGTGGCGAAGGAGGTGGAAGTCGCAGGGACGCGAATTTCACCGGGGGAAATCCTGGTCCACCGGATGCCGGAGGAGCGGGCGTTGCGGGAAATGGCGGAGGCGGCCCGGGAGGCGGGGGCGAGGTCGGTGATTTATTTCGCGCTGCCGGGGCCGGGACTTCGGGCGAGCTATTCGGCGCGGCATCTGGCGGCGGTGGGCGGCGGGGTGGAGTTGGCGCTGGAATGGCGGCCGCCCGGGGAGGTGGTCTTGCGGAATGTGGGGGCGGTGGATTTGCCGGTGCGGCTGGAGGGGTGGGAGCTGGTGCTGCAGTCGGAGGAGATGGGGGCGTTCCTTTCCGCCGGGCCGGGTGAGTTTGGCGAGAACCGCGTGGAGGGAGGATTGCCGGCGGAGGCGGCAGGGGAGCTGGTGCTGCGTTTTGCGAAGCTGGCGGCGGGGGAGCGGATCGTTTCGGGAGCGGTGGTGGCGAGAAGCGGCGGACTGCGGTGGCGGGTGGCTGGGGCGGGGGAGGAGTGGCGGGCGCTGGATTTGGAGTGATTTGCTGCTGGATGACGGAGCGCGTCGTGCGTATCCAAGGGGATGCGTCGTTCCGTGCCATTGGTGCTGATGGTTTTGTTGTCCTGCGGACCGATGTTCTATCAGGCTCCGCCCTTGATCGGGGAGTATCCGGAGCGGCTGGCGACGAAGCGATGGACGGCACTTTTCCATGAGACGGAACCTCCGCATCCGGAGGCGCGGGAGCGGACGGAGGAGGCGCGGGTGATGGGAAACCTGGTGCCGTGGATGAAATCCGACGAGCGGCTGCCGGCGATCGACCGCTTGCTGGAGGTGAACCGCAGCGGAAATTATTCGGCCGCGCGGGCGAATTGGTTGCACGAATTGCGGGAACTGGCGGTGGACACCGCGATGATGGCCGCGGCGGAGCCGTATCTGGAGTGGCGGCTGGAGAAGGACCGGCCTCGCGGCATGGAGGTCGAGGCGAAGATGTTGATGGAACCGGACCCGATGGGGGCGGACGCGCGGGCACCGGATGCGGCTGCGCTCAAAGCGAAACGGCTGGATAAGGAGCTGGCGGCGATCGATGAAGGAATCAAGGACGGGGCGGAGGCGGTGCGGCCGAATTGGAAGGTGCAGCGGGGGGCGCACCTTTTCCAGCGGGGACGCCATCAAGAGGCGGCGGCGGAATTCGAGGCGGTGATCGGGGAGTTTCCGGACCATCCGCGGGCGGAGGCGGCGGGGATCATGTTGGCGCGATGTCATCTGGAGGAGTCGCGGCAATTGCGGCGGCGGATGAAACCGGGCGACCAGGAGTCGAGGGACGCGATCAATTGGAAACTGAGCGCGTGCGAACGGGTGCTGGGGGATTTCATCGGAAGATATCCGGAGGGACGTTTCACGCCGGACGCGCATGGCTGGCTGGGTGCGGTGGCATTCGACCGCGGCCGGCTAGGGCTGGCGGTGAAGCACCAGTTGGAGCGGCTGGAGCGACAGCCGACGCGGGAGGTGAAGCGGACGGTTTTGCGCGAGTGCGATTTTGTTTTCGGGAAGTTGTTCCAAAGACTGGCGGATGAGACCGGTTTCCATGGCTTGAGGATGGTGGAGCATCTCGATGCGGAGGCGGTGGCGCGTCATCCGTTGGTGGTGCGGTTGTTCGTGCAGCATGCGCTGGATCCGGCCGGCCATTTTTCGCCTCCTCTGGATTCGGAGACCGGAGACACGCGCGGGACGATCGAGTTTTTAAGAAGGCGGATCCTGCGGCCCCAGCCGTTCGTGCGGGAGGCGCTGGTGGAGCTGGGGCGGGAGTTGCTGAAGGTGCCGGGCGGCGCGGACGATCCGACGACCTTGCTGCTGCTGGCGTGGTCGGCGACGGAATCGGGCGAGCACGAGCAGGCTTGGGGACTCCTGGAGGCGACGGGCGAGGCGAATGACGAGATCCTGCATGCGCGGGCGATCGTGTTACAGCGGCTTGGGCGCCACGACGAAGCGGTGGTGGCATTCGCCACTTTGGAGGAGCGTTTTCCAGAAAGCCCGCTGACGGTGGACGCGCCATTTCGTCGGATGGTTTCTTTGGTGAAATCGGGAAGGTCGGGCGAGGCGGTGGTTGGTCTGGCCGAGCAACATCCGCAACATCAGGCACGAATTGCGGGCCTGCTCGGAATACGAAGCCTGGCCTCCGGGCTGCGGGAGGGCGCCCCGGCGCGGGCGAGGCAGGGACTGCAACCGGGATCCTATCTCACGCAGTGGCTGGATACCACCGGGCAGTTCGCGCCGCTCGCGCAGATCGTGGCGGCTTGCGATGGGTTGGCGGACGACCATCCCCTCAGCCGTTCATTGGATGATCTGATCCGCCTGCGGGCGCTCGCGGCGCGGGATTTTCGCTTGGCTCTGCGGCATCTGTCGCCCGCCAGCCCCCAAGGCGAGGGACGCGGTATCCGCCTGGGAAATATCCCCCCGGGACGAAACGATTTTCTCAGAAAGGCGCTCCGTCAGGATGAAGACGTCTGGGAGGACCGGATCCGCCACCTGGCGAAACTTTATGACGGGCTGAGCGATGAAATGCGATCTGCCGAAAAGGCCGCCCTGCATCTTGAAATCGCCGGACACTGGATGAAGCATCGTGGATTCATCACCATGCCGCTGATCGACCATCGTTCCTATGCGGCGAGCGAATGGGAAAAGCAGGATCTGCTGCGGCGTGCGAACGCGCTGCACCTGGGATTCGACCGTGAGGAGATCAACGCGGAACTGGACCGGCGGGACGAGGCGACGCATGCGCTGGAGCATGCGTTGGCGGCGGCCATGTCCGACGATCCGGCCATTGCCGCGCCGGCCCTGGAGCTGGCGAACCACTGTCTTTTCCGGCGGGCGGAGTTTTCGCTCTACCAGCGGTCGAGGGCGATCGAAATGAATGCCACGGCGCTTTCGCGGGATCTTTACCGGCAGTTGAGGGAGCGGTTTCCGAATTCCGCCGAAGCCCGCCGCGCGGTCTATCATGTGTTTCTACCGGCGCTCGGGCCGTGGATGCCGGGGGATTATCATCCGGCGAATTCGCACGCGAAAATGCTAGAGGCGCTGGCACCGGAAGACACCGATGAGGAGCAGGCCGAGGAAGCGAGGCTGACGATCATCGGGCTGCCCCAGTGGATCGCAGCTCCCGGAGCTGCCATCGATCTTTCGACGCTGCGGGAGCGGATCGATGCAGGCCGCCGGGAAATCCACGAGCTGCGGACGATGACGGCTCCCGCCAGGCAGGATGCGATCATCGAGGCGATCGACCGAATGGATGATTTCGCGGCGGCGGCGGCCCTGCCGGGGATTTCGGTGGAGGATTTCCGGAGCTACGCGCACGGACGGCGGGACGCGCTGCCGGAGGTTTTCGAAAGCCTGGTCGATTTCCGCCAGCGGCTGGAACCCGAGGGACCAGGCATGGAGCCGCGTGATGACACGATGGGAGGCTGGCGGGCGTTTCTGGCGCTCTATCCGGACAGCCCGAAGGCGGAGGCAGCCTCGCTCCGGCTGACGCGGCGGATCGCCCGATTGTTCCGGACACGGATGACGGTGGAGGCCTATCATTTTCCCGAGGCCCCGATCACGGGCGGCTACAAGCGGGTGGCGGTGCTGCGGGATGACGAGGCAGACGGGACGCATTTCGTTCTCACCTCGATCGCGGAGCACGACGCGCGCTTTCCGGAGGGCCGATATCGCGATGACATCGATCTGCTGCGTGCGGGGGCGCTGATCGACTCGGGGAAACCGGCGGAGGCGCTGCCGTTGATCCAGCGGATTCTCGAAACGGCGACGCAGCGGGATCTCCACGGAGTGGCGGTGCTTCTTTTTGCGGAGATTGCGCAGGATCTGGCTTCCCCCGGGAAGCGGGAGGGCCCGGCGGAGGCATTCCGGACGACGCCGACGGCGGTGGAGACACTCAAGCGGCTAGCGGATGGCGACACGTTTCTTTCGCGTTTGCAGCCGTTGTTGCCATGGCTGGAGGAGACGGGTGCGCGATGAAGGTGATCGCGCACCGGGGAGGAACGGCGAAGGGATTGCAGAACTCGCCGGAAGGAGTCCGGCTGGCGGTGCGGAACGGGGCGGATTTCGTGGAGCTGGATGTGCGGAAGGCGGCGGGAAGCGGGTTCGAATGTGCGCACGGCTGGAGCGCCGCGAGTTCGCTGGGCGACTGTCTCGCGGAGATTCGTGGCGGGATGGGCTTGGTCGCCCACCTCAAAGGGAAATTTGAAGACACGGATTTGATTTCCCTGATAGAGGAATTGATTCTCCATGTTCGGGAGGACGAGATCATTGTCGCGGCGCACGAACCGGGGGTTTTGCGGAGAGTCGGAAATCTATTCCCCGAGCTGCGGTTGGCGCGGTTCGGACTGCTTCCCGCGATCACCGCGCTGTGGGCGCGTCCACCCTGGGACTACTGCATGATCCACCAGTCGGTGCTGCTCCGGCGGCACGTCCGCGCGCTTCAGGCGAGAGGATACGTGGTGGTGGCGAGCTGTGTCTGGGAGTTCCGGTCCCGGGAATCGGTGCGGAAACTGGGAGTGGACGGCGCGTTTGTGAATTTGCGGTGCTAGAGATTCTCAGGATTGGATCGCGGAAGCTGCCAATGCGGAGCGCCGCAAACGTCAGCCAGCAACTTCGCCGGGATCTCCAAGGAGGGGAAATGCGATAAAACTGCCTCCCCAACTGGTCCGGCTTCTAGAGGATCCATGTCTATGAGAGGAGCAGTTCACGGACTGCATTCTTGTCAAAATTTGCTGCCTGATTGCATTGTTCCGGAGCGTGAATGGATAGGACCACCCACGGACAGGCCTTCTACCTTTTCCTCTTCTGTGATCCAGCCAGCCTCTTTCAGTTTGGAAAAGTTGTCGTTCGAGAAATGAATCGGTGTATTGCCACCCAAACCAGCACGGAGAGACAAAGGGACATCAGGGGTGCCTACCCCGTCGGGAGAGGACGTCACGGAAAAGGTGAAGGTGCGAATGACCACGCGGGCAGGCGCAGGCCAAGTCCCCAAATTCATGCGGCTCAGGGGGCTGGGCGGGCAGTAGAAGTCAGCCTCGGATACCTCTCACACTTTCCAGCAATCTGTTCCGAAAGTGGGAAATCGCCCATTTCCCACTTGAGCATTTTCCCGTCAGTGGCATGGTTTCCCCATGGCAAAGGCAATCACCATTCGCCCGGACGCCAAGGGGCGCATCACCTTGGGCAAGCTGGCGCACGGCGTCTGCAGCTTCCACGCGACGACCGACGCGAAGGGGCGGATCATCTTGGAGCCCTACACGGAAATCCCCGCGAGCGAGATGTGGCTGTTCGACAACAAGCCAGCATTGAAAGCCGTGAAGGAGGGCATTGGCCAAGCCGCCCAAGGCCGCGTGAAATCGCACGGCGGCTTCGCCAAGTTCGCGAACGACGAAATTGACTGACCCGTGACCTTCGAACTGCTGTTCACGGACCGGGCGGATGCCGACCTCAACTCGCTCGAGGCCGATGCCAGTCTGGCGAAGCGGCTCAAGGCCGTGAGAAAAGCGCTGGGATTGCTGGAAACCAGTCCCCGCCATCCGGGACTCAACGCCCACAAATTCAGCTCGCTCAAAGGACCGGGCGGAGAGGAGGTTTTCGAGGCTTACGCCGAAAACAGGACTCCTGCCGCGTGGCGGATCTTCTGGTATTACGGCCCGAACAAGAAACAGATCACGATCCTCGCCATCACATCTCATCCCTGAGCGTATTTCCGGTGTCTGCTGGGTGCCCTGATTTCCTCATGCTCCGCCACTCCTCCCGCCGCGTCCTATCTCTCGGGAGATCCTTCCTCGCGGAACGCCTGCGTGGCGCGCGGAGCTATGACCTCATCGGCATCCACCCCCCCGCTTCCAATACACCCTCCCCGGCTGGGACCAGGACGCCAAAGCGGCTGCCCTGCTGGCCGGAGCGCCAGGTGATTTCCGGAAAACGGGGTCAGGCAGCAAGGCTTGAAAAGATTTCCCCGCTCTTCCTTGGAAAGCTGCCGCCTGAGTTGGTCCGATTTCTTTAGAATCTATGAATGGCCTGGCTGCCGGGCACCAGGCTTGTTAAAATTTGCTGCCTGACATCATTGCCGCCGCACCACAAAGTGCGTGACGAGAGATTCGAGATCGGAATCCGGCACGTTCCGATAAGCGGGTGCAAACTCCGAGCGGTCGGTCCGCACGAGGTCCGGGGTGTTTGGGATGACGGTGCGGGTTTCCACTGTATAGCCGTGCGATTCGAAAAACCGAACCCAATCGCTCCGCAGCCAACGGTTGTGATAGTCCAGGGTGTTTCCCATCACTTGTCCGAACGCCTCTTCCGACAAGGTATATTGAAGGTGAGGGGAGATCGACTTGTCCGCATGCCAGCGGTGATCGCGGTGATCCATCACGTGGCTGAGCACGCCGTCCGGGCGCATTGCCTGATTCACCATTGCGATCCAATCTTCAAGCTCGGCCGGTGTGAAATGCTCGAGATTGCCGGTGGAAAACATCAATCCGATGTTGCCGCGCCACGGTGCTTCCATGGCAAGGGAATGATTCGCTGAGTAGGTCATGCCGATGTCCTTCATGGCGGCGTGGACATCGCCACTGGCAGGAAGTTTCTCCAGAAATGAGGAAATCCGGTCGGCGGGCGCGGAAGAAAGTTCTGCAAGTTCCGGACCTTTTTCCGCCAGCAGACGCTTCGACACTTCCAGATAACGCCCGCTCATCCGGTCGTCCTGATCGGTGAGCAAGCCGGGGCGGTCGGTGGCCACCGCCATGGCATAGGCGGGTGCCGGAGTCGCGCCGCAGTTGAAGCACCACATGGATACGTCGCGGGCCTGCGGACCGAAGTGATTCTGCATGACCTTGACGTGATTGGGAATCACGCGGAACCACTTGGTCGCCATCCCGGCCTGCATGCCGAAAACCTTGGACGTGAGCCAGCGGTAAAGGTGGTGGCCGCCGGGTGCGGCGGTGAGGCTCCTGCGAATGAGGGATTTAAGTTTCCAGTTCATGTGGGTGGGTTTGTTGTTAGGTCGCAAATACGATGATGCTGTTGCGGCCTCCCATGCCTGCGGAGATCTTGAGCAGGCAGGATTCGGGATCGAATGGAATCGACGTTTCCGGCGCGGTGAATCGATCGGATGCCGGCGTGGTTAGTTCGGGAAGATTGGGCGGGAGTTGCTGTTCGCGGAGGAATGCGCATAGCAAGACCGCATCGATCGCTCCACAGGCACCGAGCGTGTGGCCGGTGAACGGTTTCATGAAATGCAGGCTCACGGGAGACTCCGAAACATCGCGAAATGCGGTCGCGAGAGCGCTTTGTTCGGCCATGCCATGGGCCAGTGTGCCGCTGGCATGCGGGCAGATCGCGGACACGTTGCGACCCCTGATTTCCGAATGTTCGAGTGTTTCTTCCAGCAGGCGGATGGTCGGGGAGCTGTCGGCGGGAAGCCTGATATTGTCGTAGGCGTCGGAATTCGCCAGGGCGGCGAGAATCCTTGGTCCGGGACGATTGGAAACCTCCAGTGCGAGCGCTCCCACCGCCTCGCCCGGCAGCATGCCGGTGGTCGCGGTCGAGTAAGGATCGTTCACGTTGTTGGTGGAGAGGATGCCGGTTTCCTGATATTGGCACAGCAACTCCGGGATGAGGGGAAACTCCACACCTATGACCAGCGCCCTGTCGGCGATTCCCGCACATAATGTTAGGAAAGCCAACGCGAGCGCATCCTGCCCCGACGAGCAGCCATTGGAAAGCGTGGTCCAGGGGCCGCGGATTCCAAGTTCCACCGTCACGGCGGACGCGGTTTCGGAGTGCATCGAATTGCTGGTGGACAGACGGCGGACCGGTCCGCGCGCCTGCCACGTGCCGAACAACTCGCCGGTGTTGCCACGGCTGCTGCCGGAAAACACATGACAGGCTGTCAGCTCGCCGGGCGTCCAACCCGCATCTTCCACTGCCATGCGTGCCGCCCTCACGGAGGCGTTGGATGCGCCGCCATATTTCCTCCCGGAAAGCCAGCTCCGGTCATCGATCCACCCGGCGAGCAACTCCGGAGAAACGCCCCCCGCCTCCGGGTGTCCGCCCAGCGGCCGCAACGGGCACCGTCGTTCGTTCATCGCCGCCATCTGCGCCGCGATGCCATTTCCCAGTGCGGAGGCTCCTCCCAGACCGGCGACGATGACGTTCCTTTGGCTCATGTTTCCTCGCGGCTGACCAAATGCTCGGCTGGATAGACCACCCGGCAGTCGTTATCGCATATCAACTCGCGGCGCGTGCCGGCCTCGTCTTCAAATTCGCGCCAGAGCTTGTTGCGCCGGCGGACGACTCCCGAAACTTTGACGAATTCATGGTCGGTCTCGATCATCCTGCAACGAAACGGCATCGGACTTGCACTGCGGATGGCTGCACGGCACAGCGGGGGCTCCACCGCGGTCTCCAACAGGAGCGGGAAATCCAAAGTATTGCGCAGGCGGAGGTCCACATAGTTATGGAAAACAGTGGCCCCGCAGCCGAAGGGCGCAGTACGGTCGGCATCCGGAAACAAATCGAGTGAGTGGCGGTGACGCTCAAGGACGTCCATCCCGGCCTCAATACCTAACAGGACGATGAGATTGGCAAGTTGGCAAAGCCCGCCGCCGATGGCGGTGACGGCCTCCCCGTCGCGGAATTCGAGCGCCGGCAGATAGCCGCGGCGGCGGGTGGACGGACCGATGGTGCGATTGAAGGAAAACACCTCCCCGGGCAGGATGACCAAGCCGTTGAGGCGTTGCGAACCCAGCCGCAGGTTTTGGGTTTTCTCCTCGGTGTTGGCACAAAGGGCTCCGGCGGCCTTGCGTTTGAGCGGCGACGACTTTTCGGAAACGAGGATCGGGAAATCAGCCGCTTCGCCCCGCGTGCGTGCGATCTTGTCGGGCGAGCGGAAATCCCGCCAATCGCGCAAACGCTTGCGGATGAAGATCCGCGCGCCAAACGGAACGAACCGGTGCAGCGGGTTGCGACCATGGTTGGCATCGGATTCGGCTGCGGGTTCTGACATGATCGGAGTTACGGCAATCCTGTAATTGGATGCACCCTGTCGGGGCTGCATCAGGCTGTCAATGAGTCCGTTCCGATTTTCAATTCCACTGCGCAGTGGGAAACCTCCAGAGCGATCGTGCCTCCCATCAGCAAGGGATCGTTCGGCAGCTCGTGACCCGCCGGGAAACCGAAAACCACCGGGTAATCCCAAGGCTCCACCGCCTCCCTGATAGTTTCACAGGCATTCTTCGCGAACGGAGTCTGACCGTCTCTCATCCTCGTGAAATACCCGACCAGCAGCCCGGAGATCCGCTCGAGCACGCCCCCGGCCTTCAGGTTCTGCATCATCCGGTCGAGATGATAGTGGTATTCGTGGATGTCCTCTATGAACAGGATTCGCCCCTCCGGAATGATGTCCAGAGGCGTACCCCGCAGGCTCTGGAGGATCGACAGGTTGCCCCCGGTTAGTATGCCGGCGGCTGTGCCAACCCGGTTCAGCGGGTGTGGGGTGACTTCGTATCCGGGTGTTTCTCCAGCTAACATGGCAATCGTTTTACGGAAACTGTCTGTCAATGCCTGATCCCTTTCGAACATTGAAGTCATCACCGCATGCATGGACGCGACATGGTGACGGGAGAGATACGCATGGAAGACGGTGGCGTCGCTGAATCCAACCAACCATTTCGGATTCCTGAAAAACGGAGACCAGTCAAGCCGGAGGTGGGTCCTCAAACAGCCATACCCGCCGCGTGAGAAGAAGATCGCCTTGATGGATTCGTCATCGAGTGCTTCCTGCATGTCGGCGGCCCGCGCCGCGTCATTCGCAGAGAAAACTCCGTCTTCCCCGAATGCATGACGGCCGGTTCCAACTTCAAAACCCTGTTGACGGAGTAGTTCCGCTCCGCGCTCCACCACCTGACGATCTGCCTTTCCCGCCGGAGAGACGATTGAAACCCTGTCGCCAGGCAAAAGATAGGGAGGAAATCTCATGGAGACAGCCGCTTGTGAAACGCTCGCCGGAGAAAGATACCCGCCCCTTCTCCGGAAGAAAAGTTCCGATTGAAAACGGGGTCAGGCAACAAATCCTGGCAAGATTTCCCCGCTCTGCCACGGATAAAAACGCGCGGCGGGTGAGAGAGGAGGGCGGAGGGTGCGGGTAATGGGGGGATGGGAATTTTCCGGGCAATTGTTTGTTGGGCGGGTTTGGCGGGCGGGGTCATGGCCGCCGGCGAGGCGGGAATCGTATTCCATGACGTGACGGAGGAGGCGGGGCTGATCGAGCCGCTGGCGGGGATGATGGGGCATGGCGCGGCTTGGGGGGACTACGACGGGGACGGGCGGATCGACCTGTTTGTCGGCGGGTTCTGTGACCGGCCGGATGAGGAATACGCGCCGGCTGCGGGACCGGTGCCGTCGCGGTTGCTGCGAAATCCGGGGGACGGGAAATTCGAGTCGGCGGGTCAGCCGGCGGTGGAGTTCTTTGCGAGGACGAGCGGGGCGGTGTTCGCGGATCTCGATAACAACGGGTCGCTGGAGCTTTATGCGGCGAACAACGCGAAGGCGGAGTCGAGCAGGAAAGGGGAGCCGCAGAGCGGGGCGCAAACGGCGCGGAGCCGTCTGTTCCGCAACGACGGCGGGAAGCTGGTGGATATTTCCAAGGAGAGCGGAGCTTGCCCGAAATCGTTGCTGACAGCGCGCAACGTGGGGGTGTTCGATTACAACGGGGACGGGCTGCTGGACCTGTTTGTGGTGGAGGACAAATTCCGGCGCGGCGGGTCGAGGTCCATTTTGCTGAAAAATCTGGGGGATCTGCGGTTCGAGGACGTGACGAAAGAGTCCGGGCTGCCTGATGATATTTACGGGCTGGGGTTGGCGGTGGCGGATCTGAATGGCGACGGGCGGCCGGATTTTTTCGTGCCGCATGAGAACCGGTTGTTCCTGAGCCAGCCGGGGGACCGGTATCGCGAGGCGGTCGAGCTGCGGGAGGTTTTCGCTCAGGAGCCGCTGAATGGCGAGGATTGGCCGTGCGGTGCGGCGTTCGGGGATTTGAATCGGAACGGTCGGCTGGACCTGGTGGTGACGGCGCACCACACGGCGGCGCGCAACCGGGTTTTCATCAACGAGGGATTGCGCGACGGGATCCCGCGGTTCCGCGATGTGACGAAGGAAGTGGGGCTGGACGATGTCGTGCCGGCGAGGTGCCCGCACGTGGAGATCCGGGATTTCGACAACGACGGCTGGCCGGATATTTTCACGACGGCGGCCTGGCTGGATGAGGGCGGAAAGGTCACGCCGCTGGTGTATCGCAATCTCGGTGCGCGTGACGGGCTGCCGCGATTCGTGCCGCCACGGCCCCTCGGCGGGGAGATGGTGTATTATCCGGCGGGTCCTGCGGGGGATTTCGATAACGACGGACGGATGGATTTGTTTCTGGTGAACTGGTTTCAGGGCAACCACTCGCGGCTGCTGCGGAATGAAAGCGATCCGGCGAACCAATGGCTGGGCGTGCGCGTGGTGGGCAAGCGGATGAACCGAATGGGGATCGGCGCGCAGGTGCGGATCTTCGCCGCCGGGAAAACGGGCGGGGATCCGGCGCTGCTGGGATTCGAGGAAATCACCACCGGATACGGCTACGCGAGCGGCCAACCGGCGCAGGCGCATTTCGGGCTGGGCGCGGAGAAGTCGGTGGATGTGGAGGTGAGGTTTCCCGACGGGAAAGTGATCCGGAAGCCCGGCCAAGCGGCGGGGCGTTTGCTAACGATAGAAGAATCATGAAGACGCTTTTGAAAACGACGACCTTGGCCTGGCTGGCCGTCGCGGGAACAGTGCCCGCGGAAGTGGTGTTTCCGCCGCGGCTGCCGGGGGGGAAGGAATTCGTCAGCCACACATCCGAGGATTTCCTGAAAGCGCCGGAGACGATCCGGAAGGATGTGGCGGTTGCGGAAACGGCCCCGACAATCGATTTCATGTTTTACCCGGGCCAGGATTATCCGGGGAAGCCGTGGTCGGTGTGGGGGGACGGGGTCGCGATGGACGGGAAATATTACTCGGCGATTGGCGATCACCTCGCGCCGCAGGGGACCGGCCTGGTATTCGAATATGATCCGGCGACCCATGGGATGCGCGAGCTTGTGGACGTGAAGAAACTGCTGGCGATGCCGGACGGCCACTACGTTCCGGGAAAGGTCCACAGCCGGGTGGATATGGGTGCGGATGGCTGGCTATATTTTGCCACCCACCGCGGTTCGACCCGGACGACGACGGATGAATTCCACTACCAGGGCGACTGGATCCTGCGCTGCGACCCGAAGAGCGGGAATGCGGAGGTGGTGGCGCGGGGGCCGGTGCCGAAGCACTGCATTCCGTGCAGCGTCCTCGATCCGGAGCGGTTGATTTTCTACGGCGGCACCGCGCCGGGCAGCGAGGAACTCGGCGGGGACATCCACTTTTTCGCCTATGACATCCGGGCCGGGAAGGTCCTTTATTCGGGTCCGGGAGGACCGGCGCGGGCGATGGTTTTCGCGAAATCAACCGGGCGGGTTTATTTCACGCCGGGAAAGGAAGAGGGCGGGCCGCTGATGCGCTACGACCCGGAGGCGGGCGGCGAGCCTGTCGCGATTGAGGGCATGATCGGCATCCGCGCGGCGACGGAGGAAACGCCGGACGGCTTCGTTTACACGGTTTCCTCCGGCCAGCGGGGCGAGGCGATTCTATACTCGTTCAACACGAAGACGGAGGAGGTGGAGAATCTCGGTCCGGCCGCGGTGGGGACGCAAAATTATATCACGTCCATCGACGCGGATCCGACGGGGCGGTTTCTTTACTACATCCCCGGCGCGCATGGCGGCAGCGAGAAAGACGGCTCGGCGGTGGTGCAGTTCGAGGTGAAGACCGGGAAAAAGAAGGTGATCGCGTTTCCTCATCCGTTTTTCGAGGAAAAGTATGGCTCCACCTTGAAGGGGACTTTCAGCTCCGCGCTCGATCCGGCGGGAGACAAGCTGTACGTCACATGGAACAACAGCCGCAGTGGGAAGGTGTGGGATTCGTGCGTGCTGACGGTGATCCACATTCCGGAAAGGGAGCGGGAGTAAGGCGGGTCGGCGGCGCTTGGTGTGGCGTCTGGACCGCCGCGCGGTGGAGGAAGAGATCACGAAGCGCGGGATACCGGTCGATCCAGATGCTGTGGATGCCCGGTGCAGCCATCTGCGGCGCGGTTGGTATTGGGGAAGCCAGGATGTTTCCGGGCCAGCGCTTCCGGCAGCCACGTTCCGGCGATTCCCGCCGCCCGGTCCTCCTCGAACAACGCCCGCAGCTCCGCCTTGGGCTCCGGGCCCCGCACCACCCCCCTTTTCCAAACTCCCGAGTCGTCACCCTCTTCCAAACAATCAACAATCGTCATTCATCAATCCATCCCCAAAGCGGCCGCCCACATCTCCACCTGCCATCTCTCCCGCGTCGCACCCTCCCGCAGCACCTCCGACTTCCAAAACGCCTCCCGCACCCCGACCTCCGAATCTTCCTCTTCCCACTGATCACTGGTCACTTGGCACTCTCTCCGACCACCGGTAAAGCCGACCGACAAGTGAATCAATAGCGCTCACTCCGCCAACCCCACCCGGCGACGGAGGGCCGCGAGACCGGCCTGCCAAGCGTCGCGAAGCCGGGCGTAGCGCTCCGCCGGCCAGATCTTCGCGCCGGTTTTGAAATCATAACGGATGCGGATGGAATCGTCGCCGTCGGCCGCCGCCTCGCGCTTCCATTGGCAAAACTCGTTGTTCGCGCCGCCTCGGAGCCCGTCGAGATACGCTTTGGAAAATCCGGTGGGACCTGTTAGTCGGATATCACTATGAATTCGCGTCGGAAGCTGCCATTCGAACGGCTCTTTCCGATCCTTCATGAAGGCGATTTCAAGATAGTTCCTTTCCCAAACATCGGGCAATGTGAGCTTCCCGTCCGGCTCCGCCGCCATTTGATAGCGGATCCTCAACAAGGCTTCATGACCTGGATTCGTGGGGTCGGGAAACTCCACGGACTCGAGCTGATAGGCGCCGTAAGGCGAGAAAAGGCCCTGCAGGCGCTGGAGATAGCGCGTTTCAGGCTGACCGGCGAAGTAATCACGCATCCACTGCGCGTAATACCCGCCGAAGACCACCTTCTCCTCAACCGTCAGTCCGGACTCGCCGATCTCGATATCGCGTGAGATATGCAAAGAAGCGCAGTGATCGGGCTTGGAAGGAAGTTTCACAAGTTCCGGCCCATCCCGATCCAAGACCAACCCGAACCGATCCCAAAGTCCCCACGGAACAAGCTCTCCGGGCTGGGCGCTCTTCGCGGTGGGATCCACATATTCGCAGGGATCCAGCGCCGGAATCCGGACGATCATATGATTGAACTGATCCAAGGTCGGCATCTCCTCATGGACGGCCCAGCTGGTGTGGACGAGAACAAGCTGGGAAGGAATCCCCGCGGCGGTCAACAACTGGTGGAGCAGGACGGAGTGGTCCTTGCAGTCGCCCTGCTTGCGTTTGAGCGTCTCCGCGGCCGGCCTTGGAATTCTCCCCCGCACCCCGAATTCCACCGCGTGATAGTTCAAAGTGCGCTGGACATAAGAGGCGAGGGCGGCCGCGCGGACCGCATCGGTCGCGTCGGCGGGCGCGACCCGGGCAGCGATTTCCTCCAGATCTTTCCCCGGCGGCTTCAGCTGTTTCCCAATCTGATCGAGATAAGCTTTTCCTGCCTCTTTCCATGAAGAATCAGAGCCTCCCACGCGCAGTACGGGATTAAGGGTTTCGGAATCGGGGAGGCCGTGTTCGGAGTGCGGCGGGTTGTTGTGCTTCACCGATCGGTGTGGAAAACTCGTCATGAATCAAACGCCCCGCCGCCCGGTTTTCTGCCCGTCACGGGCGGCTCCTGGGCCTGCTTATCCGCGGAGCCGTTGGGTTCAAAATCTCTTGGCAACGCCCGGAAAACGCACCGCAGGCGCATTTAAACCTTGTATATATATCTCTGAGGTCGCGAAAAAAATTATGCCTCAGCGCCCACACCTCGACACCG
>JBBSJY010000108.1:0-15172 GCA_038256845.1 Verrucomicrobiales bacterium | reverse complement strand
GAGAGCTCCGAGCGGTCATCCGCATGGAACGATATCCGCCGGACATTTCCCGAGCTTCAACACGGTGTCCCGGAGGATGTTATTTTGGTCGAATTGTGAGGCGGGATGTGGAGAGCTTGACTCGTGCATCGGCAGCTTCTGCTTCAACAACTTGAGATTTATCGGAAATGCCATCCGGGCGAGGATGGAACGGTCGGTCGGTTCATCGATTTTGTGACTTCTCAAACCGCTTGTTTCGAGCGTTCCCTCGAGATCGGGCACCTCACCGGCTCCGCGTGGGTGGTGAATGAGGATGGCAGCGAGGTCCTGCTGACGCACCACCGCAAGCTGGACCGCTGGCTGCAACTGGGCGGGCATGCGGATGGGAACCCGGACGTGCTCGCGGTGGCCATGCTGGAAGCGGTCGAGGAATCCGGACTGGCGGGTTTCGCCCAGGTCGGATCGGGGATTTTCGATCTGGATATCCATCCGATCCCGGCCCGGGCGAACGAGCCGGAGCACCTGCATTACGATGTCCGCTATGTCTTGCGGCCCGCGGGAAACCTGGATTTCACCGTGAGCGAGGAATCGCACGATCTCCGCTGGGTGCCGCTCGATGAGGTGGAGACGCTGACCACCGATCCTTCGATGACCCGGATGGTGCGGAAGTGGCGGGAGATGCTGGCGCTGCGCTGAGCCAAGGGTTTCCTCTGTCGGGCGTGAATCGGTTCCGATATCCAATTTTGCCTGAGCGACTCCATTTCGGTACGGCCAAGAAGCATTCAGGGTTTGTAGATGCGCGGGAGTGGCGGCAACTTGCGATATTGACGATTGTCGCCACCGTCATCGGGCAATCAACCTGCGGATCGACAGCCCTGCCAGAATCAAGAGCAGAACGGCCAAGAGGAACATCCCGGTCCGGGCTGGGATGACTTCGCCGTTCAACTTCTGGCCTAGATTCACGTCGTCGGCTGCGGCCGAGTCGGCCGCCCCTGATTTGCCCGACTCGTCGGAAAGCGGTCGTTTAGAGGAACGTGCGGGCGTTGCATCCAGCGGTGGATATGGCAGCTCGCTCGCATGGATTTTCGTCCGCCGGAGATCGTTTTCGGTGATGACGCCGTTGTCGAAATCCCATCTGCGGACCACGCGCCACGCTCCCCGGATGAATTCATGGTCGCGCCGGACGAAATGGCCACCTCCCCCCCTGCCAATCACCACCAACACCGGTCCGTTGGCCTCGTTGTGATCCAAGAACAGTTTGACGGCTTGGAATCCGCCGACGTGCCTCCACACACCGTCATCGCGGGACACCAATTCGAAAGCGGACCCACCGGACCCGCCGACCGCCGAATGGAGAACAAAATGCTCGGGATCACCGTTTCCATTCAGATCCGACGAGAAGCCACGATAAATCGCGGGCTCAACGAACACAGCTTCATCTCCAACCCTCACGGGATCACCCATGATCACTCTGGCCAGCAATTTTCTCAGTTCCGGTTCCAGGGATCCGCTATCCCACAACGGTGCCAAGTCCTGCGGCAAGATCGACTCCGCCCCGGGCACGGTCATGAACTCGAGTGCCTCGTCGCTCGGATCCGCCGCGGCGATTCCCCAAATCATCAAGGGGATCACAAGGTAGCGTCGCATGACCAGGCCTACCAACGCTGCCCAATCTATCTTGCAAACGAGTCTGATTCCGCCGGAAAGTTGATCGATCCGGGACCGGGCGCGCGAGGGACTGCGGAGATCCGTGGCGGATCCAAAGCGGTGTCGGCGCTGCGCTCTGCCACCGCAGTCCATGGTTTGCTCTGTCCGGCCGGAGTCGGGTTCGCTATCACCGACCGCATGAGCGACTCGATTGCGGAACTGACGGGGCGGATCCAGGACTTTGTCGATGCGCGGGAGTGGCGGCAATTTCACAACGCGAAGGACCTGGCGGTCGCCATTTCCGCGGAAGCGGGGGAGCTGATGCAGCATTTCGTCTGGCAGCAGGACGACCAGATCGAGGCGCGGGTCGAGAATCGGCGGGAGGAGATCGCCTCGGAAGTCGCGGACGTGGCGATCCTGTTGTTCGAGTTTGCGGACAACCTCGGATTGAAGCTTGGGGAGATCATGGACGAGAAGATCGCCCGCAACGAGGTCCGTTACCCGGTGGAGAAATCGCGCGGCAACAACCTCAAGTATTCCGAGCTGTGAGCGACCGCCCGCCACGCCGGAAACGATATTCCGGGAAAAATCCGCGCCGCTTCGAGGACAAGTACAAGGAGCACGATCCGGCGCGCCATGAAGAGACGGTCGCAAAGGTGATCGCATCCGGGAAGACACCCGCCGGTTCGCATATTCCGATCCTGGTGGAGGAGTGCATGGCCGCCCTGCGGTTAGAGCCGGGGATGACCGGGGTGGATGCGACGCTCGGGCACGGCGGGCATGCCGTCGCGATTTTGGACCAGATCTCGCCCGGTGGGAAGCTACTGGGGCTGGATTTGGATCCGCTGGAACTTCCCAGAGCCGAAGCGCGGCTGCGGGCGCTGGGACACGGTCCGGACGTTTTCGAAGCCGTGCGGTCCAACTATGCTGGCGTGGCGAAGGTGCTCGCGGCGCGCGGCATCGAGGCGGCGGATTTCGTTTTCGCCGATCTCGGGTGCTCGTCGATGCAGCTCGACGATCCCGCGCGGGGGTTCAGTTTCAAGGTCGCGGGACCGCTCGACATGCGGATGAACCCCGCGCGGGGACTTTCCGCCGCCGACTGGTTGGAACGAACCGGTGCGGAGAAATTGGCGGACACCCTCGCGGATCATGCGGACGAGCCGCGGGCGGAATCGATCGCGGTGGCGCTGGCGGGGCGGAGTTTTTCCGACACGCTGGATTTCGCGCGGGCGATCCGCGCGGCGGTGCGCGAGACCGACGAGGACGAGCTGGAGCGGACGGTCCGGCGGGTTTTCCAGGCGGTGAGGATCGCGGTGAACGAGGAGTTCACCGCGCTCGACGCGTTTCTCCGTGTGCTGTCACAATGCCTGAAGTCGGGCGCGAGGGCCGCGGTGCTGACGTTCCATTCGGGCGAGGACCGTCGGGTGAAACAGGCGTTCCGGGCGGGAATCCGCGACGGTGTGTTCTCCGAAATGAGCGATGGCGTGGTGACCGCGGGTCCTGATGAACGGCGGCGGAACCCCCGCAGCAGCTCCGCGAAGCTGCGGTGGGTGACGAAGGCGTGAGGGCGGTCAAACCTTCGGAAGCCGCGCCGCCAGCAGCTTGTCCACGTACTTTGCGATGACGTCCGCTTCCAGATTCACCGTTTGCCCCGCCCGGGAGCGGTGCAGGTGGGTTTGATCGTAGGTATGCGGCGTGATCCAGAAGGTGGCGGTGGCTTTCCCGAGTTCCGCGATGGTGAGGGAAATGCCATCGATGGTCAGCGAGCCCTTGTCGATACAAAGCGCGTGGATCTCAGCCGGGAGGGAAACCTCCAGCACATGATCCTGTCCGTCCGGATCGAGCCGGACGATGGTTCCGACCGCATCGATATGGCCTTGGACGAAATGCCCGCCGAAGCGGCCGCCAGCCATCATGGCCCGTTCGAGGTTCACCACCGAGCCCGCTTCCGTTGAACCCAGGGACGTGACACGAAGCGTCTGGGCGAGCAGGTCGAATTCCGCGGTCCCGCTTTCAAGCGCCGATACCGTGAGGCAGCAGCCATTGATGGCGATGGAGTCCCCTATGGCGATTTCGCTCGCAAAGGGGAGTTCCACCGTCAGCCGGGCCTGTTCGCCGTGCCTGTCCAGTGTGCGGACGACGCCGAGGGCTTCCACGAGACCGGTGAACATGGTGGTCAGGGGGCGGGCGGAGCTTGCCGGATCGCGGGAGAGGGTGAAACGGGCTGTAGTTCGCGTGGTCCGCTCGGCAGCAGCATGAAGCAGAGGTAGAGTATCACCGTCGGCACCAGCGCGCCGAGCGCGAGCCCCAAGGGGGAAACGCCGTCTTTGAAAAACCGGGAAAGAATGCTTTGTCCCGCAGGGTTCGGCGCATTGGCGATCACCGTGAGGCCACCACCGGTCACCGCTCCAGCGACCACCGCGTATTTGGCGGTCGGGCTGATGCCCTCCACTTGGGACGCGAGGTAGGTGATCGCCGCGTTGTCATTGAAGGCGGTCAACACCGTCGATCCGAACATCAGCGCCTGATCAGGCAGAGCGATGATGATCGGGGCGATCCACCACCCTTGGCAGCCGCCGTGAATCACCAGGCCTGCAAGGAAAAAGCCGACGAGCATGGGGCTTCTCATGGAGACCGAGTTCTGGTGGTGGCGGGTGGCCATGATGAAGGCGAGAAAGAAAAGGAAGCCTCCGACGAAGAGCACCGGGAAGTGGGCCGTGTAAACCGTCCAACCGAGAAAGCCCAGATGCACGGCGGTGATCCACTTGGGAAGCGGTGTCTCGCGTTCCTGCCACGAGACCGGATGAAGCACCCCATCTTGGGATCCGTCGGCCTTGTCGGCGATCCGGAACAGCGCCTTCTTGAAAACCAGAAAATACAACACGCTGGAAATCAATATCCCTACGACAGCTTTCCAACCGAAATGCAACAGCATGTAAGGTGTGTCCCAATCCCACGCTCCGGCGACCATCAGGACCGGTGGAGCTGCGAAATTGGTGAGCGTGCCACCCACCGAGATGTTGACGAAAAGCAGTCCGAGCGTCGCATAGGCGAGAATGGCGGGCGGGTTGAAACGGTAGAATTTTTTGGCGAGAAGCATCGCGGCAATGGTCATCGCCGCGGGTTCGGTGATGAAGGAACCGAGGATGGGCGCGACGATCAGCACGCTCAGCCACCAGGCCGCGGGCGTGCCTTTGCCAAGGGCTGCCGCGCGGGACATCAACGCCTCCGCGAATCGCAGCACCGGCCGGCTGGCGGCGATGGCCATGATGACGACCACAAACAACGGTTCGGTGAAATTGCGGTCGTTGCTGAGGTAAAGCTCGAAGTCCAGCCAACTGTGGAAATAGGTGGCTGCGCCGGCCAGGACGATCACCCAGAGGCCGAAAATCGCCTCCACCTCGCCGAGGAAATGGAAGAGCGTGGCGAGGAACGATACTTCCGGGACGCCATCCGGGTGCGCGTCATCCAAGGGGCCTCTCGTTCTCAGTTCTTTCTCGTGAGCATGTTCGAACTTGTGCGCCAGCTTGTTGAGCGGGCCTGCGGCGAAGGTGTGGAGGATCGCGCAAATGAAGATGATGGTTGCGGCGATGTTGAAGGGATCTTCCGCGGCCCGGGCGGAGAGAACCTCCCAGAGCCCGCCTGTGACAGGTTCGTAGGTTTCCAGCGGCTTCGGCATGGCCGCGTACTGGACTTTCCCGTTGGCGAGATCGGGATAGGCGGGCTCATGGGCGCCGGCGGCGGCGGATGCGGCGTCCGGCAGCGTCGCGAGAAGTGCCAGAATAAGAAGAAGGAGGGATCTCATGGTTTGGGACGGCCACCGGTTTGCATAGGGATCGGGGAATACACCTGCAAGGGTAACTTCGGTCGCGGATGGATAGGCCCGACGAACATGCCGCGGAGGGTCGAAATCCGCCGCATTCCCTTGACCCGAACGCTGGGGAGTCAAGATTGGGCCGTCACCTTTCAGATGAACCGACCAAAACCAGCAGAACCCGCTAACGGATTGGAGTTCTCCTTCCCGTGGGCGGGGCGGGCGGGTCCGTCGCGGCTGCGTTAATCATTGGAAAATATGGAACTGGTATGGATTGTCTTCGGTCCCTTGCTTGCGGCGACGCTCGCACCGTTGGCAGTCCGTCTGGCTGGGGGGAAGATCGCAGGGATTCTGCTTTCGCTGGTCCCTTTCACCATTTCCGGCTGGCTGCTCTTCCGCGCCGCGAATGGCGGTCAGATCTTGGAATGGAGCTACCCGTGGCTGCCCTCCCTCGGGGTTGATCTCGCACTTCGCCTCGGCGGATTCGAGATCCTGTTCGCGTGGTTGGTCAGCTTCATCGGTGGGCTGATCTGCATCTATGGCGGCGCCTATCTGGAAGGAGACCGGCAAGTGCCGCGGTTCTATGTGATCCTGATGCTCTTCATGGCATCGATGCTGGGAGTGATTCTGGCCGATGACCTGATTCTCACATTTGTTTTTTGGGAATTGACGAGCATCACCTCGTTTCTGTTGGTCGGATACAAGCACGAGGATGCGGGTGCGCGGAAGGCGGCGCTGCAGGCACTGCTGGTGACCGGCGGGGGAGGATTGGCGTTGCTGGCGGGTTTCATTCTGACCGCCCAGATCACGGGAGTCTCAAGAATCTCCGAGCTAACGGCCCACGCGGCGATGCTGGGAGAGAGTCCGCTGTTTGCTCCTGCTTTCATTTTGATCCTGCTAGGGGTTTTCACCAAATCCGCGCAGGTTCCGTTTCATTTCTGGCTGCCGGGAGCGATGGCCGCGCCTACGCCGGTGAGCGCCTATCTCCATTCCGCGACGATGGTGAAAGCCGGAGTCATTCTGCTGGCGAAACTTTCGCCCTCGATGTCGCACACCGAATTGTGGCTGTGGGTCGTAGCGCCGGTAGGGGCGCTGACCATGCTGACCGGGGCGGCCATGGCGGTGGTGCAGAGTGATTTGAAGCGCCTGCTGGCCTATTCCACCGTGAGCGTTCTCGGAATGCTGGTGATGCTGCTCGGGTTTGGTGATCCGTTCTCCCTGAAGACGGCGATGTTTCTCGCGCTGGTGCATGCGTTTTACAAGGGAGCGCTTTTCATGGTGGCCGGGACGGTGGACCACGCCACGGGCACCCGCGATATCCGATCGCTCTCAGGACTCGGCCGCCTCATGCCCGCGCTGGCGATGGCCGCGGGGGCTGCGGCGTTGAGCATGTCCGGTGTGCCGCCAACGCTCGGCTTCATCAGCAAAGAGCTCCTGTATGAGGCGAAGATCGATTCCGGATCGGCCCGGGGGATTTTCGCGGCGGCGGGTGTCATCGCGAATTCGCTGATGGTGGCGGTCGCTTTGATCGTCGGCGTCGGGCCATTTCTTGGGGGGGGGCAGGCTTCGGGAGTGCACCATCGTCCGGGCTGGGGGCTGGTGGGTCCGCCGGCGCTGCTCGCGGTTTTGGGTTTGGTATTGGGATTCGTCCCGGTCCTGCTGGACCGCTGGCTGATCTCGCCCGCCGTCCGCGGTCTCGGAGGAGATTCCGAGCTCGCGAAGCTGACCCTTTGGCATGGATTCACGATGGTGCTGGCGCTGAGCGCCCTCACGCTGGCTTTGGGCGGCCTGATCTACTGGCAGAGAGAACGTCTGCGAGTGATGTCCCGCCGGCTGGAGCCGCTGGGAAGGCTTGGTCCCGGTCCCGCATACGAAGCCTCGTTGGCCGGAATTCTCAAGGGTGCGGCATTTCTAACCGGTTGGATCCAGAACGGCCGGCTGAGCGCTTATGTCCGGGTGACACTCGCCGCGGCGGCGGGGCTGGTTCTGTACGCCGTGGCACTTTCCACCGGAAAATTCGAAACCGCGACGCGCGTCCCGGCCGGGATCTTCGAAGGCACGGTGATTGCGGTGATGAGCGCATCGTCCGTCGCGGCGTTATTCGCCCAAAGCCGTCTGGCCGCCATCCTCTGCCTTGGCGGAGTGGGCTATTCGGTCGCGCTCATCTTCGTCGCATTCGGAGCCCCGGATCTCGCGATCACCCAGTTGCTGGTCGAGACTCTGACCGTGGTCCTGTTCTCCTTTGTGATTCTGAAACTTCCGCAGATCCGACCTTTGGTGCGCAAGCGCGGACGGCGCTGGGACGCTGTGGTCGCGATTCTTTCAGGCCTCTCTATGACGCTGGTGGTTTGGAAGGCAATGCATGTCCAGGTGCACGCATCGATTTCTCCGGGATTGGTGGAACGCTCCGCCAGCGAGGCTTTCGGCCGGAATGTCGTGAATGTGATCCTGGTCGATTTCCGGGCGCTCGATACCCTAGGCGAAATTTCCGTGCTGGCGCTGGCGTGCCTCGGCGTCACCGCTTTGCTGTCGCACCGGCGGAGGTCGCGCCGGGCGGGAGCGGAGGGAGAACTTTCAGAGCGTTATGCGGCCCGCAGGAGATTTACCAAACGCAGAGGCACATGAGTGACTTCAAGGACAGCCTTCTGCCGGCCGCGTCGCGTCTGGTGGTTCCGATCCAATACGTATTTGCGATCTATCTTCTCTTGCGCGGCCACAATTTGCCGGGAGGCGGGTTCATTGGCGGGCTGGTCATGGCCAGCGCGCTGGTGTTGCGCGCGATGGTCGATGCGAGCCGGACACCAAAGTGGGACCCCATCGTGCTCGCCGGTGCCGGGCTGTTGGTCTCGCTGGGGTCCGCGGTGCTGCCGATGGTCTTTGGAAAGGCGTTTTTCACCGGACTCTGGGCTGGAGATATCTGGCTGCCGGCGGTGGGAAAGGTCAAGCTGGGGACGCCGCTGACTTTTGATATCGGAGTGTTTCTCGTGGTCACGGGTGTGGGCGCGAAGATCCTGTTGGTATTGCTCGCCCAGCGGCGGGAGGCGGAAATGGAATAATCGAACCGGAACTATGGAAAACTTTCTTCCCATTGCTATTGGAATTTTATTCGGCTGCGGCTGTTATCTGGTCATGCGCCGGAACATCGTGCGGGTGTTGCTGGGTATCATGCTTTTCAGTCAGGCCGCGAACTTGCTGATCTTCACCGGCGCCGGCCTGACCTGGAATCATCCACCCATCATTCCGGATGGCGCGTTCGCCATCGAGGGTGACTACGCCGACCCCTTGCCGCAGGCATTGGTGCTGACGGCCGTCGTTATCGGTTTTGCGGTTCTCGCCTTCGCCATTGCGCTGGTGCTCCGGGCATACGAAAAAACCGGGAGCGATGACTTGGATACCTTCAAGAACTCCGAAAGTTGATTGATGCCCGCGGATTCTTCATTGATTGCCTTTCCGATCATCCTGCCGCTCGCGGCGGTGGGGATACTGCTTTGCCTGCGCAACGCCCGAGAGGGGGTGCGTTTGGGAATTACGATCGCGACCTGTGCCGCAATGACCGCCGCCGCAGGGATTTTGTTCGCCAAGGTATCCGGGGAGGGGATTCTGGTTCTGCGGGCAGGAAGCTGGCCGGCCCCTTTCGGGATCACCTTGGTGGCGGATCTGCTTTCGGCTGCGATGGTCTTGGTGACGGCGGTGATCGGCCTGACGGTTTCGATCTATGCGGTCGGCGCGGGGACGGCGAAGTTCCGAGGCTACTTCACGCCGCTTTTTCTGGCGCTGCTGCTCGGCGTGAATGGGTCATTTCTCACCGGTGATTTGTTCAACCTGTATGTTTGGTTCGAGGTGATGCTCATGGCTTCGTTCGTGCTGGTGGCTCTGCCCGGCGGGCGTCCCCAACTCGAGGCGGCTGTGAAATACCTGACCCTCAATTTCATTGCTTCGGCTTTCTTTTTGGTCGGACTGGGGGTGCTTTACGGAATGACCGGAACCCTGAACATGGCGGATTTGGCACTAAAGCTGGGAGCCTTGGAGAACAAGGACCTCATCGGGTCCTCGGCCGTGCTGTTTCTCATTGCCTTCGGAGTGAAGGCGGGAATCTTTCCATTCTACTTTTGGCTTCCCTCATCCTATCATGTCACGCCCACGCCGGTGGCCGCGGTTTTCGCAGGACTGCTGACGAAGGTCGGAGTGTATGCCTGTATGCGGGTGTTCACACTGGTGTATTCCGGGCATCAGGATTTCATCGCTACCATTTTGCTGCCGCTGGGAATACTCACGATGATCACGGGGGTATTCGGGGCCGCCAGCCAGTTCTTCATTCCCCGAATTCTCTCATTCCATATCATCAGCCAGATCGGCTATATGATCGTGGGGCTGGCGTTCTTCACCAGAGAGGCCTTGGCGGCGACGGGGTTTTACATCGTCCATCACATACTGGTGAAGACAAACTTGTTTTTGATCGGTGGCATCATTGGCCGGAAACTCGGGACCCAGGGGTTGTGGAAAACCGGGGGATTGTATCGAAGTTCGCCGTGGCTGGCGGTTCTGTTCTTGATACCGGCCCTGTCGCTGGGAGGGATTCCTCCGCTATCCGGCTTTTTCGCGAAATTCTCGCTGATCAGGGAAGGAATCAGGCTGAGCGAGTGGACCGCGGTGATCGCGGCATCCGCCGTGGGGCTGCTGACGCTCTATTCCATGGTGAAGATCTGGAATGAAGCGTTCTGGAAACCTTCGCCATTGGCGGCCACGCGGGGTGAGACGCCGGTGCCATGGACCATGGTGGCTCCTGCGATCGTGCTGGCGGCGGGCACCGTCCTGTTCGGCCTGTTTCCGGGCTATTTCTTTTCTTTTGCGGAGCGGTCGGGCGCGCAGTTGATGGATCCTTCCGGTTACATCATTGCGGTGATGGGGGAATCAAATCAGTCGCCTGAGGAACCATGAAATTGATTTACATCATTCAATTCGCTTTGCTCTATCTCTGGGAGGTGGTGCGATCCACGGGGAGCCTTGCATGGCTGGTGCTGCGCCCGGATCTGAAACTCCGTCCGCGGTTCGTCGACGTTCCATTGGAGCTGGAGGGTGAGTTTCCGAGGTTTTTGTTCGCCTGCCTGGTCTCCATGACTCCGGGAAGCCTCACGGTTTCGTTGGACG
The DNA here is from genome assembly GCA_038256845.1 of Verrucomicrobiales bacterium. GTDB lineage: Bacteria > Verrucomicrobiota > Verrucomicrobiia > Verrucomicrobiales > Akkermansiaceae > Luteolibacter. The sequence goes on along the minus strand of JBBSJY010000108.1, from coordinate 4,584 downwards.
CGCGGCGAGGCCTGCTCTGTGTCCATTTGCTCGATGTGACGGATCCCGATGTATCGACTGCCGCGCTGAAATCGAGAATTGAGGCACCGCTGCTGCGGATTTTCAACAAGCCGCCCCGTCCGTCATGATCTACATCCTTTGTTTTTTATCGCTATCCCTGGCGCTGGGACTGACTGCCTTCCGGCTTTTTCGCGGGCCGAGCGCGGCCGACCGGATTCTGGCGATCGACCTGTTGGCGGTGATTACCGGCGCAGCGGTATTGCTCTACGCGTTGGTCTCACGGGAGCCCGTCTTCATCGATGTGGTGGTGGTGCTGGGTGTGATCGTCTTTTTCGGCACCGTTGCCTTGGCACGGACCATATCGAGAACCCACTGACAATCCCATGGCTGATCCATTCATCAAGATTTTCGCTCTCGCCGGATGCCTCGCGGTCCTGCTGGCCTCGGTGGGGCTGGCGCGCTTCCCCGACTTTTTCACCCGGACCCACGCCGCGACCAAGGCCAGCGCTTTCGGCCTCGCCTGTCTGCTGGTGGCGGTATGTATCGCGTTCCCGTCGTGGAGCACGTTGGCAAAAGCAATCTTCGCTCTGGTCGCCCTCTTCCTGACACTTCCCGTGGCGTCCCAAGCGCTCGCCGATGCAGCGCGGGATGACCAGAACATTCCTGTGGCGAAGGAGGAGGACGCTCCACCGCCCGACTGACCGGATGGCATGATGCGGCCGCGTCCCGATCACCCAAATACGGGAAATGTTTCACATTTTCCGATTGCTGTTGATCGGTCCTATATCTCTTCAGATACGTCGTTTTTCGAGCCAGGTTTCCCGGCGAAACCATGTCTCCTGGCGCTTTGCATACTGACGCGTCGCCGCATTGATGAGGTTTTCGCAGGTGAAGCGGTCGATCTCACCTGAGATGAGACTTCGAATCTCGCGGACTCCGATGGCCCTCTCGCATCCGGACGTGCCGACCGGCAGATTGGCAATTTCCTCAATTGCGCCCTGGTCAAGTATCTGGCGTGTGCGAAGGGCGATCCGGGCGTGAAGATCGGGGCGGGTCCGCTGGATGTAGATGCCGCGGAGGGATTGATCGATCTCCCGCGATTTCGATTCCCATCCATCGCGGAGGCCCGACGCCCTTTGTCCTGTTAGGATGCATATCTCCAATGCACGTGAGACAAACCGGCGGTTCTTCAGCGCGGTGCGCGACGCTTCCAGCGGATCCAGCGATTTCAGTTCGGCCACAAGGTCGTCGAGCGGGCGGGCGTCCATCTCGGCACGGAGTTTTTGATCGGCCCTGGGAAGAGTGGAAGGGCCGTGTGTGAGAAATTTCAAATAAAGCCCCGAACCGCCGGTGACGATCGGGGTCTTGCCACGGCTGCGAATTTCCGCGATGACCGGAGTGGCTAGCTGGAAATAGTAGCCCGCATCGGCCGGTTCTGAAGGGTCGAGAATGCCGTAAAGATGATGGGGAAGCCGTGACAATTCGGCCGGGGGAGGCGCCGCGCTGATCACCTCCAACCCTCGATAAAGCTGGAATGCGTCGGCGTTGACAATTTCGCCATCCAGCCGCTCCGCGAATTCCAGAGCGAGAGCCGACTTGCCGGAGGCGGTGGGTCCGCAGATATATAGAATCTCAGATTTCAAATATCAGATTTGAACTCAAAAGGGGAATTTGCCGCCGCCCATGCCTTTCATCATGTCGCCGAGGCCGCCGGCTCCGCCCATCTGCTTCATCATGTTCTTCATCTTGTGGGGAGACTTCATCATCTTTCGCATCTCGCCGAACTGCTTGATGAGCTGGTTGACTTCCATGAGCGTGGTGCCCGATCCGGCGGCGATGCGTTGGCGCCGGGACCCTTTGATGATCTCGGGCCGCTGCCGTTCCTGAAGGGTCATCGAGAGGACGATGGCTTCGGTGCGCTTGATCTTCTTGTTGTCGAATGCTCCGGAGGGAAGCTGCTTCTTGATCTTGTTGAAGCCGGGCATCATGCCTAGCAGGCCCTCAAGCGGACCCATGTTCTGGATCATCTTCATCTGGTCCAGGAAGTCGGTGAAATCGAACTTGCCCGCCTGCATCCGCTTCATCGAGCGCATGGCGTCCTCCTCGTTCACCTTGCCTGCAACCTGTTCGACCATGCCGACGATGTCGCCCATCCCAAGGATGCGGTCGGCCATGCGGTTGGGATGGAACTCGGAAAGCTGGTCGAGCTTCTCGCCTTCGCCGGTGTATTTGATGGGTTTGCCGGTGACGGCGCGCATCGAAAGGGCGGCGCCGCCGCGGGCGTCGCCGTCGAGTTTGGTAAGGATGATGCCGGTGATGCCGACCGCCTCGTCAAAGTGCCGGGCGACCGAAACCGCCTGCTGGCCGGTGGCGGAGTCGGCGACGAGGAGGGTTTCCTTGGGGTCGAGGAAATCGCTGAGCCGCTTGAGTTCCGCGACGAGGCGTTCGTCGATTTCCTGGCGGCCGGCGGTGTCGAAGATGAGGACGGTGCCCTGCTGCTTCTCGGCCCACGCGAGCGCGTCCGCCGCGACTTTGACGACATCCGTTTCCGCGGCATCCGGGATGTAGCAGGGGACATCAACCTGCTTCGCGAGCGTGGCGAGCTGGTCGATGGCGGCGGGGCGGTAGAGGTCGCAGGCAATGAGGAGCGGACGGCGGCCCTCCTTTTTCAAGCGGCTGGCAAGTTTGGCAGATGTGGTGGTTTTGCCGGCGCCGTTGAGGCCGCAGATGAGGATGCGCGCGGGCGGGTTGAGGTCGAGCGGGGCCTGGTCGCCGCCCAGCAGGGCGGTGAGTTCATCTTGGAAAATCTTGACGATCTGCTCGCCGGGCTTGATCGATTTGAGGACGTTTTCACCCAGCGACTTTTCCTTTACCTTGGCGATGAATTCTTTGGCGACGCCGAATTCCACATCGGCTTCCAATAGGGCGATGCGGATCTCCCGCAGGGCGTCGGCGATGTTTTTCTCGGAGATCTTGCCGACCCCTCGGAGGTTGCGGAAGGTTTTGTCGAGGCTGTCGGAGAGGCTGGAAAACATGGTGGGTTATGGAGGATGTTTTATCTCAATGATGATCATTCGCCATCCGGGAAATAGGCGGATTCGCGGTCGATGCGAAAGGACCAGCGTAGAGGGGCTTCCGGAGCTTTCCCGGCGGTATCTTTCCAAGTGACGACGACCTGGCAGATTGGTTGGCGGAGGCGGCGGTTGGTTTGCCAGGAGAGTTTGCCGGTTCCCGGATTGAAGGTCGCGGGAACCATCCCGAATCCGCCGACCTTCATGACAAGGCTGCTGGGATCGAGATCCCCGACCGCGGAGAGGTCGGCGCTAATTTCGGGAAGGCGACTGTTGATAATGGCCCCGGCTTCCGGGTAAACGGGATGGGGAGTGGTCTGGACGAGCCCGCTGATGGAACCGGCGGGATTGATGACCGATGCCTGCGCTTCGCGGAAGGTGGTGGCGAATTCGAAGATCTTGTCATAGTTCCCTAAAATCATATATCGGGGCAAGGCATTGTCCGGCATCGAGCGCTTCACTTTTCCGGGCTGGACGGTGAACATGTGGGTGTAGCCGAATTCGTCACCGAGCGTGAGCATTTCCTCGGTGAAGAAACCGCCGGGATAGGCATAGGTCGTAACCGGCTGCGTGAAGTTCGATTCAAGGAAGCGCTTGGACTCCCCGAGTTCTTTCCGGAGGAAAACGTCATATTCGTCCGGTCCCTTGCGACGATGGCTCTTGACGTTGGATGGCAGCGGGTGGCTGACCGAGTGGCTGCCGATGGTGCCACCCGCTTTCATCATTTCCCGGATCATTGGAGTGGTGAGAGCCCTGCCGCCGCCATCGACATAGTTCTTGTATAGATAAAGGGTGAAGGGATAGCCGAATTCCCTGAGGATCGGAAAAGCATCGGTATAGACGGACTTCCACCCGTCATCGAGGGTAATGAGGATTGATTTTTCCGGAATCTGCCGATCGCCGTTCTTCCAAGCCATGAAATCCTCGAGCGAGATCACGGTGATACCAAGCTGCCGGATGACTTCCATCTGTTTCCGGAACTTCGAGGTGCGGATTCGCATCGCGGTCTCGGTCTGCGTTTCGGAAAACTCATGATAGCCGAGGATCGCGACGCGGACGCCGTCGTCGGGAATCGTGGGATCCTCCGCGGGCGGCACAACCTCCTGGGCATGGAGCGCGAGCGCGGCGAGCAGGACGAAAATGAGGGCGAGTAGCGGCATCGCGCAGGCAAGCTAGACTCGGTCGGCGGGATTTGAAAGCCGGAATCCGGGATCGAGCGCCGTCTCCCATGGCGCAGAATTCGGCGAGACCCCCGCGGGGATTGACAATCTACGGGTCCGCTACACCGGGGGACCCGCCAAGCTCCAGTCCCGCTCAATCCTTGAGCCGGACGAGCAGGTCGTCGCTGGAGACCTGGTCGCCTTTTTTGACTAGGACTTCGGCGACGGTGCCGTCGGCGTTGGCGGAGACGGTGGTGAGCATTTTCATGGCTTCGAGGACGACGAGCTTGTCGCCGGCCTTCACTTCCTGGCCGGTGGAAACGGCGACTTCGGTGACCATGCCGGGCATCGGG
>JBBSJY010000107.1:0-15282 GCA_038256845.1 Verrucomicrobiales bacterium | reverse complement strand
TCTCGAAAACGCTTACATCCTCATCAACGAGAAGAAGATTTCGTCCCTCAAGGACATGCTTCCGCTCCTCGAAAAGGTTGCCAAGACCGGCCGCCCGCTGCTCATCATTGCTGAAGACGTCGAAGGTGAAGCCCTCGCGACTCTCGTCGTGAACAAACTCCGCGGCATTCTCAACATCGCCGCGGTCAAGGCTCCCGGTTTCGGCGACCGCCGCAAAGCGATGCTCGAAGACCTCGCCATCCTCACCGGTGGCCGCGTGATCACCGAAGACCTCGGCATCAAGCTCGAGTCCGTCGAACTCAGCGACCTCGGCGAAGCCAAGCGCATCACCATCACCAAGGAAAACACCACCATCGTTGAAGGCGGCGGCACTTCCGAAAGCATCACCGGCCGGGTCAACCAGATCCGCAAGCAAATCGACGACACCACCAGCGATTACGACCGTGAGAAGCTCCAGGAGCGCCTTGCCAAGCTCGCCGGCGGCGTGGCTGTCATCAACGTCGGTGCCGCCACCGAAACCGAGATGAAGGAAAAGAAGATGCGCGTCGAAGACGCCCTCCAAGCGACCCGTGCGGCCGTGGAAGAAGGCATCGTCGCCGGCGGTGGCACCGCCCTCATCCGCGCCCAAGCCCAGCTCGGCGATCTCGGACTCGAAGGTGACGAACTCACCGGAGCGGGCATTGTCGCCCGTGCCGTCGAATCGCCACTTCGCCAACTCGTCACCAACGCCGGCCGCGAAGGCGCCCTGGTCGTGGAGCGCGTGAAGGCCGGCAAAGGCAACGAAGGCTACAACGTCGCCACCGACACCTACGAAGACCTCATCGCCTCCGGTGTGGTCGATCCCACCAAGGTCACCCGCACCGCGCTGCAGAACGCCGCGTCGATCGCCGGTCTCCTGCTCACCACCGAATGCCTCATCACCGAGATTCCTGAGAAGGAATCCGGCGGCGGCGGCCATGGCCACGACCACGGCGGCATGGGCGGAATGGGCGGCATGATGTAAATCGTGTGGCGGCGATCACCGGTCGCCGCGAATCCATCCCAAAGCCGGGCAGGGAAACCTGCCCGGCTTTTTTGTATCCCCTCCCCACTGGCAGCATCTCACCCCGGCACCCTGCTCACCAGCCGCACCGCATCCAGTCGGTTACGCGCCAAGACATCCCGAACGGCTCTGCTGGATTGACGGCAGTCCGGTGGGACCTACTAGCGGGATCAAGGTCGGCTGCTCCATCGACACCGCCCGCGCCGACGGAGAGAACCAGCTTCATGCCGGATTTCATCAGGGGAGGAGCGGGCTGGCCACGCTCCCCATGCGCATCGACGAGCTTGTGATTGCCAACCGGGTCCTGGACGCCAAAATGCTGGTTAGACTTGCGGCCGCTGAAACTTTCGAGATTTACAACGCTGCATTCCTGAAACCCGACGAGCCCTGAAACTCATGCTTGCCGCCATTCTTAGAACGCTCACCGCCGCCGTCCTGCTGGCCGTCTCCGCTTCCGCGGAAGATCTCAGTTGGCATTTCGTCCCTCCCGCCGGTTCTGGCGTCGCCAATGTCCGCGACTACGGCGCAAAGGGCGACGGCGTGACCGACGACACCGACGCGATCCTCAAGGCGATCTCCGACAACATCGACAAAGCCCGCTATCGCGCGAACCCCTTCATTTGGTTTCCCAATGGGATCTACATCGTGTCCGCACCCATCGAGGGCAGGATCATCGAAGAGGGCCGCGAGGAAGGCAAAGTCTGGTCCGCCGGCTGGCGCTCGATGCTCATTCTTATCGGCGAAACACGCGACGGCGTGGTCATCAAACTCAAGGACGAAGCCCCCGGCTACCGCGACGCCGGGAAGCCGCAATGGGTGATCGCCACCGGCTCGGAGCACGACAACCGGAACAACCAATCCGGCGGCGGCAACCGCGCCTTCCGCCACAATATCCTCAATCTCACCGTCGACGTCGGTGCCGGAAATCCCGGCGCCATCGGCATCGACTTCATCGCCAACAACCGCGGCTCGATCGAAGACGTGACGATTCGCGCCCCGGAAAATTCCGGTTACACCGCGATCAATCTAACCCGCAGTTGGCCCGGCCCCGCGATGGTAAAGAACGTCTCAATCGACGGCTTCGACCACGCCATGCAGCTCGGTCACTACCAGTATGGCATGACTTTCGAAGACATCCGCATGCGCGGCCAGCGCAAGACGGCCATCGTCAATTATGCAAATGTCGTTGCCCTGCGGAATGTGGATTTCGAGGGCGCTGTTCCCTTCTACGAGTCCAAGCACAACAAAAGCGTGATGGCGCTCCTCGACAGCTCCATCGTTCGTATCGGCGGCTCGGCGGAGGCGGCCATCTCCACCGCCGGTCTCCTCAATTTGCGCCGGGTGACTTTCGAGGGTTACCCGGTGATCGTCGATGACACTTCGGAAGAGAACCGTGACCTTCCCAACAAAGCCTCGAAGCTGTTCCGTTACGACAAGGGTTTCACCCTCGCCACCGGCGGTGGCAATCCCGTGCCGCTCGATCTGCCGATCGAAGAAACTCCGGTGGTCCGTCCGCCCGCGGACGCGAAATGGGTGGACGCAGGCGAAAGCGGAGAGTCGCTCCAAGCCGCGATCGACGGCGGTGGGGAGTATATCTTCGTCCGCCCGGTGCAGACCCTCAAAGCTTCCAAGCCGGTGATTCTCCGCAACAAGGTCAAGCTGATCATGGGCATGCACGGCTCCATCTCCGGGCCCGGCGATGAGAAAACTCCCCACAACGAGCGCCCGCCGCTTTTCGTAATGGGCGAAACAGGCGCGCCGACCGTGGTGCTTGAGCATTTGTTCATCGGCGGACGTGTCGAGAATTCCTCGAAGCGGACGCTGGTCCTGCGTCATGTGGACATCGAGCAGCATGGCCTCCTTGCGGATGGGCCGGGGAAAACGCACGTAATGGACGTGATCGGCCGCAACTACCGGATCGGTCCGAAGCACAACTTCTGGGCACGCCAGCTCAACGCGGAGTTCGGCGATGACCCACTTTTCACCAATGCCGGCACCTCCTGGATCTTCGGTTTCAAGATGGAAAGCTCGACGGCTGGCGACAAGCACGGCTCCCGGGGCACCCCCTCGCTTTACAACAAGGGCGGGAAGCTTGAAGTCATCGCTGGACTGCTTTACACGCTTGGCGACAAACGCGAACAGGCTCCGCTCGTTCCGGCGTTCATCAATCAAGGTGGGAAGATTGCGATTTCCTACCGCGTCAACGGCCGTCCGGAGACCTACTATCCGATCATCCTCCGCAAAGGCACTCTTGAGAAGGGCGAGGACCTCATGGCCACCGAGATCAAGGATCCCGGCGCGGCTCTACTCACCGACGAACGCTGATCCATGAACCGGAGAAAATTCCTTGCAGGCACGATCGCGTTGCAGGCTGTAGGCCGCGGTTTAGCCGCGGCCGCGGATTCACCTCTCGTGAGCGTCGCCGTCATCGGCCATACCGGCCGCGGGGACTACGGGCATGAGTTGGACACCCTGTGGCTCGATCTACCGGGCTCTAAGGTCGTGGCGGTGGCCGATTCCGTGGTGGCCGGGCGCGAAAAGGCTGCCGCCCGGCTCGGCGGAGTCCGCGCTTATGCCGACTACCGGAAGATGCTGGAGGAAATCCAGCCGACGATCATTTCGATCGCCCCTCGCCATGTCGATCAGCGTCTGGAAATGGTCACCGCCGCAATAGATGCGGGAGTAAAAGGGATCTACATCGAGAAACCTTTCGCCCCGACGCCCGCCGCGGCCGATGAGATCCTCCGCCGCGCCCGCGAGGCGGGAGTGCGGATCGCCGTCGCCCATCGGATGCGGTCTCATCCGGTCCTCCCCGTGCTCAAGCGCGCACTCGCCGACGGCCTGATCGGGCAAATCCTCGAGATCCGCGGGCGCGGAAAAGAGGACCACCGCGGTGGCATGTTGGATACTTGGGTCCTCGGCTCCCACGTCTTCAACATCATGACCTATTTCGCCGGACCGGCGGTGAGCTGCAGCGCCAATATCCTCGATGGCGACCGCCCGGTCACCCCGGCCGACATCGTTTCTGGACCCGAGGGCGTCGGCCCGATCGCCGGCGACCGCGTCCACGCCCGCTTTTTCACCGAAAGCGGTCTGGTGGCGTACTTCGACTCGATCCGCGGCGCCGGCACTCCGGAGGCTGGCTTTGGCCTTCAGATCATCGGCAACGAGGGAATGATCGACCTCCGGATCGACCGGGAGCCCTTCGCCCACTTCCGCCGCGGCAATCCCTTCGACGTGGGTGTCGCGACCCCCTGGGTGCCTTTCACCACCGGCGGACCCGACGTCGCCGAGCCGGTCGAGCACCTCGGCCGGAAGGTCATGAGCCATCGCCTGCTCGCCGGGGATCTGCTTGCAGCCGTCCGCGAAGGGCGCGCTCCGCTGTGCGATGCCGCCGAGGGCGCGCGCACCGTGGACATGATTTCCGCGATCATGGCTTCCCACCGGGCCGGCGGGGAAACCGTGTCGCTCCCACTCGCCGGGCGCGGCCACCCGTTGGCCGGCTGGGAGTAAGTCCGCGGCGGCTTTCCGGCGCACTCCTGCGCCGCCTGCCGCCCCGGCGGATGTCATGAGCTGCGGCGTCAGCTTCCGATCCTTCAATTCCGGAACCAGAAGCAGGCTCCCTCACACCGGAGCCTTCCATACCAGCCGCACCGCATCCAGCCGCGTCCGCGCCGCTGAAATGGCCTCGGCCAGCTCCGCCTCCCGCCTCTCTAACACCATTATCTCCTCCGGGCGGACGTGATCATTCACTTCCGCCAGATCCCGCAGCCGCGCGATTTCACGCGCCAGTTCTTGCCGCATTTCTATCAGCGCTTGCGCGACAACATCTTTGCTTCGTTTCTCACCGAGGGAGCGGACGGCCGCCAGCATGGTTGGCAGCAACTTCCCCTTCACCGCCGGATTCTTCATCAATCCCGCCGGATCGCCGCGCCGCAGCCTGGCCTTGGAAAGCGCTTTGTCCCCGCCGCAATCTTTGCCTGTGTGATCCACCGCGATCCGCAGCGGCGTCTGTGGCAGGAAGCGCTCGACATGCAAGTGCGCGGGAGCCACGCATTCCACCACCATCCATGCTTCCAGAAACATGCGTTTCTCATCCGCCGATTCCCACACGCCGAAGGCCGCGTTGCCGACCGTGGAACCTAACAGGAAATCCAGCGCCCCGCGCACCATCGGATGATCCCACGTCAGAAATCCCTCCTGCTCCCGCTCCAGCGCCCGCTGCCGGTCCAGCGTCACCGTCATCCCGTCGGCTGGCAGCGCGGGAAACGCATCCGCCTTCAGATGGCCCGGCAGCAGAAAGTATCGACGACGCCCGAGCTCCTCGATGTGCAGGCCCGAGTGATCGAACAGTCTCAGCAAAAACTCCTCAAAACCCGTATCCTCATCCAGCGCGCGGATCTGACCGACCAATTCCGCCGCCCGTACGGATTGGTGGGAAATCCGCTCTAACAAACGGTCCTGCCCGCCCGCCAAACGCGCCGCGATCCGCTCGCGTGCCGCCCGCGTCGCTATGATCAGCTCGTCCGCTTTGCCCGTTTCCTCCGCCTCGTCCAGCAGCACTTCCATCTCGCGCTGGATCTCCGCCGCACCGCGCGGGCTGCCGCGGAAGGCATCCAGTCCCTCATCCAGCCACCGCACCCGCACCTCTTCGCGGCTGCCTGCGAGATAAGGCACGTGAATTTGAATCGTCCCCCGCTGGCCGATCCGGTCCAGCCGGCCAATCCGTTGTTCTAACAAATCCACATCTTCCGGCAGGTCGAAAAGCACCAGATGCCGGGCGAACTGGAAGTTCCGCCCCTCACTGCCGATTTCCGAGCATATCAAAACCCGCGCCCCTTCCGGCTCCGCGAAGAACGCCGCGTTGCGGTCGCGTTGCAACAACGTGAGCCCTTCATGAAAAAGCCCGGCTACGATGGTTGTCGTCGTTCTCAGCTCCTCCTCGACCTCCTCCGCCAATTCGCGTGTCCGGGTGATCACCAGCACCTTTTCCTCGCCCAGTTCGTCCAATAGCCCGGCGAGCCAATCGAGCTTCGCCCGGATCTCGTCCTCGCCTTCCAACCGGACCAATTTGGGTTCGCGGCCGGGAAAGCCGCCCAGTTTCACCCGCGTGTTCCGGAACATCACGCGGCCCACGCCGAAGCCATCCAGCAGCGCCTCGATCAACTGCCGCCGGTCGCCCCTCTCTAACAAATTCTCCAGCCGCTTCCTCCCGCGCACCAGTTCCCGCGGCCGGTCGTCCGCTTCGCCGCCATTCGCCAGCGCCTCCACGGCCTCCGCGATTTCCTCATAGTGCGAGGTTTCCTCGCGATAGGTTTCCAAATCCTGATACCGGGCCGGATCCAACAATCGCAGCCGCGCGAAATGTCCTTCCGGTCCGAGCTGCTGGGGTGTAGCTGTTAGAAGAAGCAGACCGTCCGTGATTTCGGAAATCCGCCGCACCACTTCATAGGCCGGCCCCGACTCCTCAGGCGACCACTCCAGATGGTGCGCCTCGTCCACCACCAGCACGTCCCATCCGGCCGCCACCGCCTGAGCCGCACGTCCTTCGCTCTCTGCCAGGAAATCCACCGCCGCCAGAATCCACTGGCTGTCGAGAAACGGATTCGCCTCCGGATCGCCATGCTCGATGGCCTCGCAGCGCTCCTCATCGAACAAGCGGAATGAGAGCTGGAAGCGCCGCAGCAACTCCACGAACCATTGGTGCACCAGCGGCTCCGGCACCAGGATCAGCACCCGCGCCGCTCGTCCTGTTAGGAGAAGCCGATGGATGATCAGGCATGCCTCGATGGTTTTTCCGAGTCCCACTTCATCCGCCAGAAGCACCCGCGGCAGCGGTCGCCCGGCGACCTCATCGGCAATGAAAAGCTGGTGTGGAATCAAGGCCATCCGTGCCCCCACCAGTCCCCGCACCGGGGACCGCCGCATCGCCGCCCGATGCCGCAGGGCCTCGCCGCGCAGATCGAAATCCGCCGGTTCATCGACCGAGCCGCCGTGGAGCCGTTCCTCCGGCTTGCTGAAACTGATCGCGTCCGAAAGCTCCGTCTCGCACACCTCCCCTTTTCTGTTAGATATGTGAACAGTCCTTGCTTGAGGCGCGTGGAGACCACGACCAGCGGCTTGCCACCGCGGGCCTCGATCCTATCGCCCGGGTCGAAGCGCACCCGACGCAACGGCGCGGTCTCCAGCGCGTAGCAGCGGTTTTCCTCCGCCGCGGGAAAGCTGATGTCGATCCGTCCGTCGCCTCCGCCGGTGATGATCCCAAGCCCCAGCTCCGGCTCGCTGTCGCTCACCCATCTCTGCCCGACGACCCACGCTTCGTTGTTCATGATATAAAAAAGCGCCCGCCTCCCGCAAAGGGACGACGGGCGCCGGTTGATTCATCCAGCTTATTTCGACGAGGAAACGTAACTCGCCTGGGCGGCGCCCTTCTTCATTTTCTTCTGCTTGATCCAGCTCATCGTAGAGCGAAGCTTCTCACCGGTCTTCTCGATCGGATGGTTGGCCTGCTCCTTGCGGATGGCGTCGAAGTTCTTGCCGCCACTGGTCGCTTCCTTGATCCACTCCTTGGCGAACTTGCCGGATTCGATTTCCTTGAGCTGCTTCTGCATCCGCTTCTTGACGGAGGCGTCGATGATCTTCGGCCCGACGGAAACATCGCCCCATTCGGCGGTTTCGGAGATGGAGAAACGCATGCCGGCGATGCCAGATTCGTTCATCAGATCGACGATGAGTTTCAATTCGTGAAGGCATTCGAAATAGGCCATCTCAGGCTGGTAGCCCGCCTCGACGAGAACCTCGAAGCCGGCTTTCACGAGCGCGGAGGCACCGCCGCAGAGAACGCACTGTTCGCCGAAAAGGTCAGTCACGGTTTCCTCGCGGAAGTTCGTTTCGAACACGCCGGCACGGGTGCAGCCAACGCCGCGTGCCCAGGCGAGCGCGGTTTCCTTCGCTTTGCCGGACGCGTCGTTGTGCACGGCGATCAGGCCGGGGACACCTTTGCCATCCACAAACTGGCTGCGGACGGTGTGGCCGGGACCTTTGGGAGCCACCATGATGACATCCACGTCGGTCGGCGCTTCGATGGTTTTGAAATGCACCGCGAAGCCGTGGGAAAAGAGCAGGGATTTGCCCTTGGTGAGATTTGGCGCGATGTCCTTTTCATATACCTCGGCAATCTTGGTATCCGGCACCGCGACGAAGATGACATCCGCAGCCTTCACCGCCTCCGCGGTATCCATGACTTCGAAGCCCAACTTGGCGGCGACCTCCCGCGATTTGGATTTCTTGTAAAGGCCGATGATGACCTTGAGGCCACTGTCCTTGAGGTTCAGCGCGTGGGCATGGCCTTGCGAGCCGAAGCCGATCACGGCGAGAGTTTTCTTCTTGAGCGGAGCGAGCGAGGCGTCCTTGTTGGTATAGATCTTCGCGGCCATGGCGGATCGGTGGTTGGTTTTCGGATTGAAGCACGCCGGGTCCATCGGGGACGTGGCGGGGCGGCAAGTTGCCGGGATGATGCAACGGGGTCAAGCCTGCACTCGGCCCCTCAAATGCGGTTCGCAAGCGGCGCGCACGCCTGCCGCGAGCGCTGCGACGCGCTGATGGAGCGGCGCGCGGCTGGGCGTTTCGAAGGTGAAGGAAAGCGGGCAACCGCGCTTCGCCAGGAAGATCGCCTCCGGCCAACCTTCGGGCACGTCTGGCTCCGCCTCGTGATAGATCCAGCCGGGCCCGCGAGTCTGGTGGCCGTCGATTTCCGGTCCCGGTTCCGGGGGGAACCACGGCCGGATCGCCTCGATGACGGCCTCGCCGCGTTCCGGGGATTCACCGGCGAGGTTGATCTCGTAGAAGTAAAAGCCGTCGGTTTCCCAATCTTCGTGCAGCGAGATGAAAAGGTCCGGCACGTCGATCGTCTCCAGCCAGCCGCTGTGCGCGGCGGTTTCCGGACTACTACGCAGCCAGTAGTCGCGGTTGAGATCGATGCCGCGTGAATTCGCGCGGCAGCCGGCGGCGAGTCCGTCCGGATTGAGCGCCGGGCAGAGCGTCCAGCGGATGCAAGGCGCGAAAAACCCGCGCCTCAGGAGTTCCAGCAAGGCCAGCGGACCGGCGGGTTCGTCGCCGTGGATGCCCGCGGAGAGATAAACATGGGGACCCTCGCCGCCCCGCTGCCAGACGGTCAACGGACCGGCCTCGAAGTGTCCGAGGACGGTGCTGCGGAATCCCGCATCTTCCGCCGCCGCGGAGAAACCCGGGAAAAAGGCCGTCCAATCCAACTCAACGTGCATCGCCCGTATGTTGGGCAAGGAATACCGGTCAGGCAATCTGCGAGCGACGGCTATTCTCCGAAAATTTCCGCGAAGAAGACCTTCATCGCCTCCCACGAGCGGCGATCGGCTTTTTCCTCATAGGCGGAGCCTTTCGAAGGATCGTCGCCCGCGGATTTCTGGGTGAAACTGTGGACGGCGTCGCCATAGGCCACGAGCTGCCAATCCGCGTCCGCGTCAGTCATCTCCTTGCCGAAATCCTCCACCTGCTGCGGCGGCACGTATGGATCGACCGCGCCGTGGAGGACCAGGATTTTTGCGGGAACGTTGCCCGATTCCGCCTTCATTCCATCCGCCGCGTCGAGGCCGCCGTGGAAGGAGACCACCCCCGCGATGTCCTCGCCGGAGCGGGCGATTTCCAGAACCCCCGTGCCGCCGAAGCAATAGCCGATGGAGGCGATCTTGCCCGGATCCGTCCGCTCGTCTCCTTTCAACACCTCCAGCCCGGCGAGCAGGCGACCGCGGAATAGTTCGCGGTCGGACTTGTATTTTCCCGCTTCTTTCCCGGCTTCCGGCGGCTGCGGGCGGACCCCTTCCCCATAGATGTCAGCGGCGAAAACATTGTAGCCCAGTTCCGCAAGCTTGCGGCCGCGCATCTTCTCGTTGTCGGAAAGGCCGGTCCACTGATGGACCACCAGGACGGCGGGGCGCTTGCCCTCGACCGAATCGTCATAGACATGAAAGCCCTCGAGCGTGGTGCCGTCATGTTCGTAGGTCACCGTTTTCTCAACGAGGGCCGCATGAGTCGCCGCCGCGAGGACGGGCAGGAGCAGGGAGGAGAGGCAAAGTTTTTTCATCCCTTCCATCCAAGCGAGGAATCCGCCCGAGTCAACCGCTGCCACTCCGGCGACAACTTCCGGCTTGTGATGAAACGAAACATCACACAATGTGGCCCCATGCAGACACTCACCGTCAGAGATCTCCGTTACGACTTCCGGAAGGTGGAGGCGTGGCTGGCCGAGGGGCAGGAGATCGAAATCACCAAGCACGGCAAGCCCGTCGCCCGGCTCTGTCCCCCGAACGCGGGAAAGAGCCCGCGTTTCGACATCGAGGCCCACCGGCGCCGGATGAAGGAAACCTGGGGCGACAGGGTCTTCACCGCTGAAGAAGTGCGGGAAATGCGGGAGGCCGAACTCGGAGATCGCAGTTGAATGTTTATCCCGATACCTCCTTCCTCTGCGCGATCTACCGCACGCAGGACAACTCCCGGGCGGCTATCGACCATCTGGGGACGCTCTCAAGCCCCCTGCCAGTCAGCCGTCTGCTGTTGTGGGAATTCCGTCAGTCGGTTCGCTTCCAGTCCTTCCGCCACCGTCACAACCCGGCGCTGGGATATCCTTTGAAAGAGGCGGAAAAGATGCTGTCAGACCTCGCCGAGGACATGGCAGCCGGGCGCGTCGAGATGGCGGAAACGGATATTCCGGCCATCCTCACCCGCGGCGAGATGCTTTCCAGAAACCGCACCGCCGTCCACGGCCACCGCAGCTTCGACATCATCCACGTCGCCACCGCCCTTGAGCTCGGAGCCGCGGGCCTGCTCACCTTCGATGGCAATCAAACCGCCTTGGCAAATGCGGAAGGACTTGCCACACCGCTTGCGACATGACCGCCACGATTCCCGCCGCCTGCCCCGAACTCGGGACCGAAGTCGCCGTTTCCGAGATCGATAGGGAACTCCGCAAACTCTGGGAACGGGATGACGCGCGGACGAACGCGTCGCTCATGAATCTGGCCGTTTACTCGGAGAAACCCGGCGGCCTGTTGGAAAACTCCGCCATCATCCGCGATCTCACCCGCGAGCACGCCTGCCGCGCGATCCTGGTGGAGATCGCCCGGGAGATCCCCGAGCCCGGACTGCGCGCCTGGATCACGGCACACTGCCACCTCGCCCACGGCCGGAAATCGGTCTGCTGCGAGCAGATCGCATTTCATCTGACCGGCCGCGTCACCGGGCGCTTCCGGAACACCGTTTTCGCCCACCTCAATTCCGATCTCCCGCTGATCTTCTGGTGGCAGGGCGAACTTTCCGACGTCTTCACCGAGCGCCTTGTGAGCGTCATGAACCGCCTTATCATCGATAGTTCCGGCTGGAACGATCCGGCGGCCGGTTTCAACAGAATCGATGAGGCGGCACAGGCAAACGACGACCTCATCGTCCAGGACCTCGCGTGGACCCGAAGCTGGCAATTCCGCGTCGGCCTCGCCGGCCTTTTCGATGACCCGATCGCCCAGGCCGCACTGCCTGACATCGCACTCGTCCGCATCGTCTATCACCCCGCTCACCGCAATGCCGCGTTGCAGCTTCTTGCGTGGCTCTCCATCCAGGCCCGCTGGCAACCGGCCTCCCGGGATGGAAACTCGTTCATTTTCGAAAGCAAAACCGGCGTGAAAACCGTATCTTTCGTCGCGGACGAAGCATCCGCGCCCCTCGGCCTGCTGGAACTCCGCTCGAACCATCTCGCCGTCCGGGTCAGCCGGGAAGCCGGTTCGTCGCACGTTTTCCGCCAGATCGAGAGCGACGACTATGTCGCAAACTCGCTCTCGCCGTCCGATCCCGACCCTGCCGCCCAGCTCGTCGCGCTGCAGCTATCACGCGGCGGGAAGAACTCCTTGTTCCAAAAAATTCTTCCGCGTTTCCGCGAGTTCCTAGGCTGAGCAACCCTCGCTCAGTGTTTGTGTTCGCTGTGGTGGCCGCCGAGCACGTCGCGGCCGAAGTCCCCTTCCCGGTCCCGCCAGACCGCGTGGATGTGATTGGCATCGTTCTGCACGTTTGCCACTTCCACCAGGAAGTCGGTCCCTTGGATCCGGTAGTAATACCCTTCGTTGCGCTCCAGGCTGCCGGCCCAGCCGAAACGGAGGTTCTCCGCGTCGGTCTTGATCTTCTCCATCTGGTCCTTCGCCAGCTCGGACCGGAAACGGTTGGCGTATTCCGCGATCAAGGTCATCAGGCCGTCCTTTTGCGCGTCGGTCATCTCGGCGAAACGGACGCCCACCGGGTCCAGTTGCTTGAGCTGGCGATCCGCCCCCGTGAGGATGTCATCCGGCGCCTTGTCGGTGTAAACCACCGGTTTTTCCGCGGCATGCAGCGCCGTCGCCAAGGCCCGCGCCAAGTCCTCCTCGGCGGCCAGCGGGCGGGTCCCTTTCAGCTCGTGATCCTGCCGGACCTCGCCGGGATTCGCGGCGAAAAACGAGGGCGTGACCGCGATCGACTCGCCGCCGGCCAGCGTGAAATTGAGCGAAAGGTGGTGGCCTTCGAAGCGCCATCCCCAGTTTCCCTCGGCGGTGGGATCGCCGAAGATGCTCGTGTAATACTTCTTGTTGTCCCGGAAGTCCGGACGCTTCTCGACCTCGGCAAGGAATGCCTCCAGCCGGATGATCGTGTTGACCTTGAGCAGACCCTCCTCACTCATCGCCGAGGATAGCAGTTTTTTGGAAAGCTCGAGCTGTTCGGGATTCAAGTCCGCGTAAGGCAGGCCCAGCCGGTCTTTCGGAACGAAATGCCAGTTTTCGCGCTCGTCCGAATCGAGCGGGAAACGCGCCTTCTTCGCCTGCTCCTCGTCGAGCGACTCGATGAAGGCGTTCGCGGCGGCGGCCATTTCGGCGGACACCTTCGACAGGTCGGCGGTTTGGGCGGACAAGGGCGCTGAGAGCGCGATCAGAAATGCGAGGAGGGGTTTCATGGCAAGGACAGTGAAACTGCGAAACTCGGCCGGTTGTTTCAAGCAATCCGCGCGCTCATTTTCCCGCCACCCGTTCCGCGGCCGCCCGACCGGCACGGGTGCCCGTGGCGAAACAGCCCTGCATCAGGTAACCGCCGGTCGGCGCTTCCCAATCGATCATCTCGCCCGCGACGAACAGGCCCGGGATCTCGCGAAGCATCAAATTCGCATCGATCGCCTCCCAACCCACCCCGCCTGCCGAGGAAATCGCCTCGGCGATCGGCCGCGGCCGGAGCAGCGGAATGACGCAATGCTTCGCCTCACGCGCCAGCGACGCCGCATCGCTCCACGCCTTTCGCGCCAGGATCGCATGCGCCGGCTCGCTGAGTTTCCACCGGACCCGCGCCTCCTTCAGGAAATCCCGTCGCACCGACTCCATCTTTGAAACGAGCTCTTCCTCCGTGAATGTCGGCTTGAAATCGATTTCCACCGCCGGCTCCGCCATCCCGCGCAACGCCTCGCCGAGCTGATAGATCGCGCCGCCCTCCAGGCCGTAGCGCGTGAGCATCAGCTCGCCCGCGGCCACCCGGCCCGCCGCGCGCACGTGAAGATTCTTGATCGGCATTCCCTCGGCCGCGGCCAGCACTTCGTCCGGCCACTCGTGTTCCCACCCGCAATTTGCCGGTGCCAGCGGCCGCAGCGGGACGCCTAGCCTCTCTAACATTTCCACCCAGCCGCCATCGGATCCCGTCCGCGGCCACGAGCCGCCGCCCATCGCCAGCACCACCGCATCGGTTTCTTGAAACGCACCATGGGAAAACCCCAGCCCCAGCGGAGGACCCGGACGGATCTCCTCCAGCCGGTGATTCATCTCAAAGCTCACCCCCAGCTCCCGCAGCCTCGCGATCCATGCCCGCAGCAGCGGCGCGGCTTTCAACGCTTTTGGATAGACCCGCCCGCTGCCCGCTTGGAACGTCTCCACGCCCAGCCCGGCCGCCCATGCCCGCATGGCCGCGGGATCGAAATCCGCCAGCAAATCCCGCCACGGACCTTCCGAGTATCGCGTCACAAACCGCTCGAAATCCTCCCCGTGCGTCAGGTTCAGCCCGCCTTTTCCCGCCACCAGCAATTTCCGGCCGACCGACGGCTTGCCGTCGAAAATGGTCACCCGCGCCCCCGCCGCCGCCGCGACCTCCGCCGCCCGCAGCCCCGCCGGCCCGCCGCCAATGATCGCCACCGTGCCGGACATGATCAGACCAGTTTCAGCCGCGCGAAATCCTGCGTGTCCACCAGCCCCACCGGTTTCCCGTCCGCGTCCACCACCACGATGTCATCGATCCGGTTCTCGCCGATCGTCCGCAGCACCTCCACCGCCAGCGAATCCGCCTGCACGGTGATCGGCCGTCGCGTCATGAAATCCGCGACCGGCTTTTCCCCCAGCAGCGGATCCTTCTGGAAACAGCGCGCGAAGTCGCCATGGGTGAAAATTCCCGCCATCGAGCCGTCGCCCGTTAGAATGACGCATGCCCCGGCCCGCGCCTGGTTCATCGAGTGGAGCGCCTTCAGCACGTTGGCATCATCGGCGACGGTCGGCAGCGCGGCAGCCGTCCGCATGATGTCCGCCACCCGCGTCAGCAGCGCCCGCCCCAGCGAGCCGCCCGGATGAAAGCGCGCGAAATCCTCCGGCGTGAATCCCCGCGCTTCCAACAACACCATCGCCAGCGCGTCGCCCATCACCAGCATCGCCGTGGAGGACGAGGTCGGCGCGAGATTCAGCGGGCACGCCTCGCGCTCCACCGAGGTGTCGAGCGTCACATCGCTGAATTTCGAAAGCGTGGACCCCGGCTTGCCCGTCAACGCGATCAGCCGGACATCGAAGCGCTTGATGAATGGCAGAAGATCCAGCAGCTCCCGCGTCTCGCCCGAGTAGGACATCACGATCACCGCGTCGCCATCTGATAGAATCCCGAGATCGCCGTGGAGCGCGTTCTGGGAATTCAGCACGACCGCCGTCGCTCCGGTCGAGTTGAGCGTGGCCGCGATCTTGTGGCCGATGTTTCCCGATTTCCCGATGCCGACCACCACCACTTTCCCGCGGTCCTCCAACGTGTGGCGGAGAATTTCCACCGCCGCGACCAACTCCTCACCCAGCCGCTCCGCCATCCGCCGGAGACCTTCCGTCTCGATCTCGATCACGTTGCGGGCACGGGCCAGGAAATCCATGGCCCATGACAAGCCCGCACCGCCGCTTTGGCAAGTG
>JBBSJY010000106.1:0-15327 GCA_038256845.1 Verrucomicrobiales bacterium | reverse complement strand
TGAAATGTGGCGGTTTCCACTGTTAGCTGAGCCCGTAATGCTGTTGTTGTGAAGAATCCGATGAGCGGCACACCCGCAATCCCGAAACAACCGCCCAAACCCGGCCAGCGGCTCGTCGCGGATTTTGACGGACACACCTGAAACCACGGCTTCGGTCAGCGATGACGAATGCCGTTCTCTCGATCGCGCGGGCTTCACACATCACAGATTCCGACCGCCTGCTTCAGGGAGGCCAGCTTGTCCGGTTTGGCCGGGATGAATTCCTGGGCCACCCAGCCCTGATAGCCGGTGTCCGCGATGGCCTGCATGATGGCGGGGTAGTTCAGTTCCTGGGTGTCGTCGATCTCATGCCGCCCCGGGACTCCGCCGGTGTGATAGTGGGTGAAATACCGGTGGTTTTTGCGGATGGTGGCGATGATGTCGCCCTCCATGATCTGCATGTGATAGATGTCGAAGAGGAGACTGAAGTGGTCGGAAGCCACGGCTTCGCAGAGCTGGATGCCCCAGGCGCTGGTGTCGCACATGTAATCGGGATGATTCACGCGGCTGTTGAGGAGCTCCATGCACAGGGTGATTCCGTGTTTTTCCGCGAGCGGGAGGACTTTTTTCAGGCCTTCCGCGCAGTTTTTGATTCCGGTCTCCGGATCCATCCCGTCGCGGTTCCCGGAGAAGCAGATCACCTGTTTCGCTCCGAATTCCGCCGCAGCTTTGATGAAGGGCTCATAGGCCTGCAGGAGAAGGTCATGATGCTCCACGCGGTTGAACGCGTTCGGAATGCCGCCGAGTTTTTTCCCGTCAGGGCCGTCGATGGAAGGAGCGGTGACCATGGCTGTGGTAAGGTCATATTTTTTCATCACCGCGAAATCGGAGGGATCGACCAGATCAATGGAGGTCAGCCCCATTTCCCGGCCGGCACGGCAGAGATCCTCGAAGGGAATTTTGTCATAACACCATTTGCAGGCGGAATGGTTGATGCGGCCTTTCAGCCCGCTGGCGGCGTCCGCGGCGTCCAGGCGCTGGTGAAGTCCGGCGGCGGTGGCGCTGAGCGCGGCGGTTCCTAGGAAAGAGCGGCGGGAAAAAGCGGTGGTGTTCATTCCGCGGAGTATGGAGGAACCGAGCGCGCTTTGGCAAGCCGCGACAGCGATTTTTCCGGAGCGGGAGCGGAGGAACCCGGTTGGCATCCCGCCGGCCCCTCCATTCCGGGCGCTCATGTCCTCCGCCCCCCGGCAGCGTCCCATTCGGCCACTCCGCAGCGCCCCGTTTCCCCGCGCTTCCCGGTCTCTGTGGAAAAAATGAAACCACCGGCTGTTTCCCGATGCCCAGGCAGCCGACTCAGCCTACCAAATTTTTGAGCAAAAACTGGTTTGAGTCCGCCAAGGTGGAAACGGCGACGGTGGTTTCATGGAGGATCATCGCCAAATTCGAGCCAGAGTGACAAGAAAAATCGATCAACTCTTCAAATGGTTGGATTCCCGCCGGTGGACGCCGGGAAATTTCCAAGATTTCCCCGAAGGACTCATGAGGTTTTCCTGAAAACGGATCCGGAACGCCATTTCCGAGCGGGTCCTTCACCGGGTGATTTCAGTTGCCATCCCGCCTCAGGCAGTTACGACCCGGTTCCCTCATGATTATTTCCCCAAAAATCCGCGGCTTTATCTGCACCACCGCCCACCCCTCCGGCTGCGCCCGACATGTGGCTGACCAGATCGCCGTGGTGAAGACCCGGGGACTTCTGGAAAACGGCCCGAAGAAAGTCCTCGTGATCGGTTCGTCCACCGGGTACGGCCTCAGTTCCCGGATCGCCGCCGCCTTCGGATCCGGCGCCGCCACCATGGGGGTGTTCTTTGAACGGCCGGGGGAAGCCGGCCGCACTGCCACCGCCGGCTGGTACAATACCGCCGCCTTCGAAAAGGAGGCCACAGCCGCCGGACGGTACGCCCGCTCCTTCAACGGCGACGCTTTCGCCGACAGCGTGAAAGCTGAGGTCATCGCCGCCATCAAAGCCGATCTCGGGCAGGTGGACTGCGTGATTTACAGCCTCGCTTCCCCGCGCCGGACCCACCCGAAAACCGGCGAGGTCTTTAAATCCGTCCTGAAGCCCCTCGGCGAATCCTACACCGCCAAAAACCTCAACACCACTACCGGCGTGGTCAGCCCGATCACCATCGAGCCTGCGGCAGGGGACGATGTGGAGCAGACCACTGCTGTGATGGGCGGCGAGGACTGGGAAATGTGGATCGATGCCCTGATGGAGGCCGAGGTCCTCGCCGAGGGGGTGCAGACCGTGGCCTACAGCTACATCGGGCCCGAAGTCACTTGGCCGATCTACAAGAATGGCACCATCGGAGTGGCCAAGGAGGACCTTGAGCGGGTTCAGCACGCCCTTGATGCCAAACTGGCCCCGCTGAATGGCAAGGCCTGGGTCAGCGTGAACAAGGCCCTCGTCACCCAGGCCAGCAGCGCCATTCCCGTGGTCCCGCTTTATATCAGCCTGCTGTACAAAGTGATGAAGGACGAGGGCAATCACGAAGACACCATTGAGCAGATGGACCGGCTCTTCCGCGACCAACTCTACAGCGGCAATCCCCAGCCGGATGAAGCCGGGCGCCTGCGGGTGGACGATTGGGAAATGATTCCGGCGATCCAGGAACTGGTCGCTCAGCGATGGGACGAGGTAAGCACGGAAAACCTCGCTGAACTCGGCGACTTCGAAGGATATCAGTCCAGTTTCCTCCGGCTGTTCGGCTTCGGTCTGAGCGGAGTGGATTACGCTGCCGAGGCCGATCCTGTGGTCGCGGTGCCGAGTATTCCCCAGTGAGGGATCAGAATCCAGGTTTTCCACGGGATTCTCCGGCTGACCGGCCCATCTCATAAATTTTGTTCCTGTGGGCTTTGCGACCCTCTTCACCCATGTCCAACCTGCTCCGGGAAACCGAACAATTCCTGCACGATCAGATCCCGCTGACCCGCGCCATGGGCACCAGGCTGGAAAGCTATGACGACGGAGGCCTCGTGCTCACAGCACCTCTCGCGCCGAACCACAACCACCTTGGCACCGCATTCGGGGGCAGCTTGGCCGCCCTCGCCACCCTCGCCGGGTATACTCTGCTGTGGCTGGAGCTGGGCGACCGCACCTGCCACATCGTCATCCAGGAAAGCCATCTTCGTTACCGCGCTCCGGTCCGCGGCGAACTCCGGGCCGTCGTCCCGCGGATTTCTCCGCCGGAGCTGGCCACTTTCCGCCGCCATCTCGAACAATCCGGCAAAGCCCGCCTCAGTCTCACCATCGAGGTAATCTCTGAGGACACGGTCTGTGTCGAATTCACCGGAACTTTCGTCGCCCTCCGGTAAAAACTCCGCACCGCCCGCCATCCATTCTGCTTGAATCTTTCCGTCCCGCCTTCCGCCCTCATCCCCCTTTGACCCCGCCTTCCGCTTGACGTAACGCAGGCCCTCTTTCCCCATTCCTTCCCCATGTCAGTCAAGCCCACCATCATCTACACCATCACGGACGAAGCCCCTGCTCTCGCCACCTGGTCCTTTCTTCCTGTCGTTGAGGCCTTCACCAGACACTCCGGCATCGCCGTCGAAACCCGCGACATCTCCCTCGCCGGCCGTATCATCGCCCAGTTCCCTGACTTTCTCACGGACGATCAGAAAATCGGCGACGCCCTCGCCGAACTCGGTGCGCTGACCCTGACCCCCGAGGCGAATATCATCAAACTGCCCAACATCTCCGCCTCCGTCCCCCAGCTCAAAGCCGCCGTGGCCGAGCTGCAGGCCAAAGGATACAAACTCCCGGACTATCCGGAAAACCCCGCCACCGAGGCTGAGAAGGAAATCAAAGCCCGCTACGCCAAAGTGATGGGCAGCGCGGTGAATCCCGTGCTCCGCGAAGGCAACTCCGACCGCCGTGCTCCCAAGGCCGTCAAGGCGTACGCCCGCCAGCATCCGCATTCCATGGGCAAATGGACCGCGGATTCCAAAACCTCCGTCGGCACCATGGCCGGCAAGGGCGACTTCTTTTCCAACGAGAAATCCGTCACCGTCGCCGAGGCCACCGATGTCAAAATCGAGTTCGTCGGCATGGATGGAACCGTGAAAGTCCTCAAGGAATCCACCCCGCTCAAAGCCGGTGAAATCCTCGACGGAACCTTTATGAGCAAGGCCGCGCTCATCGATTTCCTCGCCGCCCGGATCGGCAAAGCGAAGGAAGACGGCGTCCTTTTCTCCCTCCACATGAAGGCCACCATGATGAAGGTTTCCGACCCCATCATCTTCGGCCGGGCCGTGGAAGTCTTCTTCAAGGACCTCATCGCCAACCACCCCGGCGTGCTCCAAAAACTCGGCGTCGATTTCAAAAACGGCTTCGGCGATCTCGTTGCCAAACTCGACCAACTACCCGCGGAGGAGAAGGCCGCCATCGAGGCCGATATCAAAGCCGCCTACGAAACCGGCCCCGCCCTCGCCATGGTCAATTCCGACAAGGGCATCACCAATCTCCACGTCCCCAGCGACGTCATTGTCGATGCCTCGATGCCCGCCATGATCCGCGAAGGCGGGAAGATGTGGAATGCCACCGGTAAAACCCAGGACACCCTCGCCGTCATCCCGGACAGCTCCTACGCCGGCGTCTATCAGGCCGTCATCGACTTCTGCAAACAGCATGGCGCGCTCGATCCCACCACCATGGGCTCCGTCCCCAATGTCGGACTCATGGCCCAGGCCGCCGAGGAATACGGCTCGCATAACAAAACCTTCGAAATCCCCGGCCGAGGCACCGTCCGCATCGTTACCGTCGCCGGTAACGAATCTGAGATTTCAAATTTCAAATCTCAAATTCTCCTGTCCCACGAAGTCGAAGCCGGCGACATCTGGCGCGCCTGCCAGACCAAGGACGCCCCCGTCCGCGATTGGGTGAAACTCGCCGTCAAACGCGCCCGCGCCACCGGCGACCCGGCCGTCTTCTGGCTCGACGAATCACGCGCCCACGACGCCCAGCTCCTGGCCAAAGTAAAAGCCTATCTCAAGGACCACGACACCACCGGCTTGGACATCCGCATCCTCCCGCCCGCCGAAGCCTGCAAACTTTCACTCGAGCGCATCGTCGAAGGAAAAGACACCATTTCCGTCACCGGCAATGTCCTGCGGGATTATCTAACCGATCTCTTCCCCATCCTCGAAGTCGGCACCAGCGCCAAAATGCTATCCATCGTCCCGCTCATGAATGGCGGCGGCCTTTTCGAAACCGGCGCCGGCGGCTCCGCTCCCAAGCACGTCCAGCAATTCGTCCAGGAAAACTACCTCCGCTGGGATTCCCTCGGCGAATTCTTCGCCCTCGCCCCGGCGTTCGAGCATATCAGCGAAACGTTCAGCCTGCCCAAAGCCAAAATCCTCGCCGAAACCCTCGACGCCGCCACCGGCAAGTTCCTCGATAACGACCGCTCGCCCGGCCGCAAGCTCGGCACCATCGACAACCGCGGCTCCCATTTCTACCTCGCCCTCTACTGGGCCCGGGCCCTCGCCGACCAATCCGCCGATGCCGAGCTGAAATCCATCTTCACGCCCGTCGCCGAGCAACTCGCCGCCAACGAGGACACCATCGTCAAGGAACTCCTCGCCGTCCAAGGCCACCCCGTCGATATCGGCGGCTACTACCGGCCGGACGACTCCAAAGCCGAAAAGGCCCTCCGCCCCAGCGAGACCTTCAACCGGATCATCGGAGCCATCTAGTGCGTGGGCCGGGCGGGTTGTTTGCCTCACCGGTCGGCACCGCGAACCCAGGGGGATCAACCCCTGCGGAGATCGGAAGGACGCCAGCCGATCCACTTTTTGAAGGTGCTCGAAAAGGCGGACACGGTTTCGAAGCCGACGGCTCGCGAGATGGTTTCCACCTTCTCATCCGTCACGGAAAGCAGATGCCGCGCGTGCTTGAGCCGGAGAAACGTGAGGTGTTGCATGGGGCTCCTGCCCAGTTGTTTCCGGCACAGCCGCCGCAAGTGTTCCTCGCTGACGCAGGCGATCCGCGCCAATTCTCCGAGCGTCCAGTTTCCGGCCAGATTCCCTTCCACCTGCTGCCAAACCCGCCACAGGCGGTCGTCCGGCTGATGTGGCTGCGCGAAACGAAGCACGTAGTGATGCACCAGCTCGCACCAATGGTGGAGGGCGGCCGGGGCACCCGCATTGCCCGCACATTCCGCGTGCAGGCCCATGATGGCCGCCCTCAATGGCGCGGCGTCGTACGCCCCGGCAAGCGGCGAGAGTGCGGAGACGATCGGCTGGGTCTCGCGGCTTTCCAGATAGCGGACCCACGCGAATTCCCAGGGTTTCCCCGGCAGGCAGCGCATCGCATTCATCACAAAAGGAGGCAGCAGGCAGGCCTCCCCGGCGCGGATCCTCATCCAATTGCCATCGGTGAGCACCGCTCCCTCGCCCCCGGAGCAGGCCAGCATGAAGGTCCCGCTCAGGTCGCCGCGGACCACCTCGAACGGTGCGGAGGCCTCCATGATTCCGGCGTGGGCGATGTGGTGCTGGGCAAGCAACCCGCACACCCGGCCTTTCCTCATCCACTCGCGCGCGTCCGATGCGTCCGCCCGGACCACAAACCGCCGGATGGCGCCCGCTTCCGTTTCGGGCTTGCTGGGAGATCGCGGAGAGACCGGCACGGGCCGAGGATACACGCCGGGCCGGGGACCGCAGCCAAAAGATCGCACCAACAGATCGCGGGCCGGGAATGTGGATTGCGAGCAACAACTTGTGTCCCGTCCACCACCACCGGACTGGACCTGCCCGTTGCCTGCCGCAAAACTCCCGCCATGCCAAATCCTTGGACCGGAAAAGGAAACCCCTACACCCGCACTGAAGTCATCGAGCGTCTTCGCGACACGGTCTCGAAAGGACAGGCAATCATCGCCGCCGGCGCAGGCACGGGAATCAGCGCGAAATTCATCGAGAAAGGCGGCGCCGATCTCATCATCATCTACAATTCAGGCCGCTTCCGGATGATGGGCCACGGCTCGACCGCCGGCATGATGGCCTACGGCGACGCCAACGCGATCGCCATGGAAATCGGCGAATACGAAGTCCTCCCGATCGTCGAGGAAGTCCCCGTCATTTGCGGCGTCCACGCCACCGACCCGCGCCGCCGGATGTGGCACTGGGTCGGCAAGGTGAAGGAAATGGGCTTCTCCGGAGTGAACAATTTTCCGACCCACACGATCGTGGACGGCCACTTCCGCGGCGTGCTCGAGGAAACCGGCATGAGCGTGAAAAAGGAATATGATATGGTGAACCTCGCGAACCGCATGGACCTTTTTTCGATCGTCTACGTCGGTTCGCCCGAGGAGGCCGTCGAAATGGCGAAATCCGGCGCGGACGCCATCATCGCCCATGTCGGCACCACCGTCGGCGGCTCGATCGGCGTCACCAATGCGGTCGTGAGCTGGGACGACACGATCCAGCGCACCCAGGCGATCATCGATGCGGCGAAAACCGTGCGCGACGACATTTTCTACCTGTGCCACGGTGGGCCGATCAACACCCCGGAGGACGCCGACCGCGTCATCCAGGCGACCGATTGCCACGGCTTCGTCGGCGCATCCAGCCTGGAACGGATGGGCGTCGAGGATTCGCTTACCCAACTGACGCGCCGCTTCAAACAAATCCCGCTCGAGCGGAAAGCCTGATTCCGAACGTATCCGATCCCCATCCCATGAAAACCCTCCTGCTTGCTTTTACCATTGCCTTCACCGCCCATGCCGCGGCGGAACCGCTCCGCGTGTTCATCCGTTCCGGCGCGAAAACCCACGGACCCGGAGCCCACGACCACCCGGCGTTTCTCAAGGACTGGACAGCCCTACTCAACGAGCGCGGCGCGAAAGCGACAGGAGGCGATGCCTTCCCCACCAAGGCCCAGCTCGAGCAGACCGACGTTCTCATCCTCAACGCTCCGGATGCCGGAAACATCGCGGGAGAAGAGCGGGAGAACCTCGAGGCGTTCGTAAAACGGGGTGGCGGGGTCGTGGCGATCCACGCCGGCACCGTTTCCAACGATCCCGATTGGTACAAGACCATCATCGGCGGTTCGTGGCGCGATGGCCAAACCAAGTGGCTGGAGGATGACATGTCGCTCTACTTCACCGACATCGAGAATGTGATCACCAAGGACGTCTCCAATTTCGATATCGATGACGAGATCTACTACGACATGGACCTTTCGCCCGACATCCGGGTCCTGGCCGCCGCCTACACGCCAAAGGCGAAGGGCAAGCAGGCCGAGAAAGTCCACATCTACGACATCCAGCCGCAGATCTGGACGTACGAGACCGACCATCACCGCGCCTTCGTCCACATCCCGGGTCATCTTTACGAGAATTTCTCCCATACCTCCCTCCGCACCGTCGTGCTCCGCGGCATCGCCTGGGCCGGCAAACTCGACAATGCCGACACCTTTTCCAAACCGGACGAGCTGGAGGCCGCCCTCCGCTACCCGGTAGGCGGGCCGACCCGCCCGGAGAAAGCCGCCGAAAAAATCGAACTCCATCCCGAATTCGATATTTCACTCGTTGCCGCCGAACCGCTCATCAACAAGGCGATGAACCTCGATTGGGATGCCCGGGGCCGCCTCTGGGTCGCGGAAACCCCCGAATATCCCAACGGTCTCCGCAAGGCCAACACCGACATCTGGAAAGATTCCGGTTCCGCCGTTCCGGGCGAATACGACCGCGAGCCGCTCGACCGCATCAGCATCCTCACCGACACCAACGGCGATGGCGTCATGGACAAAAAGCAGGTCTTCGCCGACAAGCTCGAACTCGTCACCAGCTTCGTCTTTCATCAGAACGGAGTCATCGCCTGCGCCGCCCCCGACATCTGGTATCTCGAAGATACCGACGGTGACGAAGTGGCCGACAAACGCACCAAGATCTACACCGGCCTTGGCGCGGGGGACACCCACGCCGTGATCAACAACCTGCGCTGGGGCCTGGACGGCTGGATCTACGCCACCCACGGCTACAGCGCCGGCGACGTGGTCGCTCTCCATGGTGAGGATGGCGCACCCCAGGAGCCCGTCCGCATCGGCTCCGGTGTCGTCCGCTTCAAGCCGGACGGAAGCCGCATCGAGCAATACTCCAGCCGCGGCGGAAACACCTGGGGACTCGATATGACCTGGGACGGCCAGTGCTTCTGGACCCAGCCCACCAGCGGCACGGTCTTCTTCCACACGGTCCTGCCCGAGCACATTCTCGCAAAAGGAAAAATGCCCGGCACCAATGGCTGGAAAGGCATGATCTCCGGGCAAAAAACCTTCCCGCTCATGCAATGGGAACAGCAGGCCTACATCCAGATCGACCAGGTCGGGTCCTACACCGCCGCCGCCGGCTGTGCGATCTATGAAGGAGGCGCGTGGCCGGAAAAGTGGAACTACAGCTACTTCACCACCGAGCCGACCATCAACATCGTCAGCCACTACTTCGTCAAACCCGACGGCGTGAGCTACTCCACCACCAAGGAAGCCGGCCGCGAGGAAACCGAATTCATCCGCAGCAGCGACCTCTGGTTCTGCCCGATCGAGAATCGCGTCGGTCCGGACGGTGCGTTGTATGTCATCGATTTCTACAACCAGGCGGTCATTCACAACGACACCCGCGGTCCGCAGCATGGACCGGCCAATGCCGCCGTCCGCCCGGACCGCGACCACTACTTCGGCCGCATCTGGAAAATCCAGCACAAGGAAGCGAAGCAGTGGGAAGTCCCCGCGCTCGATCGCAAAGACACCGCCGCCCTTCTCAAAACCGTCAGGGAAAGTCCCAACGCCCACCTCAAGCAAACCGCCTGGCGTTTGCTCAATGAAACCGGTGAAGCCGGCCCGGTCGAAAAGGAGGTCCTCGCCGCCCACGGCAGCCAGGTCCACCGCGCCTACCGCGAAATGGAGAATCCCGATACGGCCGCCAAACGCGCCGCGCTGTTCGGAACGTTCGCCGAAGCGGACAATGACTGGACCCGCTCCGCCGTCATCGCCGCCGCAAGCGACTTTGCGGAACCCTCCATTCTGGAAGCCCTCGCCAGCCCCCAGGCCCCCAAACTCGGACCTTTCGTCAGCGAGCTCGTCCCCGTCGCCCTCACGGTCGAGACCGCCCCCCGCCTCGTCATCGCCGCCGCGGAAGCCCCCAAGGATGCGGGAGAGTTGAAATCCATCATCCTGCGTGGCGTCGCGGAAAAGACCGACTTGAAACCGGCCATCAGCCCGGAGCTCGCCAGGGCGTTCACCAAACTCCTCGAGGAGCCGAACACCGCCACCCAAGCCCTGCCGATCATCGCCGCATGGGACACCCGGGGTGCGATGAAGGACGTCATCGCCAAGCAATCCGAGCGGCTTTCGCAGACCTTGGGGGATCCCTCCGCCAGCGAGGAGGACCGCATCAACGCCGCCCGCTCCCTCATTCAGCTCGGCGGCGATGCCGCGCTTTTCAGGGTCAACGCCATCCTCGCCACCGACGATTCCACGGCCCTGCGGAACGCCATTCTCACCGCCCTCGGCGAAAGCGAGCATGCCGCCCGTATTGTCTCCGTTTTCAATGACCTCGAACCCGCACTCAGAACGAGCGCCTTCGACCAGATTGTGAAGCGCCCCGACGCGTCCCTCGCCTATCTCCAGGCCGTCGAGGACGGAAAGGTCAATCCCGCGGACATCGGCCCCGGCAACATCGCCCGCCTCCGCACGCACCCGGACAAGGACGTTTCCACCCGTGCCGAGGCCCTGCTCGATAAGCTGCTCCCCGGCGCCACGGAGAGGGCCGAACTCATCGCCCGCCTCACCCCGGAAGTCTCCAAGCCCGGCAACATTGATAACGGCAAACTCCTCTACACCGCCGCCTGCGCCATCTGCCACAAGCTCGGCGATCTTGGCCCACGCGACGTCGGACCGCCCCTCGACGGCATGGGCTCCCACGGTGCCGCCGAACTCATCACTCATATCATCGATCCCAACCGCGAGGTTGATCCCAGTTTCTGGCAGTGGAACATCACGACCAAGGATGGCAAAACCTTCGCCGGCGTGATCGTCAGCGAGAATCCGGCCACCGTGACCCTCCGCAACCAAGGCGGGGATTTCTCGATCCGCAAAAACGACATCGCCACCCGCGAGAACACCCATCGCAGCCTCATGCCCGAAGGCTTGGAAGGATTGGGGGCGGAGGGCCTTCGCGACATTCTCACCTTCATGGCCGGGGGCGAAACACCATTCCGCGTGCTCGACCTCCGCGAAGCCTATACCGCCGACTCCCGGCGCGGGCTTTTCGACAGCGCGGAAGCCACGGGCGACAGCGTCTTTCCGGTTAGTTTCGGCAATCTCACCATCGAAGGCATCCCCTTCTTCCTGATGGATCCGGCGAAAAGTCAGGACGGAAACAGCCTCATCGTCCTCAAGGGCGGTGGCCGCGACAACGTTGCGCAGAGCTACCCCCAGCGGGTGGAAATTCCGGTCGACGCCACCGCCAAACGGATCCACCTCCTCAGTGGCATCGCCGGTTGGGGCTTCCCCGCCATCGACGACGAACGCCCGGCGATGAAGGTCACGGTCACGCGCGGCGACGGCACCACCGAGGAAATCGAGCTGCTCAACGGCCGCCACTTCGCCGACTACAACCGCGAGATCGACGTCCCGGACTCCAAGCGGCTTGAAGGCGTCGTCCGCAGCGGCCAGCTCCGCCTCATCACCGTTCCGCTTGAAAAGGCAGGTCCCATCACCAAATTATCCTTGGAAAGCTATGACAACGGCCTGTCCCCCGTCGTCGTCGCCATCACCACCGACTCCAAGTAGCGGCGGTCACCGGTCGCCGCGATTCCCAAAGTTGGAACCCAGCGCCCGTAGCCCCGGCTTCCGGCCGGAACACGTCGCCAAACCCAATCAAAAAAATACATCACCATGAAAACCCACCTCGCCCTCGCCGCTCTCGCCCTTGCGATTCCCGCCACGGCACTCTCCCAGGAAAATCAACTCCCCCCGGATTCCACCGAACCCATGGGACAATCGTTTGCGGAAATGGTAGTCGGGGCGGATACCCAGGATCTCCGCGTGCTCCTCCTAGGTGCCGGCTCGTCCCACGATTTCCCCCGTTTCTTCATCGGCGGCGATGGCGACACCCTGCGCAAAGCCGGCGGGCTCGACGTCGCCGGCACCCCCAATCTCGCCGAGGGACTCGCCCTTCTCGAAAAGGCGGACGTCCTCGTCTTCTCCGGAAACCACGAGCAATTCGCCCAAGGCCGTTTCCAGAAGGCCCTCAACGATTTCGCCGATGCCGGCAAAGGGATCGTCATCCTCCACGCCGGCACCTGGGTCCATCCGTGGGACGGTTACAACAAGCGCTTCGTCGCCGGCGGCTCGAACGGCCATGGCTTCGGCGACTTCGAGGTCTCCGTCAAGACTCCCGGGCATCCGGTGATGAAAGACATCCCCGCCACCTTCACCATCAAGGATGAGAGTTACCAGCATCGCTTCGCCGATGACGCCGAGGTCGAGGTGCTTGCCGAGAACGATCACGACGGCAAAAAACACGCCAGCGTTTGGGTTGTAAAAGACCCGAAAACCCGCATCGTCGGCATCACCCTCGGCCACGCCGCGGAGGCCCACGACAATCCGGCCTATCAGAAACTCATCGCCAACGCCGTGAAGTGGGTTGGGGCGAAGGAAAAATAACTCATTCTCACCCATGCCGTCGCGTCACCGATTCACCACCCCCGAACAAGCGGAACTCGAGGAGCTGCCGGGAAAAACCCACTTCTGGCATTCCCGTCCCGGCTTCACCGACACCGAGAATCTCCTGGTCGTCCGCGCCATCATCCAGCCGGGCGACGGCCACCCGTTCCACTATCATCCGAACAAGGAGGAGGTCCTCTACATCCTTGCCGGAACCGCCGATCAGTGGATTGAAGAGGAATGCCGGAAGATGGGCCCGGGTGATTCGGTTTATATCCCGGCGGACATGATTCACGCGACATTCAACCGCGGCAATGAGCCGCTTGAGTTCCTTGCCATCATCACCCCGGCCAGCGCGGAAGGTCCCGTCACCACCGAGGTCGCCGATCAGGAACCTTGGAAGTCGCTGGCGTCCGCATCCTGAATTCGGATTACCCGGCCTCACCACAAAACCCATGGTCAGACACTTCGGCATGTTCCAATTCAAGGACGGGATTTCCGACCGCCAGATCAACGAATGCTTTTCCGAAATGAAAGGCATGATCGGCAAGATCCCCGGCCTGCTGGAAATGGAACACGGGCCGTATGAAAGCGCCGAGGGCCTCAACGACGGCTTCACCCACGGCTTCATCATGACCTTCGACAGCGCCGCCAACCGCGACGCCTACCTCCCCCACCCCGAACACGAGCGGGTGAAGGGGATCGTCGTCCCTAAACTCGAACGCGCCACTGTCTTCGACTTCGAAACCTGAGTTCGCGGGCAGCGAAGACGTTCGCCCGTCGTCGATGCAACCCGATGATTGATACCCGGAGCGTCACCGCTCCCGGTATAGGGATTGTGGCCAGAGCAACCGGCTAGGTTTTCTCTGTAAGACTCGATCAGTCTCTGCTCCAAACCAGTCGATCCCGGCGCTTTCGCAGACCCCATCCCCGTTCAAGCCGGCCGGTTCTCCAGCCCCAAAACATTTCGAATAAAGGAAGCCTCGACGGAGGTCTTAACGTGCGAGACTCCTTGTAGAACCCCGATCGACGTCCCCTTGCATGAAAACCATCCTTCCTTTCTCCGTCCTCGCCGCCTCTGTGCTGGTCATATCCGGCTGTGACCGACCGGGCACCCCCGAGGCTCAGCAACCCGCAGGCAACTACGACGGCACCCTCGCCGCCGAAGAAGAACTCCGCCGCGAAATCGCGGACCTCGAATCCCGCGAGCTCGAACTGCAACGGCAGATCGAGGACGAATGGCTCGCCGCCGAGCGCACCAACATTACCCGCGACCGCGAAGCCCTCGCCGCCGAGCGCGCCGCCTTGGAAGCCGAGCGCCAGCAGCAGGTCGCCGGGCAGCCGCCACAACAAGCCGGCCAGCCGCGGCCAGCCGCGAGGGCACCGGCCCCCAGCGCGGCCCCGCCCCGCCGCGGCGAGCGCGTCCGCGTGCCCGTCTCCACCTCCACCGGCGACTACCGCACCTTCTACGAGCAACTCGACGGCTACGGCGACTGGTTCGAAACGCCGGATTACGGCTACGTTTACCGCCCGCAGGTCTCCCGCCGCCAAGACTGGCGGCCCTACTCCGAGGGCCGCTGGGTCCAGTCACAGCACGGATGGACCTGGGACTCCAACGAGCCCTTCGGCTGGGCCACCTACCACTACGGTCGCTGGGCTCTCACCCAGCGCCACGGCTGGGTCTGGATTCCCGGCGAGGAATGGGCGCCCGCCTGGGTCTCCTGGCGTCACACCGATGACCACGTCGGCTGGGCCCCGCTTCCTCCGGAAACCCTCTACTCCGACACCGTGGTCTATGATTCCGGCGTCGATGGCCGCTACGGCATCGGACCGGACTACTACACCTTCATTCCCGTTACCCAGTTCCATCAGCCGGTCCAACACCACTACATTCCGCTGGAACGAAACGTGACGATCTTCAGCGTCTCCATCAACATCACCAATATCATCGTCCGCCCCACCAACGTTTACGTCGGCGGCCCGGAGCCTGACTGGATCTACCGCCGCTCCGGCCACCGCTTTCAGTCTTACGAACTCGACTTCCATGACGACCCCCGCGGCTACCATCACGACCGCCGCTTCGACGACGACCGCCTCGCCTTCTATGCCCCGCCGGTTGAGGCCGCCTGGAACGAGCGCGTGCGCCCGACCCGGGTCGCCGAGCACTGGGAAGAGATGGAAATCTCACGGGCCGGAGAGGTGGATCGCGACGCGCGTCGCAGCTTCCAGCAGGCCCGCCGCGAGCGCCGCGAGGAAGCCGCCGAGGCTGTCCGAAGTGGCCCCGGCCGTACCGTGATGCAGCAGCAGGAAGTCTCAGTCGCCCTGCGCGAACGCCGCGACGCCCTCGAGACCATCGAAGAGCAGACTCCTTCCACCGAGGATCGCCCCGAGCGCCCGCGCCGGGATGAAGAACCTCCCGCCACCGAGCCGACAACGCCCGCCCCTGACGCCGGCCCGGGCACTCCTGCCGAACGTCCGGATCGCGGAGAGCGCGCCGCCCTCGGGGAACGCCCCGGCCGCCCGGCCGAGCCCGCCCAACCCGCCGAAGAACCGGCCAGCCCGCCCGCCGCGCCGGCTTCCGCACCGGAAACTCCCGCCGCCGAGCCGCCGATGACCGAGCCCGCTCCTCC
>JBBSJY010000105.1:0-15451 GCA_038256845.1 Verrucomicrobiales bacterium | reverse complement strand
TCCACGAAGCGGGCGGACTGGATGAACATGCCGCCGGAGCCGCAGGTGGGATCGAAGATGCGCCCGTGGTAGGGCTCGAGTATTTCCACGATCAGCCGGACGATGGAGGTGGGCGTGTAAAATTGATGAGTGCCCCCGCGCTCACCCTTCGGTAGACTGCATCTCGTTCCACTCGATTCCCCGCCCTTCTGGCGACATGGCGAACTTGCCGAGGAAGTATTCGTAGATCAGCCCGCACGGTGGGCGAATATCCGGATGGTTTCAGATCCGCTCCGGCCCAGAGCATGTTGGCGGCGTCCCAGAGTTTCTTTTCAAGCTCGGCGTGGGAATCGTCGGAAGTGGCGGGTACGGTCCAGTGCATGTGGCGGGCTTCAGCCTAACCACCCGCAATGATGCGGAAAGCCGGAAGTCTGCCGATGGGCAAAACGGGTGGCCGGGGTGGGAGCGGTTTCCGACGGTCACAGACCGCCGGCGTTAGCGAGCCAGCGGGCTTTGAGGGCTTCGGCACGGGCGAGGGCTTCCTCGGGGGTTCGGCCGAGGAAGTTGGCGTGGCCCATTTTGCGGCGGCCGGTCGCGTGGCGCTTGCCGTAGAGGTGGAGGTGGGCTTCGGGGTCCTGGAAGAGGGGCAGCCAGTCGGGCGGCTGGGTTTCGGCGGGCCAGAAATCGCCGAGGAGATTGAGCATGACGACCGGGCTGAGGAGGCGGGGGGAGCCGAGCGGGAGGCCGAGGATGGCGCGGAGCTGTTGCTCGAACTGGCTGGTGACGCAGGCGTCGAGCGTGTGGTGACCGGAATTGTGCGGGCGGGGGGCGATCTCGTTGACGAGGAGTTCGCCGCCGGGCTTGAGGAAGAATTCGACGCCGAGGATGCCTTGGTAGCCGAGCTCGGTGGCGACACGGCGGGCGATGGCGGCGGATTCGAGGGCGACGGCGGGAGGGATCCGGGCGGGGACGATGGAAACGTCGAGGATGTGATGCCGGTGGCGGTTCTCCGCCGGATCGTAAGTGACCATGCTGCCCCCGGCGGCGCGGGCGACCATGACGGACAGTTCCTTTTCAAATGGGACCCAGGCCTCGAGGACGGCGCGGGGCGCTCCGAAGGCGGCCCAGGCGGCCGCGGGATCCTCATCGCCTTCCAGCTTGATCTGGCCTTTGCCGTCGTAGCCGAAGTCGGCGGTCTTGAGGACGCCGGGTCCGCCCAGTTGCTTCATCGCAACGGCGAGAGATTCCGCGCTCTCAACGACTGCGAACCAGGCGTGCGGGATGTCGTGCTCGCGGAGAAAATTTTTCTCCCGCTCGCGGTTCTGACAGGTCGCGATGGCGCGGGGCGAGGGATGGAGCGGTTTGCAGCCTGCGACCGCGTCGAGCGTTGCTTTCGGGATGTTCTCGAACTCGACGGTGGCGACGGTGGCGCTGCGGCAGAAGATTTCCAGACCTTCCGGATCGTCGAAGGGAAGGTCGATCACCTCGTCGGCGACTTCGACGGCGGGCGCTTCGAGGCCGCCGGTCCAGATGAGGGTGCGCACCCCGATCCGGCGGGCGGCGAGGGCGAGCATCCGGCCGAGCTGGCCGCCGCCGAGGACGCCGACGACGCAGTGTGGCGGGTGAAGAAGTGGGGCAGGCATGGAGATCAGTCGAGGGCGGGAAGCCGGGCGGATTTGACCGTGGCGCTCTGGTTTTCCCGGAACTCGGCGAGCTTTATGGCAAGGGCGGGGTCGTTGTTCGCCAACATCGAGACGGCGAAAAGGGCGGCGTTGATGGCGCCCGGCTTGCCGATCGCGAAGGTGGCGGTGGGGATGCCGGCGGGCATCTGGACGATGGAAAGCAACGAGTCCACGCCATGGAGAGCCTTGCTTTCCACCGGCACGCCGAGCACCGGGATATCGGTGATCGCGGCGGTCATCCCCGGGAGGTGGGCGGCGCCGCCCGCCCCGGCGATGATGCATTTAAGGCCGCGGCCGCGGGCTCCGGTGGCGTAGGAAACCAGTTTGTCCGGAGTGCGATGGGCGCTGACAATCTCCGCTTCCCACGCGATTCCGAAATTTCTCAAAGTCCGCGCGGCATGCTCCATCACCGGCCAATCGGAGGTGCTGCCCATGATGATGCCGACTTGTGGCGCTGCGTTCATGGAAGGCAGCGTGCCGGGCACTCCGGCGGGCGTCAATACGCGCGCGCTCCGGGGGCACACGCGAAAAAGCCCGACCAGCGCCTCGGGTTAGGGGCGCGGGCCGGACCGGGTTGGAGGGAGAACGGGGCGATCAGCGGATCGCGCCATTCAGTCCGTTCGGGAAGAACAATCCGGATGCGGCATTCACGCCGCCGTAGACGATGTTGAGCACTTGCCGGGTGCTGCGGCTGAAGGCGATCGAATTGCCATCGGTGGGAACAATGTTCGCGACTCCATTGACGCGGATGCCTTGATCGAGGCTCGGCGCGCCGGCCGGTTGTCCGTCGAGCGAGGCGCGGACATTAGAAATGGCGTTGACGGTGTCCTGGACTTCGGTGCCCTGGGCGAATAGCAAGGTGCGGATGCTGCCGGCGTGGTAGCCCTCGACGGCGAGGATGCCGGCGGCGGCCTCCAGGAACCCCTTGTTGGAGATCAGGGGGCTCGCACCCTTGTAGGCGGTCACGCCCACGTCCTCGAAGACAAACGCCCCGATGAGGAAATTGATCTCATTGGCGAAGGGATCGAACGAGGGCAAACCAAGCAATCCGCCGAGCGTGTTGAAGCTGTTGAGCAGATCGATCTGCGGTCGCGCGGCCTTCGCCCCGCCGAGCGCCTCGCGGAGGAAGCGGACGTGGTTCGCTTCATCGATCGCGATTTCGTTGGCATATTGTTCGAAGGCAGGGGTGGTGAAAGGGACCTTGGCATTCGGTTTGACAATGACATTGCCGGGGGTGCCCGAGCCGTCGGTGCCGATGACCGCTCCCTCCAGGCCCATTCCGGTGGTGCCATAGAGATAATATTCCGCCTCCAGATATTCCAGATTGAGCGCGAAGTTCAGGACAGCGACGTCGAGCGCCGCACCGGGAGGTGGAGTGACCGGCCGTGCGACCGGACGGGTCGGACGCGGGCGGCGCTGCGCGTTGGCGGTTCCGGGAATTGCGGCGAGCATCGCGGCTCCGCCAGCGCCTGCGATCCCGAGACGCCGGAGAAAATCGCGGCGGCCGGAAGGAATGATGATCGGGGATTTGGGATTGGTTTCCATGGTATGGTTGGTTTGTGAGACGAACCATCAACTAAGCCATGTTTCCACGTTCGCCCAATGAGCCGAGGCACCAAATCCGAATAGGGTTATAGCTTCCGGAGCCTATCAATTCTGCGGGAAAATTTTCCGCCCGAGCCTGCCGATTCCCGCGGCGGTGGTGAGGATTTCCTTCGAATCCTCGCCGCTCCTGCAATACACACCCAAGGTGAATGCTTCCGGCAAAAGGAACTCGAAGGTCCGGATATGGACCAGACTTTCTCCGGCAGCGCCGACCCGGGGCATGGAGTCGCCGGGACCTAACATGACCCCCAGGCCGGCTGCGGCTGCGGCGGCCGCTTCCGTTTCGGAGGGGAAGGAAACGGAGTTGGCCGGCTCGATCCCGTAGGCATAGTCGGACCACATCGTGAGAAAGTCCGCGAAACCGGTGACCACCCGGCCGTCCGGGATCAGAATGGTGGTCCGCAGCACCTCAGGGAAATTGAAATCCTCCGGATCGAACGGATAGAAGTCCGGGTTCCATGCGACGGTGATGCCGCGTTCCCGGCGAATCACGGCCTCTTGGATTCCGGGCGAAAGTCCGCCACGGAGGAATCGGCCGGCGACGACGATGTCATACTGCGACGACTCGAGTTCCTGCCACCAGTTCTCTCCGACCTCGCAGAGAATGGCGGACGATGCGGGGGCGAAACCGGGTTTCCGGACCGCCTCTCGCAGGCGGTCGCCGAACCAGGAGCGGTCGAGCGCCACCAGCGTATTCCCGTCCATACGGCGGCTGAGCGCATGCATGCCATCGGTGAATGAAACGTAGGCATCGCAGACCTCGTTGACACACTCCAGGAAATGGGTGCCCGCGAGAGTCAGGCGCGCGCCGGAGGTGCCCCGCTCGAGCAGGACCAATCCCACCTCGGCCTCCAGCCGTGAGATCATGAGGCTGACCGCGGGCTGGGAAACCTCACAAAGTCGCGCGGCCTGAGTGAAGCTGCCGGTTTCGGCGATGTGGCGGAACACGAGTAGGCCGGTGAGATCGATGTCCATGGGTTAAGAACGTGCGGCACCTTCCAGGCGGCTCTTCAAATCCGGGTAGGGATGATGCTTTCGGAGGATGGCGGAAAACCGGTAATGCGGCCAGGGCGAACCGACGCCAACCGGTTCGCGCGCGGCGATGTCCGGCCGGAAGATCCATTGATGCGACGTCTCCGTTTCCCGGCAGCCGGCCGGGAGGATTTCCCCGCCCGCCGCGCCGGCCGCGTGGAACTTTTCCAGCAACGCGGCCGCCGGGCCATCTTCATCGGGACCGGCGACGCACCATGCCGCCGCGGCAAGCTCGGCGGGATTCCGGGGTGGCTGGCGATTCGTTCCCTGCGAGGTGATCTGCCAAGGCACGGGACCGAGATCGACCAGATCGAGCCGGTCGCAATCCACGAGCCCGAAGCCGAAATAGACATCGCACTCGGCGTTCAAGAGCGCGGTTCTGAAGCGGCTGGCTTCGATCCTCATGAAGCAGGGGCGGAAGGTGTCATTGATCCGCAAGCGGCTCAGATAATGGGTGAAAAGTCCGCCCTGAAACAGCTCCCCGGCCGCGGCCAGTCGCAAAATCCGTCCTTTCTCGTGGAGCGAGCGGACACAGGCGGCGAGCTGGCGCATGGCGTGGGAAAGATTCCCCATCTGTCCCAGCAGGCCACGGGCGAATTCGGTGGGATGGAGCATTTTCTCCGCATCCTCAACGAAAAGGGGCCGGCCGACCGCTCTTTCAAAATCTCCGCAGATGCGCTTCATGCTCGCCCGGGTGGCGCGAAGCTCGAGGGCGGCATTCGTGTAGGAACGCTCGTGGCAGACGATTCGAAACACCTCCAGTTGGCGGAAGGTGATCTCAGGAAGACCCTCGGATTTTCGGGTTCGGTCGGCGGCGGGCTCCTTCGTCACGGCGAAAGAATGCCGGATCGGCCGGTAACAACAAGGGATTCCAGCCCCGGGAAGGCCAGACAGGTTCCGCGGTTTTACGGATCAGCTCTCAATTTTTAAATGGGTCTATTGAAGAATCGTTCCCGGAATGGCTGTGGATATCCTCGGCACGGCCTAATCTCGGAACGGTCATCGCCCGTAGTCGCCAGGCCATATCCTCCCATCACCCAAGAATCCCGTCATGAAACCGAAGCGCAATCATTTCAGAACACTCGCATTTCCAGCATTGATCATCATCCCGGCAATGGCCGTCTCTTTCGCCGCAACGATCCTCCCGGACTCGGCCGGCAACATCAGCGTGCCTGCGGGAACCAACGCGGCGGGTACGATCCTGGCGAGCGGCGGGTCCAGCCCGACCCCCATCGTGACGATCGGGGCCGGTGCGGTTCTAACAGGTGACGCCGCGCTGCAAACGGGTGCCGAAGTCTCAGCCGCCGGCTATACCATCAATAATTCCGGCACCCTCCGCGTCACCGCGGAAGGGATTCTGGTGGATGCGGCCGCGGTCAGCGGCATTGTCATCAACAACAATACTCCGGGTCTGATTGAGGGCGGAGATGACGGAATCTACCTCGATGGAGATGGAGGTACGATCAACAATTCGGGTACGATCCGGGGGATCACCGGCGTCAACTCAGACGGCATCGAAGGGTTCGGCGGTCTGACGGTCAACAACAGCGGCTCGATTTCCGGAGCGGCGGGAATTTTCGCCGAAAGCACATTGAGCGTGCTCAACGAATCCGGAGCGAACATCACGGCCTCCACTGAGGCGGGGGTCGATGCCACCGACGACGCCTTCATCGACAATTTCGGGACGATCTCCTCGACCGGAGGAGAGGGAATTCTGGTCTTTGACCGTGCGACCATTTTCAACGGCACCAGCATCGACGGCCTCGGCAATGCGATCAGCGGCGGCCTGATCCGTGGCGCCACCAACGGGATCTTCACAGGGGCGGATCTGCAGTTGGTGAACGAGAATCTTGGTGTGATCGCCGGAATGAACGGAGTGGGCGTCGACGCGGGAGACGGCGCGCAGATCTTCAACGAAGCCGGCGCGCAAATCAGCGGCAGCTTCGGCGGGATCAGCGTCGGTGCGACGGGGTTCGTCCAAAACGACGGCCTGATCGACGGCATGGGTGGCGATGGTGTGACCCTCGGGGCCGGAGGTGAGATTTTCAACGCAGGCACGATCTCCGGCACCACCGGAATCGTGGCTTTTGATGGCTCCCTGATTACAAATAGCGGCCTGATCCGATCCACCGCCATCGGCGGAAACGCCTTCTCCGGCGGAGTGGGAAACGATGATCTCGCCCTCGAAGCCGGCTCCCTCATCCTGGGAAATGTTCTCGGCGGCGGCGGGACGAATTCGATCGCTTTCAACGGCGGGCTCAGTTCACCGACCAGCCCGGAAAACACGATACGCGGCAGTGTGACCGATTTCGCAAGCATCACCAAGGCGGGCGGCGGAGTGGCCCTGATCGGTGCCGTGGCCGATGTCGGCGGCGGATTGAATATCACGGCGGACACCATCTCGATCACCGGCGGAGGCCTCTATTTCAATGCCGACATCAACGGCGCTACGGTTCCGCAAGCCACCATCAACGCCGGCGGTGCGGCTGTCGGCGGAACCGGCATCTGGAATGCGAACCTCAACCTCCTCTCCGGGGGCATCAGCGCGGGAGCGATTCCGATCAATCTCGATGCCATTCCGGAAAACTCCGTTGGTGCCGTCGCAATCACCGGCGACGTGGTTCACAGCCTGGGTTCGTTCATCCGGCTCGATATTGTTCCCGACACCCCCATCATCGACGGAATCAACAGCGACATCATCGAGCAGATCGGCGCCGGCAACACCTACAATGTCAGCGGAGGAAATCTCCGGATCGCCTCCACCGATGTGAACCGGCTGATCACGCCGGGCACCTACACGGTCATCGATAGCGACGAGGCGATCCTCGGTCTGGCGGGCTTCGGCACCATCGGCGTGCAATTCAATCCCAACATCGCGGACACCGGCCCGTTCACCGCCA
The DNA here is from genome assembly GCA_038256845.1 of Verrucomicrobiales bacterium. Lineage (GTDB taxonomy): Bacteria > Verrucomicrobiota > Verrucomicrobiia > Verrucomicrobiales > Akkermansiaceae > Luteolibacter. The sequence continues at coordinate 8,253 of JBBSJY010000105.1, read as the reverse complement.
CCGGCTCCGGCGCGAATTACCTCGATTCGGTGCTGACGAACTTCTTCGTCACACCCGGCCTCGAGGACGGCGGGACGAACCTGGTGCTCGGTATCGGCTACGATTTCGCAGGGCTTCCGGGCCTGTCGGGAAGCGCCCAGGCGTTCGCCGGAGCTCTCGACGCCCTCGCCCTGCAAGCGGGGACGGGAACTCTCGATCCCAATAGCCAAGACTTTCTCATGGCGCTCGCGTTTTCCGATCTGGCATCGGTCCAGGGGTCCCTTGCCGCTCTCCAGCCGGAATCCAATCTCCAACTGGCGGCGGGAATCATGAACAGCAACTATCGCCTCCACCGCCAGATCCAGAATCATCTGGCGGCCTCCCGCTCCTCCGGCGAAATGATGACGGTGGAAACCTCTCCCGCGATGACCGGTCCCAAGGGCGGGATGATCCCCGCGCAAACCGAGACCCGCTCCAGCGGCGGGCGCGGCAGTTTTTGGGGCTCGGTTTCCTACGACGAACAGGACTATGAAGGCACCAACCCGGCCGACGATTTCGAAGGCGATGCGACCGCCATCACCGCCGGCTACGACTACCGCGTCTCCTCCTCATTCCTGATCGGCGGGATGATCGACGGATCGCGGAGCGACTACGATGAGATCGGCGGCAGCACGGAAATCGACAGCCTCCGCTTTGCCGTTTACGGCACTTACGGGCAGTCGCTCGGATTCTACTCCGACTTCCTGCTCGGCTACGGGACCCACGATTGGGATCAATCGCGCAGTGTCGGTGGCATTCCCGGCTTCGCCGGACTGCGGTTTTCCGCCACCGATGCGGACAGCTTCCAAGCAATGCTGACATTCGGATATGCCATGGGCGACGAGCGGGTGAAGCACGGCCCCTTCGCAGGATTGGAGTATCAAATGCTGGATGTCGACGGTTTCGACGACAGCGGAGCCGTGATCGATATCGCGGTGGATGACTTCGACATCGATTCACTTCGGGGTCTGGTGGGTTACCGCGTGGACGCGAATTTCGGGACGTTCCGCCCCTACGCATCGATCGCCTACGCCCACGAGTTCGAGGACGGCCCCACCCAAGCCACCGCAAGCATTGCCGGGAGCGAGTTCCGCGTGCGCGGTCCGGAGCTCGAGTCCGCCATCCTTCTCGGCGTGGGCACCGGCATCGCATTCAATCCGAATCTCTCCCTCGACATCGGCTACCGCGGCGAAATCTCCGTCGAAAGTGAGGGGCTCGACAGCCACGGCGCGTCGCTCGGACTAAAATACAACTTCTGAGGGTTGTTGTTCGCCCAATGGCTTGGCCGCCGCCCCTCTCACCTGGGGCGGCGGTTTTGGTATCGGGGGACGTGGTGGGAAAACTCGCTCCCGGGGGACGCGAAAATCATTTGTCGATTAAGTTTGATGAAATGCTTAAACTTGCGAAATGAAACCGGATTTGCCCGAAACCTTGCCGGGCTGCGAGGTGTCCTGCGCGCCGGAGCAGCCAACCGCAGGAGAAGACACGCAGCCCACGCAGGTCTCCCAAGCCGCCATTCTCGACGCTCTGGCTGCCCACATCGCATTGCTCGACCGAAATGGGAAAATCGTGGCGGTAAACGCAAGCTGGCGCCGGTTCGGCTCCGCCAACGGCATTCAGGACGCGGATTGTTTTGTCGGGCGGAATTATATGAAAGCCTGCGGATCCGCCACAGGGGATGCCGCGGATGGGGCGGAAAAGATTGCGGCCGGGCTCCGTGCCGTCCTTGCCGGGCAGCTTTCCCGACACAGCATGGAATATCCCTGCCACACACCGACCGAGAAGCAGTGGTATCGGGTGACGGCCACCCCCCTGTTCGAGGGTCGGCAGGAAGGGGCGGTGATCATGCATGTCAATATCACCAGGCGGAAGCTGGTGGAGATCCGCTTGCACCGGCTCAACCGCCTCCACACGGTTCTCAGCAGAATGGGGGAAGCGATCATGCGGACGGGGAGCCGGCAGGAACTCTATGAGGCTACCTGCCGGATCGCCGTGGAGGACGGATTGCTCCAAATGGCCGCCATCATGGAGCCGGAACATGGGACCGGCAGGATCCGGACCATCGCTTCGTTTGGCGATGAGCGCGGCTACCTTCACGACATGGTGGTCACCGCAGATGGCGGCGAGCATAGCCTAGGAACGGTCGGGACCGCGCTCCGCAACGGGGTCCATGATATCTGCAATGATTTCGCCAATGATCCCCGGATGGAACCCTGGCGGGAAAAAGCCCTCCGCCGCGGCTTTCAATCGACCGCTTCCTTTCCCCTCAAAACCGACGGAAGGGTGGTGGGTGCCCTGGTTCTGTTCGCGGGCGAGGCGGGTTATTTCCAGGAAGACGAGGTAAAGCTGCTGGCGTCCGTTGCGGAGGAGATCTCATTCGCGCTCGGCTCGCTGGAGAAAGAACGGCTGCGGCTCGCCGCGGAGGAAGCCTTGCGATCCAGCGAGGCGAACATGGCGGCCGCCCAGCGGATCGCCCACATCGGCAGTTGGGAACTCGATCTAACCGGCCTTGGCACGTTGCGTTGGTCCGACGAAATGTTCCGCATTGCCGGATTCGAGCCGGGCGCGATGGAAATCAGCCGCGAGCTCTTTTTCAGCCTGGTGCCCGAGGAGGATCGGGAGGGAATCCGGAACGCCGTGGCGGAAGCCATACGGAACCGCCATCCCTATTCGATCGTCCACCGGTTGATCCGTCCGGATGGAGTGGAAAGGATCGTCAGGGAATCGGCGGAAATCGCGTGGGACCCCTCCACCGGCAAGCCGCTTAGTATGATCGGAACGGCGCATGACATCACCGGAAGGCGCAGGGGGGAACAAGCTTTGCGGGCGAGCGAACAACAATTCTCCAGCGCCTTTGAACATGCACCGATCGGTATCGGCCTCCTTTCGCCGGAAGGACGGTGGCTCAAGGTCAATTCAGCGGTCTGCAACATGCTGGGCTATACCGCCTCGGAGCTGCTGGAGATGACATTTCAACAGATCGCCCCTCCCGAAGATGTGGATATGGATTTGGAGAACATCCATCGTCTGCTAGATGGGACGATCGCCATCTATGAGAGGGAGAAACGTTACATCCACAAGGATGGCCGCCATGTGTGGGCGTTGCTGAGCGTTGCCATCGCAAAGGATGAGGCGGGGTGCCCGATTCATTTCATCGCACACATCCAGGACATCACCGACCGCAAGGTGCTTGAACAACAATTCCTCCGTGCCCAGCGCATCGAGAGCATCGGCACATTGGCCGGAGGCATCGCCCACGACCTGAACAACGTGCTCGCCCCGATCATGATGTCGATCGATCTGCTCCGCGACCACATCACCGATCCCAATGCCCTCGACATCCTCGACCTGGTGGGAAAAAGCGCGCGCCGCGGCGCGGACATGGTCGGCCAGGTGCTCACGTTCGCCCGCGGTGTCGAAGGTGGCAGCGAGGAGATGCAAGTCTCGGAAATCATTCAGGATCTGCTCCGGATCGTCAGGGACACTTTCCCGAAGAACATCCAAACCGAATCCGACGTCGGCTCCGAGCTCTGGCTCGTTACGGGCGATCCGACCCAAATCCACCAGGTGCTGCTGAACTTATGCGTGAATTCCCGGGATGCCATGCCGGAGGGCGGGATCATAACCTTGAAAGCCGAGAACGTGATCATTGACGAGCACTATGCCGCCATGAATCTGGATTCCAGTCCCGGGCCCTATTTGAAGATCGGGGTGGAGGACACGGGCCACGGGATCCCATCCGGAATCATCGACAGGCTCTTCGATCCGTTTTTCACCACCAAGGAAATCGGCAAGGGAACCGGGCTCGGTCTATCGACCTCGCTTGCGATCATCAAGAGCCACGGCGGCTTCATCCGCGCCTACAGCGATCCGGGAGAGGGTGCGCGTTTCCGGATCTATCTGCCCGCTCTGCCCGGCGCTGGAGCAGGCGAGCCGGTGCCGGAAAAGACCAGTCTGCCGCGGGCCAAGGGCGAGACCGTGCTGGTGGTGGACGATGAGGCTTCCATCCGGCAGATCACACGCCAGACCCTCGAGGCCTTCGGTTACAAGGTCCTCCTGGCGGCCGACGGGACCGAGGCGATCTCCCTCTACGTCCAGCATCTCGACACGATTTCCGTCGTGCTGACCGACATGATGATGCCGCTGATGGACGGCCCCGCGGTCATCCGGGTGATTCTCAGGATCAACCCGCGGGCCCGCATCATCGGCGCCAGCGGCATCACTGCGAAAGGGAGGGTCACCGAGGCCGCTACCGCGGGTCTGGAGCATTTCCTACCGAAGCCATATACCGCTGAGACGATGCTGCGTATGTTGAGGAAAGTCATCGACGGATGACTTTCATTCCGGTCCGCCTGAAGGACCGGCCGTGCGGCATTCTGGGTGTTTTCGCGGGTGAGGCGGCAACAGTGCCAAAACTCCGGGCCATGCGCGAGGTTATCGAGCAGGAAACGCCAGAATCCCGAGAGGACCTACGTGATCGCGTGTCAGCGATGTCTTGAGCCGGTTTGGGCAGGCGGGTATTCCAGTTCCACGTTTGTGGCGGTCTCTTTCCCCGGGGAACTCCAACCACATACATACATGCAATCGAAAGGCAAGATCCTGATCATTGATGACGAGCACGCGATCCGTTTCATCATGGCTGAGGCAGTGGCCGCCAAAGGCTACGAGGTGAAAACCGCGGCAAGCTGCGAAGATGCCTTGCAGCTCATTGGTGAGGAATGTTTCCAACTGGTGATCACGGATCTGATCATGCCGGGTCGTGATGGCATTGAGACGATCCTCGCGCTGCGGGCGAAGCTCCCCCGGCTGCGAATCATCGCCATGTCGGGCGCGTTGAACACTGGCAGCCGGAATTTTCTGCCGCTGGCCGGAAAACTGGGTGCCTGCAGCACGCTTTCCAAGCCCTTCACCAGGGCGGCCCTATTCGAGGCCATCGAGGGCGAGATCGGTAAACCGAGCTTGCTTCCGGCCTGACGGCGGGCCCGTTCCGTCCGGAGCGGCTGGCGGGACGGATTTGACAGAATGGCCACCCGGCGGGGTATCCATTTGAATTCCATGTCCGCCCGTCAGCCATCCCGCCTTTCCTTCTATCTCGCCGCTGGCATTGGCCTCGCCATGGGCTTGCAGGCTGACGCCGCGCCGCCCCCGTTTCCGGAGGCGAAACTGCTGCCGTTCGTCGGGCGCCATTGCGTCGATTGCCACGATGGCGCGATGAGGCGGGGCGATCTGGATCTGGAAGCGCTTTCCACGGATCTCGGCGAGCCGGCGACGGCCGCCCGCTGGGCGAGGGTCCACGACATGCTCGCCACCGGTGAAATGCCGCCGAAAAAGAAGCGGCGGCCCGATGCAAATGAGGCGCGCGATTTCCTGGAAAACCTCTCGGATTCACTGGTGGCGGCGGACCGTTTCCGCGATTCCACCGAAGGCCGCGCGACCTGGCGGCGGCTCAACCGCCACGAATACGAGAATACCGTCCGCGAGCTGCTGGGCGCGCCGTGGCTGCAACTCAAGGACATGCTGCCGGAGGACGGCGAGGCGCACCGTTTCAACAAAACTGGCGAGGCGCTGGACATTTCCCACATCCAGATGTCGCGCTACCTGCATGCGGCGGATGCTGCGCTGCGGGCGGTTGTCGCTGCCGGGCCGGTACCTCCCGTGGCCGAAGTGAGGCGCCATTACGCCCGCGAACAGCCGCACATGGTGGGGAAGATGAAGTTCAACCCCTTCAACCGCGCCTCCGTCCGGGCGACCTTTCCCATGCTCGGCACGAAGGCGCAGCCGGAGGTCATCGCGGGAAAGCAGCCGGTCTCCGTGGGCGGGGCCGATCCGGAGACGCGGGCGTTGGAAGCTTTCGGCGTGGTTTCGGGAAATTATCAGCCGATCAACGTCCGCTTCGACGGCTTCAAGGCGAGAATCGCCGGCCGCTACAAGCTCCGCCTGATGGCGCAGACATTTTGGGCGGGTCCGGGACCGGAAGAACGCTACTGGGTCGCGGACCGCAACCACACGTTTCGCGGCCGCCGGGACGAGCCGATGACGCTCTACGCGGAGGCGGACGGGATGCAGCGCAAGCTCGGCTCGTTCGATGTGACACCCGAGCCTGAAATCCACGAGCTGGACGTGCTGCTGATCGAGGGCGACGTGATTTTTCCCGATCCGGCGCGGCTGTTCCGTTCCCGCCCGCCGAATTTCCGCAATCCGCTCGCCACGCCGGAAGGATCGCCCGGCGTGGCCTATCGTTGGCTGGAGGTGGAGGGGCCGATTTTCGACGAATGGCCGGCGGCGGGGCACCGGCTGCTGTTCGGCGACCTGCCGTTTCATCCGGAGGAAAAGGCGGCGGAACTCGGCCGGATCGCCTCGTCCGACCCCGAGTCGGACGCGCGGCGGCTGTTGGGAAATTTCATGCGCAAGGCCTACCGGCGGGACTTTTCCGAGGCCGACGTCGATCGGTTTCGCGCGGTGGTGACGGGCGCGATGGAATCCGGCAGCCACTTCACCGATGCGATGATCGCGGGCTACACCGCGGTGCTTTGCTCGCCCGGTTTCCTCTCGCTGGAAGAGCCGGTCGGCGAACTTGACGGGCCGGCGCTGGCATCGCGGCTTTCGTATTTCCTCTGGAACTCTCCGCCGGATGAAACGCTGCGCGAGCTGGGAAATTCCGGTGCGCTTGAGGATCCGGAGATCCTGAGCGCCCAGGCCGCGCGCCTGCTGGACGACCCGAAATCGGAGCGGTTCGTCAACGCCTTCCTCGATTATTGGCTCGATCTGCGGAACATCCACGGCACCACGCCGGACGCGGTGCTTTACCCGGACTATTATCTCGATGATTTGCTAACCGAATCCGCGGTGGATGAAACACGCTTGTTTTTCGCCGAGCTGATCCGCGAGGACCTGCCGGCGCGTTCCGTGGCGGACGCCGGCTTCACTTTCGTCAACGAGCGGCTCGCGGAACATTACGATCTGCCGCCTGTGAAAGGCGTCGCCATGCGGCGTGTCGAGCTGCCGGAAGACAGCCCGCGCGGCGGTTTGCTGACCCAGGCCAGCGTCCTGAAAGTCACGGCGAACGGCACCACGACCTCGCCCGTCCTTCGCGGCGTGTGGGTGATCGAGCGCATTCTCGACGAGCACACGCCGCCGCCCCCGCCCGGCACGCCGGCCGTGGAACCCGACATCCGCGGTGCGGCCACGATCCGCGAACAACTCGACCTCCACCGCGAAAGCGCCTCCTGCGCGAGCTGCCACCTGAAGATCGATCCGCCGGGATTCGCGCTCGAAAACTTCGATATCTTCGGCGGTTGGCGCGACCGCTACCGGGGCTTGGACGACGCCAAGCCGCCGGTCCCGGGCATCGGAAAAAACGGCCAGCCCTTCACCTTTCACGAGGCCCTGCCGGTCGATGCGAGCGGCGAGATGCGCGGCGGCGGCGCTTTTCACGACATCCGCGAACTCAAGCGCCTGCTCGTTGCAGACGAGCGCCGGCTCGCGAGAAACCTCGCGAAGCATTTCATCGTGTACGCCACCGGCGCTCCCGTGCGCTTCGGCGACCGCGCCGCGCTGGAACGGATCCTCGACGAGACGTCCGCAAACGGTTATGGAGTTCGTTCCCTCATCCACGGCGTCGTCCGCAGCGACCTTTTCCGCCACAAGTGATCTAACAGATAATCCCCATGAACACGCACGTCCCGATGCCCTACGTCGCCACCCGCCGCGGATTTTCCCGTCGGCAATTCCTCCGCGGCGCAGGGGTCGCGCTCGGCCTGCCGCTGCTCGACGCGATGACGCCGGCCTTCGCCCGCGGCACTCCGCCCGCCCCGCCGCGGCGCTTTTTCGGCATCTGCAACAACCTCGGCCTGCTGCCGGAAAAGTTCTTCCCCACGGGAACCGGCCGCAATTACGCACTCTCGCCGTATCTGGAACTGTTAGGAAGTAACCGGGACAAATTCACCGTCTTCAGCGGCGTTTCCCATCCGGATGTGGACAACGGCCATCCCGCCGACGTCTGCTTTCTAACAGCCGCGCCGCGGCCCGGCAGCGGCGGCTTCCGCAACACGATCTCGCTCGACCAATACGCCGCGGAGCAGATCGGCCACCTCACGCGCTATCCCTCGCTCACGCTGGGCGTGAACGTGAAACAGGGCGCGCGCAGCCTTTCGTGGACCGGCACCGGCGTCCTCGTCCCCTGCGAGGAAAGCGCCGCCGCAGTGTTCCGCCGGCTTTTCCTGGAAGGCAGCCCGG
>JBBSJY010000104.1:0-15454 GCA_038256845.1 Verrucomicrobiales bacterium | reverse complement strand
AGTCCGGACAACCGCACCCTTACCAAAAAGAACTACACCAACGGGGTCCTCAACATGATGACCATCTATACCATGGACGTGCACGGAAATCCGCTGGGCAGCAAGATCGTGGACGGCCAGAACCAGGAGCTTTACAAGGCGAGCTACGGCTACCGGAAAAGCGACGGCCAACTCGTCGAAGAGCGGATTTTCGACGCCCGTGTGGAGAGGACCGACCCCGAAACCGGGGCGGAAATGCCAGTGCGGCGTTTCATTTACACCTACAACGCACTAGGGGAACGCAGTGCTCCCATTTCAATCACCTTGACCCCCGGGCGATCGGCGGAGGAAGTTTTCGGGATCGACGCCAAGCCTTCGGCCTTGGAATCGAATCCATTCGACGAGAGCCCGCGCAAGCCGGCCAATCCCAACTCCCGCCCGCTGGGTCGCTGACTTACTTCGGTTTCGCGTTCGTCGTGCCCTCGCCCCAGAATCTACTTCCCTGGTTGTTGGGTGGCGCCGTGGGTATCGGCGGCATCCTCCAGGGTTTGCACTGGCGCTCGACGGCATCGGGAGGGGAGGTGGAATTCATTGAGAACCAGCTCCGGATGGTGACGGAGGAAAACGAGATTCTTCAAAGGGAGAACGATTCCCTGCGTTCGCTTGTCCAAGGAGGCGGTGAGTTTCCCGTGCCGCAGGAATTGATTGACCGCGCGGAGAAGGAGTTCGGTCTTACATTCGTTTCGAGCCCTGTGATTCACCGAATCGACTCCGACGGCCTGCGCAGCCGGATCTCCGCCGCCTATGAAAGCCGCTTCGGGCCGGGAGGGATGGACTACCGGCAGCAAGCTTACGCAGTCATCGGCTGGATCGGTGCCCAGGACCGATTGTTGGGACAGCTCACCGCGGTCCGCTCGGTGGGAGCCCGATCATGGTTCGACGAAGGGGCAGGTGAAGGGTGGGTCACGGACCGGTTCACCGTTGAGGAAATTCCCGATCAGGCGGCACTGGTGCGGTTGCTCGCACGTATTCTTCTTCATCAGCATTTTCCACCTCCAGGCGTTTATCCGGGCGATGATCCGGCGCGCGCGCGGGAGGCGCTCCACCAAGGTGCCGCCGCCGGATCGGAAGCCCGGTATTATGCGGCAAACGCCCGCTCGATCGGGTTCATACCGATGAGAGAGAACAACGAAGCGGAGCAGTTGCTGGAAAACCTGCCACCCTTCATTCAGGGGCTGACCACGTTTCCGGTGATCGAAGGAAAGGGTTTGGCGGACACGTTGCACGTGCAAGGCACGGAGGAATTGTTAGCTGCGCTGCGTGACCCGCCTGCGACCACCCGGGAAATTTTTCTGCCCGGCGAACCGGTTCCGGCAAGCGGGGAAATGGATATGCCGGAAACCCCGGGCGAGCCGTTTCTCAGCGAATCCGCGGGCCAGCTGGGGTTGAGGCTGTGGCTTGAGCCGCTTGGCGATGTGGGTGCCGCACTGGAGATCGCTTCCGACTGGAAAAATGATCGGTATTTGCTTTTTCCCGAGGGTGAGGCGTCCTCGGGTTTGGTTTGGGACATCGAGCTTCAGGACTCCGCGGCGGTGGATCGTCTGGAGTCCATCTCGCTCGATCTGATCGCTGCAATGTCAGGGCGGGAAAGTCCCGCAAATCCCGATGAATTGCTGGCAACACCTGACGGCCGGCACTTTCGGATTTCACGCATTTCCCCGACTCGCCTCCGCTTCCTCAATCTGGCCGACCCGGCCACGTCACGACTCTTCGATCATCCGCCATGATTTCCAAACGGATTATTTTCGAAGGCCGCGTCCAAGGAGTCGGATTCCGCTATGCGACCAAAGACCTCGCGCGGGGCTTCGATGTCCGTGGCGAAGTGCGGAACCTGCCGGACGGGACGGTGGAGCTAAAAGTGACGGGAGAGGAACGCGAGGTCGATTCCTTCATTCGGGAAATCTCCGAGGAATCGTCCGTTTCGCATCACATCCGGCATCTGCGGGTGGAAGTGATCCCGCCGATGATCCATGTAAACGGTTTCAAGATCGAAAAATAAGCCTTCCCGGGTGACGGGAACCCATCGCTGCCCCGCAAAAAAAGTGGCCGCCGGGGCACCCACCCCGACGGCCGAGCTGAGCAACTTCATCTTCCGCCCGGAGTTGACCGGGGGGGCCATGAGGCTGACAACTGCTGTTCACCCTTACATGAAAACTCGGACTTTCGTACGGTCTTCAGGGGATTTGGACCTTTGGCAACGCGGGTTGTTCAAAATGCACGGGATTTTTTCCATTGATTCAACGGAAACGACGGAAGGCGGAGTTGCGCGGGTCTTGGGAAGCAGGCACCGGTCTCGCTCTTGGAGGGGTGACCGGAATGCTGGCGCCGGTTTTGTCGTCCAGTGGATAGATGTTGTCCGGAGGTGGCAGAACTCCCGGACCGTCGCCGAGCGCGCGGACTTCGTCAGAAACCTGATAGCGGGCGTCCATGTCGTTCTGGACCGCTTCCAGCGAGCGGGAACCATTGATGATGGAGGGTTGAATGAAAATCATCAGCTCCGTACGTTCCACGCCTGTGGTTTTGGTGGAGAAGAGGCGGCCGAGGCCCGGGATGCTGCTGAGGATGGGAACACCGCTGACAGTGTCCGTGTCGTTGGTAGTGATGAGGCCGCCTAGCACGACCGTCTCGTTGTTGGGCACGGTAACGTTGGTGAAGATTTCCCGGGTTCCGATGATGGGCACGCTACCGATGCCTACGATATCTTCCGACGCACCGACGATCTCATCATTAACCAGCGAGATGGTCAGTGTGATTTCTTCATCGGAGTTGATCAGCGGGATGACCTCCAGCTTGAGCACCACGTCTCGATATTCGATGTTGGTGCTGACCCCGCCGCCGGTGAATTGATTGCTGTTGGTGGGGATGGCGATCCGACGGCCGCTGGAGATGGTGCCGCGCTGGTTGTTGGAGATGAAAATGCTCGGGCGCGAGAGGATGGTGAAATCGCTGTTGTTTTGGAGAAGGTTCACATAAGCCCCTAGACTGCGGCCGATTCGGCCGTAGAGACTGAGGCCGGAGGCCGAGGGGAAGCCATTGGGCCCTCCCAGCGCGAGATCGGTGAGGCTATCGGGCGATACGATGGCGACTCCATTGCTTAGGACCGATCCCGCCACACCCCGGTTCTCATTTCCCCGGAAAGCGCGGAGCCAGTTGACGCCGGTAGAAGTGGAGTCATCTAATGCCAATTGCCCGAAGACGGTGGAAATCATCACTTGGTCCGGCTTGACATCCAGTTGGTCGAGAAGGTTCTCGATGATTTCCAAACCGGAGGGAGTGCCTTGGACGATGATGGAGTTGGTGATGTTGTCCGCAACCAGAAGCGTCCGTCCGACGAGGAGGGAGGAGGGAGCCGAAATGACCCCGGGATCGCTGAGCGCGTCGCCGCGAGCGGCCCCGCCACCGCCGGCAGCGCCACCCCCAAAGGCTCCGCCCGCCCCGCCGGCACCAAACCCGCCGGTCTGCTGGGTGGTCTGGCGCTGCTGGGTTTGCGCACGGCCGCCGCCCTGGGCGCCTGCTCCGCCAGCTTGGCCACCGGCCCCCCCGCCGGCGATATCACCCGTACCGCTGAAAGCGCGCGTGAGGGCATTTTCCGCGACCGGCAGAAAGTCGACAGCGGTGAGGAAGTGCAGTTTGCGCCTGAGGAAGTTCTTCTGGTCGGTTTCGGTGTCGAACTCGCGGATGAGGCCTTCCACAAAGAGGATGTCTACGGGCCTTCCCATCGCGACAATCCGGTTCGTCCGAGGCTCCGGGATGATTTGCACCGGAGTCTCCTCTCCGCTGGACCCACCTCCCTCCGCCGCGGCACCCGGAACCTGCGGTGCGTCGCCCCCCGGAGGCGCGGCCGCGGCCGGCGAGCCTGCCCGCTGAACGCCCGCGGAGCGCTGCGTGCTCTGCTGGGTGTTGAGCAGCTCGTTCAAAACGGTGGCCAGCTCCGTGACATCCGCGTACTGGACCTTGATGAATCGGGTGGCCACCTGGGAGGACGGCTTGTCGATCTCCACTTTGAGATCAATGAGCTTCCGGATCAGCGAGGTATTTTCGGTGATCACCACGGCCGCAGCGTTGGGAACGGCGGCGATGGATCCAAAAGCGCCGAACTGGCCGATGATCTGGGTGAAGGTGCGAACCGCCTCGTCGGGTTTAATGTAATCGAGCCCCATCACGTAGGAAATCACGGCATCGCCATCCGGCAGGACGTCGTTCTCGTTGTAAACCGGAACGCCGATGCCCGTGGGGCGGACGCCGCCGGTGGCGAGGGTGAGGAAATCGAGGTTGGGGTCGTCACTCGAGGGGACGAAGATGAAACCCTCGATGGTCGCGGCTTTTCGCAGCAGTTCCGCGGCCTGGGCGAAGGTGAGGGGATCATCAGGGCTGGCATCCTGGACGAACGAAAACTCGGCTGCCGCGGCGGCGGACGAGACGATGACCCGGCGGCCGGTGTATTGCCGGTAAAGGCCGGCCAATGCATTCCCGCTGAGTTTGGGTTCGATGATGTCTTCGACGATGGCTCGCTCGGGCAACGGGACATCCGCCTGATCGAGCGCGGCCCGGGCGGCAGCCACCTGTGCCGCCGGCGGGGCGAGGTCGGGTGCCCCCGCGGGTGGCTGGCCTTCACCGGGTGCGGGAACTCCCGGGGGTTGGGGCGGCTGGGCGAAAGCTGCGGCGCAGGTCAGCAAGAAAATCGAGGAGGAGCGGGCGATGGACACGGAGTTGGCGGATTGAATGTTGCGAGAAATAGTAGGACCGGGGGATCAACGGCGGCGCTCTGAGCGTCGCTCGCCGCGTCCGCCTTGGGTGGCTTGGCCGCGTTGGGCCTGGCCTCCTTGTTGGTTCTGAGCCGCCGCATTGGGAGGAGGAATCACGCGCGGCCTGACTTGGCGCTGACCCGGTTGGGCGGGTTGTGGCTGCACCTGTGGCTGTCCATCCGGAGTCACTCCGGGAGGCGCTTGCGGCTGTTGGACCTGCTGAGGTGGCGGTGCCTGGAGAACCAGCAGCGCTTCGTCGAACATGACACTGCCGGTGACAGCTCCCATCGACATGCGGACGACGGTGCCGAGAGGGTCGCCCGGTTTCCGGGTGACGGAAAGAATCTTGTAGTCGTTGGACCGGGAGCCGCCGGAATCCACCGTGATGCGTTCTTCCGGATTCTTCTTGTTGAGCATGGTGACCCGATAGCCGCCCTGGATCGGAGACACGCCGGCAAGCGCGTAGTCGTCCAGCGGGTTGGCGACGGGGCCTGACACGACCGGTGGCGGTTTTGAGGTGAACGGGGAGTTGGTCCACAACCCGGTGTAGCCGGTGGAGGGTCTCTTTTTCGGGATGTCCCCAAAGGCCCAGCCGCCCACGGCGAGCGAGACAAGCAGGATGCGAGGAAGTGTTTTCATATCCATAAGTTGATTCAGGTGTCCGCCGGGACAAACCATTGTTCGATCGTCACGATACAGTCGATCTGGGTGTCATCGGTGGAGTTGGGCGAAAGGCGGATGTAGGTCGCGGAGCGAAGAGCCTCCGGATCGTTGACCTGGTCGAGCCACTGCCGGTAGAGCGCTTCCTCGGTGCCGGTCACGTTGAGTTGGACTTTCGCGCGATGGTAGTGGGTGCCGCTGGTGTCGGTGGGGAGGAGCTTCTGTGACTTGATGGTGAGACCGGCGGTGCGGGCCGCACCTTCGACAAATTGCTGGAGGGTGGTTTGGACATCCTGATAAGCGGCGGGTTCGGGTTCGTGCTCCGCCAGCCATTCTCTCTCGTCGACCACCTCCGCGCTCATGTTGCGGGCCGCCTCGGCGGTTTGCAGCACCATCTCGGCTTCCCCGCGCTTCCTCTCGACTTCGAGCCGGGTGGAATTGAAATAATTGATGCCCAGGAAATTGAGCACGATGAAGCCCGCGGCACCGAAGAGAATGAGGAGCTTTTTTTCGCGGGGTGACATGGGAGCTGAGGGAAGGAGGTGCCGGTGTAATGCCGTGCGGGTCTGGTTTTGTCGGTGGAACGCTTATCGGGCAGGGGTATTTCCGCTGAAAACGAACTCCCAGCCGCGGGTCGACTGGTTAGGTTCCGGGGTTTGCCACTGGAAATTGGCGAGGTCGTTGCTGCGTGTCAGGGCGAGGCTGAACTGATTCACCGGCGGGGATTGGGGAGCCTCACCGATGAGTTTGACCTCGTTGGCGCTGATTTCGGCAGTCCGGAGCCGGAGGCCGCTGTTGGGAGGAATCGCACGGGCCACGCGGTTGAGGATATCCACCGGCGCGTTCCGGATCTCGATGGCTTCGGCGAGTTCGTCCCATTTCGCGACGTGGAGGGCGTACGCTTCGCCCTCCGGTGCGGCGGCTTCGGCTTGGGCAAGGAGGCGGTTGGTTTCGGAAGAAGCTTTCCACAAGCCGTATCCGAACCAGCCGATCAGTCCGAGGTAGACGGCCGCAGCGGCGGCGATGGCCAAGGTGACGTTGCGGCGGCGGAGGGCGGCCCGCCGGGCGGCCCGAACGTCGGCCGGCAGGAGTTTGCTCGCCGGCGAGGGTGGAACGGGAACCGGGCGGACCGATATTTCCGCCGGAACTTTGAAGACGGCCTCCAGCGCGGCGGCACTCGCGGTCGTCGAGGCGGTCCAAAGAACCGTGCGTGTCGGCTGGATCTCCATGCCCTGCATCCCGAGCTGCATCAATGCCAACCGGATCTCGCGGGCGAGCGCGTCGTCAGGACTGTCCGAGGTCCCGGAAGTCGCCTGGCAATAAACGAGGCTTCCCTGGTGATAGAGGGCGAAAACCCAGCGTCCGAATTCCTTCCAGACTGCGAGCGTGTCTCCGGTCAGCGGATAGGCGCGAGAGGACAGGTCGAAGCTCTTCGGGCCGCGGGAAGGCATGTCGCCTTCCCCGGGAGCGCGGAGGAAGATGGATAACAACGCGCTGTTTTCCGGCTCGCGGGCGATCACGAAAACATCCGTCAATTGGCCGGCCATGGGATCCGGGCGCAATCCCAGGCGTTCGGCATGGAGCGCGGCGAGATCCGGGAAAAGCGCGTCGTCGTCGCTGGCCACCCGCAGCGGCACCGCGGTGACCGCACGGACGGGAAACAGCAGGAGGATCTCGCCATTCGGCAGGTCGGTCACATCCGCCGCCCGGTCGGTCTCGGTCGTGGAATGCAGGGAGAACCCGGTGGCGGGTTGGCCGGTCCAGATTTCCCAGCCGGTCTCTCCGGGGACGAGGATGACATTGTCGGTGGTTTTGCTCACGGGATGATTTCTTCGGTGCGTTGGAGAAGGGCTGGCCGTCCCGTGCGATTCCGCACGATGACGGTGACACGGCGCTTGGCGCCGGAGGCGTATCCGATGCTTTCGATCCGGGTGGTGGCGTCGCCCGCGGTGAAGCGGGGGGCGAGGTTCGGGTCGGGGTGACTCTCCAGATTGATTCCTAGAAGGGCAAGAGCGGCGTTCGCATCCTGGAACGGAACATCGTCGGTCGTGCCAAGGATCCCATCCGGACCGCGAACCGTTTCCGGGATGACGGATGCCTGAGCGACGGAAACTTCCGCAGCGGTCGCAATGAGTTCGGCAGGGGCCTCGTTCACATCGAGCGCGCCGCCGCTCCAAATGGTGAACCAATCGCGCCAATCCGGGCGGAGGGCTTCCAACTGGTCCATGCCTCGGACGAGGCGGACTTCGCTGATGTCATAGAACGGGCGGTTGAAGGGTTGGTTGGTCCTGCCGATGGATTCGTAATAATCGATTTCCGCTCCGTTGAGTGCCACCTCGTCATTTTCATCGATCCAATCGGAAAGGGCATCCACCAGCGCTTGGGCGCTGTCGAGATCCATGCCCCAATCAATGAACATGCCGCGCAGAAGTGACTTGTCTCCGCGCAGGAGGATCACGTTGATATTGAAACGGCCGCTTTCGAAGAGGAGCTTGGCCTCGAATCCTTCTCCCGTCTCCTCATTGAGTTGCACGAGGATGGGGTCGGAGCGTTCGACGACCGGATTGCAGGCCACCGCAATGCCCATTTCAGCGATCTGGAGCGCGCGGGAACCATGAATCTTGGAGGTGGCCAGCTCCATGTCGAAGGACACCACTCTCAGCGTCGCGATCGTGGCCATGGCCAGGATCGCGATCAACCAGAGCACCGCGATGAGCGCGACACCGCGACAGCGGCGAGGATGGGAAGTTCCGGCAATCATGGGACCGGGGGATCAGGTTCAGGGTCCGGATCCGGGTCCGGGCGGGGTCCGGGTCCGCCCTGCCCTTGCTGCTGCATCAGCTGGCGCATGAGGATCTCCGGATTCTGGCGTGGCGGGATCCAGAAAATGTGGGTGATGTCCTCGCCCTGCATGCCGATTTTCATTTTCAGCTCGAGTTGGAGTGGCAGGCGGCCTTGCAACTCCCAGTCGTATCCCCACTCCATCGAGCGGCCGTCGAGAACCCGCCATTCGAAATAGGAAACGTCCTCGAGCAATACGACCTCCGCGAAGGGTTCGTTGTCGAGGACGCTGCCCGCCCCTCCCTGAAGCGATTCGGAGCCTTCCAGAATCTCATTCTCGTAGTAGCGGAGGACGATGTCGAGAAAGCCGCTGCGGCGTGGCACGGTGGAAAGCTGGACTGCCTTTGCGATGAGTTCCTGGCCCCCCCAGGTAAAGCTGAGCGGGACCTCCTGCAACGTGAGATCCGTCAGGTAATGGGACCCGGCGTCCTCCACTTTCAGATCGAAACGCGTGTTGCCGGGAAGGCTGGAGAAGCGCTGTTTCAGGAGTTCGAAAAACGCCTGCTGCAACATCTCCTCATTCTGGGTCTCCACCACGGCGTTTCCTAGCTGGAGCGATGAGCGGGCGGTGCCAAAAATCATGCCGATCAACATCGTCATCAGCAATACCGCCAGCACGACTTCAAGAAGTGTGAAGCCGGCGTGGCGGGATTTCCGAGGTGGGCAAATCATGGCTGGTACATGCGGCCGTAGCGCCAGGTCTCCACCGAGCGCTCCTGCCACGCGTTGTTTTCGAACCAGTTGGCGGTGACGGTGATGCGGTACATCTCCTGGAGAAGCTGGCCCTGCTCGTTCTCCATTTCGTCGAGCACTTCGATGGTGGTCACAAATTCGAAGCCCGACTCGTCCCGGTCGGTGGTGCGGACGCCCTCTTCCAGAACCGGTTGGGAAAGTTCCGCCTCCAGCGCGCTGTCGAGGAGGCGGGTGATCCGGAGTTCGCTCTGGGCGAGGTGGGCCAGGTCGCCCATCCGGTTCAATGCGACCACGAATCCGGTGGCGGCAATCCCGAAGACCGCAAGCGCCAACACGACCTCCAGAAGAAGGAAGCCGCGGCGAACGGAGCGGAGGGACGTCTTCATCGGGCCTCCATTTCGCTGTAGCGGGCGGTGGCGGTGAGAGGATGGTAGGTATCCTCCGCCCAACTTTCATTGATCGTGACACGCACCGACACGGGCTCGCAGATACCGTCCGGGTCGAACCGCCAGACATGGACGACGTTTTCACCCATGGGCAGCCAGGCCTCCGAATTCCAGCGGCGGATGAACAGTTTCGTGTCCGGAGCGAAGGTGATTTCGTCGCGGACCGGGCCCAGTCCCGCCGGTGCGTTGCTCCCGACCGCCTCACCGCCGATGCTGCGTCCCAGGGCGGTGGTTTTTTCGAGCGAACCGGCCTCTGCCAGCGGCATGAGGCGGACCGTGCCGGGACGGAACTCGAGAGCGTAGGGGGTTTGCTGGCGGATGGAGATGATCCGTGCCCGTTTGGCGAGAAGCTCGATTTCGCCGGAGGCTTCGCGCAGCGCACGTTCGTCCGAGGAATAAACCATCAGCCCGACCGCGCTGCCCATGATGACTCCCATGAGCACCAGCACGAGGACGATTTCGAGGAGGGTAAAGCCGCCGGATCGATTATTTCGGATCTTGGCTGCTGAAATCATCTTCGGTTCCTTCCTGTCCGTCCCTGCCTTTGCTGATCAGTTCATATTCGGCCGGATCCTTGGTGCCCGGATACTTGTAGAGGTATTCGTTATCCCAAGGATCGGTTGGGACCCTGTCCGAAAGTTTCGTCCAGCGAGGGGGAACCGGTGTGGTGCTGGGTTTGGTCACCAGCGCTTCGAGGCCCTGCTGGGTGGTCGGGTAGCTGTTGGCATTGAGTTTGTAGGTTTTCAAGGCTGCGCCGATCGAGTTGAAGTCGCTGCCGACCCGCTGGAGTTTGGCACCTTCTCCCAATCCGCCGATCAGGGCGATCGAGCCACCGAGAAGAACGGCGATGATCCCGAGAACGATGACCATCTCGAGAAGAGTGAAACCGGAACGAATGAGGGTGCGGGGATTGACTTGGATTTTCATGACAAACGCTGAATGGGCTGTGGCGGGAGCCTCTCAGGGATGAAAACGCCACGCGACAGAAAAGTTGTTGGCAAATTTTAGGCGGGAATTTGGCGTGGCACTTGGTAATCCTTGCCACGGAGCGGCGATTCTCCCACCCCTAGGGGCAGTCAACTCATGAACAAAGTCCTTCTCATCGGAGCTGGCGGCGTCGGCAGCGTCGTCGCCCACAAATGTGCCATGGTCCCCGAGGTCTTCGGCGGAATCACCCTGGCCTCGCGGACTCTCGCGAAGTGCGATGCCATCGCGGCGGAGGTGAAAACCCGCACCGGCCGCGAGATTTCCACCGCCCGGGTCGACGCGGACGACGCGGAGGAAACCGCGGACCTGATCCGTCGCACGGGCGCCTCTCTGGTGATCAATGTCGCCCTGCCCTATCAGGACCTCCACATCATGGATGCCTGCTTGCTGGCGGGCTGCGATTACCTGGACACGGCGAATTACGAACCGCTCGATGTGGCGAAATTCGAATATTCGTGGCAATGGGAATACCAGGACCGCTTCGAGCAGGCCGGGCTGAGCGCGCTCCTGGGCTCCGGTTTCGATCCGGGGGTCACCAATGTTTTCACGGCCTGGGCGCTCAAACATCACTTTGACGAAATCCGCACGCTCGACATCATCGACGTCAACGGCGGCAATCACGGCAAAGCCTTCGCGACGAATTTCAACCCGGAAATCAATATCCGCGAAGTGACCGCGGAATGCCGGCATTATGAGGACGGCGCCTTTGTCGGAACCCCGCCGATGTCGACCCACCAGCCGTTCACCTGTCCGGATGGAGTAGGCACCTACGAAATTTACCGGATGTACCACGAGGAGCTGGAATCGCTGGTGAAACACATCCCCACGATCCGCCGCGCGCAATTCTGGATGTCGTTCTCACCCAACTACCTGAAACATCTGGAGGTCCTTCAGAACGTCGGGATGACCCGCATCGATCCGGTGATTTACCAAGGGGTGGAGATTGTCCCGCTGCAGTTTCTCAAGGCCGTCCTGCCGAATCCGGGCGATCTCGGCCAGTCCACCAAAGGCCGCACCTGCATCGGGAACATCATCACCGGAATCAAGGACGGGAAACCGAAGGCGGTTTACATTTACAACATCTGCGATCACGAGGCCTGCTTCGCGGAAGTCGGCTCGCAGGCGATCTCATACACCACCGGCGTGCCCGCCATGATCGGGGCGAAACAGATGCTCTGCGGTTCCTGGAGGAAGCCGGGCGTCTGGAACATCGAGCAGCACGATCCGGACGGATTCATGGCGGACCTCAACGCCTTCGGGCTTCCCTGGAAGTGCGTGGAACTCTCGGAAGAACAGGCCGGGAATTTCGCCGTGGGGTGATCGCCGATAATTCGTTTGTCAGCACATCAAAAAATTGATCTTTTGTTGAAAGTCGATGGGCAATAACATGATTGATACTTCGGATGCGCTCGCACGTCATCTGGAGAAAAGCGGAAATGGGGCGTCCCAGCCTATCTGCGCGATCGATACCGAGGCCGACAGCCTCCACCGCTACCGCGAATCGCTCTGCCTGATCCAATTCGCCGACCGCTCGGGCTGCGTTCTCATCGATCCCCTGGCCATCGACGATCTTTCCCCGCTCGGCAGCTACCTGTCCAAGGCCACCGTCTGGATGCACGGTGCGGACTACGACATGACGATGTTCAAGCGCCAGTTCAACGAGCTGCCGGCCGTCGTTTACGACACGCAGATCGGAGCGCGTTTGCTGGGAGTCCGGCGTTTCGGGCTTGGCGACCTGGTGTCGCTTTATTTTGGCGTGGATCTTTCGAAATCCTCCCAAAAGGCGGATTGGGGAAAGCGCCCGCTGTCGGAAAAGATGGTCGAGTACGCACTCAACGATGTCCATTACCTGCTGGAGATGGGCGACAAGATCGTCGCCGGGCTGCGTGGAAAAGGGCGCTATGAATGGTTCGAGGAGAGCTGCCTCGCTGCGCGCCAACGGGTGCTCGACCGGGATGATTCCAAGGAAGAGGTCTGGCGCGTGCAAGGCGCTGGCAAACTCGAACCGCGTGGCCTCGCCCACCTTCGCGCCCTCTGGCACTGGCGGGACGGCGAGGCGAAATCCTGGGACCGGCCGTCTTTCATGGTGGCTCCCAACCGGCAGCTGCTGGAGTGGAGCATTGAACTTGCCGCAAACAGGCGGATTTCCCCACCTCCTCATTTCCGGCCGGACCGTGTGAAGCGGTTTCGCGACGCCCTTGCCGCCGCGGATGCCCTGGACCCCGGGGAATGGCCGGAGCGCCCGGTCGGCAAGCGCCGCAAACGCGACCGCGACTTCGACCGCAAGGTGGACGAGTGGCTCAAGGCGAGGGAGCGCGCCGCCAACAAGCTCGATATTGAAGGTTCGATCATCGCCCCCCGCGCGGTGTTGGAAAACCTGGCCGCGGGTGAGGTGCAACCCTCGGAAGTGCTGCTTTCTTGGCAGCGGGCCTGCCTCGGCATCGGCTGACCGGAACGGGCGTCTCCCGGGTGGGACTTTTCTCAAATCAGCTCACTGGTTATCAAGTATTTGTAGATGGTCCTCGGCGCGAGTCCGAGAGCCGCTTTTCAGAAAGAAGTTCCTTGTTTCCCCGCACGGGATTTCCGACCCTCCGGCCGCCCTATGTCCGAGAGTCCGAACGAGTCCCAGCAAGCGAAAACCCAGGTGGGGACGCAGCAGCAATACGACGCCGCACAGATCGACAAACTCGAAGGCCTGGAGGCCGTCCGCAAGCGGCCCGGCATGTATATTGGCGACCCCGACGAGCGCGGTCTCCACCACTGCGTCTTCGAGGTCCTGGACAACTCGATCGACGAGCATCTCGCCGGCTATTGCGACCGCATCAAGGTGGCCATCCATGTCGACGGCTCCGCCTCCGTTTCCGACAACGGCCGCGGCATTCCGGTCGATATGCATCAGAAATTCGGCATGCCCGCCGTCGAGTTGGTGCTGACCAACCTCCACGCCGGGGGTAAATTCGGACAAGGCGCCTACAAGTATTCCGGCGGCCTCCACGGCGTCGGCGCGAAGTGCGTCAACGCCCTCTCCGATTGGTTCAAGGCCGAGATCATGCGGAACGGAAAAGTTCACATGATCGCCTTCGAGCGGGGCAAAACCACCCAGCCGCTCCACGTCATCGGCGAAGTGGATCCCGGCAAGACCGGCACCACGATCACCTTTTTCCCGGACGCCACCATCTTCGTCGATACCATCGAGTTCAAGTTCGACCGGCTTTCCACCCGCCTCCGCGAGCTCGCCTTCCTCAACCCCGGGCTGACCATCGACCTCGAGGACGAACGCCCGGAATCCGCGAAAAAGACCACGTTTTTCTACGCGAAGGGCATCGAGGAATTCGTCGTCCAGCTCGGGGAAAACAAAACCGTCATCCACGAGGAGCCGGTCATCCTCCACGGCCGGCGCGAGATCGAGATCGATTACGACGGGAAAAAAGCCACCGACGACGTCTTCGCCGACGTGGTTTTCCAATACAACGATTCCTACAACGATCAGATCCTCTGCTTCGCCAACTCGATCCCCAACGGCGACGGCGGCACCCACCTCACCGGCTTCCGCAGCGCGCTCACCCGCGGCATCAACCAGTACGCCAAGGCCAACAAAATTCTCAAGGACAAGGACCCCGCCCTCACCGGCGACGACGTGCGCGAGGGCCTCATCGCCGTCATTTCGGTGAAAATGCCCAACCCGCGTTTCAGTTCGCAGACCAAGGACAAGCTCGTCAACGGCGAGATCGAAGGCGTCATTTCGTCAATCGTTTACGAGGGACTGATGCAGTTCTTCGATGAGAACCCAGGCCTCGCCAAACGCGTCATCGAGAAATCCGTCAATGCCGCCCGTGCCCGCGAGGCTGCTAGAAAGGCCCGCGAAACCGTCCGCAAATCCGCCCTATCCGGCGGCGGCCTGCCCGGCAAGCTCGCCGATTGCTCGGAGCGCGATCCGGCGAAATCCGAGTTATATATTGTCGAAGGAGACTCCGCCGGTGGTTCCGCCAAACAGGGCCGCGACCGGCGGACCCAGGCGATTCTCCCGCTGCGCGGAAAACTCATCAATGTCGAAAAGGCCCGCCTTCACCGCGCGCTCCAGAACAAGGAAATCCAATCGATGATCACCGCCATCGGCGCGGGCATCGGCGATGGCGAGCAGGAGGGTTCCTTCAACATCGACAAGGTCCGCTACCACAAGATCGTCATCATGACCGACGCCGATGTGGACGGCTCGCACATCCGGACCTTGCTGCTCACGTTCTTCTGCCGGCACATGCCGGATCTCGTGAAACGCGGCTACCTATACATCGCCCAGCCGCCGCTTTACCTCGTCAGCCGGAAAAAGCGGCAGGAATACGTTCAGGACAACGACCAGCTCAACAAAATCCTCATCGACCTGGGTGCCGGCGAGGTCGAGCTTCGCACATACGACCAATCCCGCACCTTCTCCGCCGACGAACTCCGCGTCATCCTTGAGAATTTGTCATCACTCTCCCGATATACGAATTCAATCGAAGGAAATGGCGGCAATTTCAAAAACTACCTCGCCGCGCGGGTGGAAGGGTCACTGCCCGAGTTCATGGTCCGCATCCGCGTCGGCAATGAGGAAAGCCTGCTGTATTTCACCAATGAGATCGAACTCCGCGCATTCGCCGCGGAGAATCGCGATTTGCGTTTGTTTGACGAGATCTTGACCGAGGAGGAACTTGCCGCCCAATCCGGACCGTCGCGACGTGCCAACCTGCATGAACTGCACGAGTCTCACGCCATCGCCCGCATCTTTTCCCGCCTAACCGAGTGCGGGATCGATACCGCCACCTTTTTCAATGACGACGCGCCGCTGTTTGAGATCATTGAGGGCGATGGAGACAAGCAGAAGTCGATCCCGGTTTTCGCGGTCCCGGAAATTCTCTCCAAAGTTCTCGAAATCGCCGGTCGCGGCATCCAGGTCAAACGCTTCAAAGGGCTCGGTGAAATGAACGCCAAGCAGCTCTTCGAAACCACCATGGATCCGGAAGTCCGCCAGTTCCTCCGCGTCCGCCTCGATGAGGACAACGCCGT
>JBBSJY010000103.1:0-15454 GCA_038256845.1 Verrucomicrobiales bacterium | reverse complement strand
TGCCAGTTCCCGGCGATTCGTTTCGAGCAATTCCGTGCGTTGGCGCTGGAACTGCTCGCGACCTCCAAATCCTCTCACGGATTGCTCGGCGCGTTCGCGGCGATCCTCGCGGCTTTCGCGAAACCGGTTTACGATTTCGGCCCGGATGGGCTCGGCCCGCTCCACCCGAACATCTTCCCAACGCTCTTTCACGCGGCTGGGACGCAACGCCTGATTCCATGGGGCGTTGATCTGCGGTCCGGCGAGAACCAATTCGTTGCCCCGGATCCGTGGCCGCATTTCCGAAGAATCCCGCCCGGGCCGCCGGCCGTGGTCCACGTCCAAGCGGTAATACGGCGGGGGCCGCTGGAGGCGTGACCGCAGGCCTTGGTAGGACGGCCCACCCACGATCACACGGCGATTGTCGTAATGAATATGGGTCACATTGGTCGTGTTGCGGATAAGCACCGTGTTCCGGGTTTCTGGAAGATAATGCCCTTCGATCAAACCTCCAAACAGTTGGATTTCAACAAAGTTGAACCACGAAGGACCGATACCGAAACGCTGGTCCACCGTGTGGTCCCAAACGGCATCTTGGTAACCGAGGGTTTCCGGGGGCAGGGGAGCCCAGCCGATGTGGTCGTCGCTATGCCTCCAGGATACCCAAGCCGGCGCCCACTGGTCGCCAGGCACCCAAACCCAGCCGCGGCCGTGTAGTAGCGCCCAGCGGCCGTAGTGATAGGTAGCCCAGCCGAAGGGCTCGTCGGACAGCCACGTCCAGCCGTCGTTGGTGCAAGCCCAGCGGCCGCGGGTATAGGGGCGCCAGTCGCTCTGGCGGACGGCCGCGGGTTGATAGACATAGCCATAACCGGGCGTCTCAAACCAGGAGCCGTAGGCAGCTAGCGGTTCGTAAAAGGTTCCGTAATCGGCGACCGGGAGGCGTTCGACGATCGGTGGATCCAGCTCCCGGGACTCGTAGGGAACGGCCTCTCGACCCGCCAACTCGAGTTCTTGGTCGGTGAGGCTGTATTCCCGGTCGGAAATCAAAATCTCCTTTTCCGTCAGCGACTCCCGCAATTCTCCAAGTCGTTCCTCACGAAGAGCGAGCTCTTGCTCACGCCGTTCCAGTTCGGCAAATTGTGCCGCGGCTTCGCGATCCTTCCGATCTTCCAAGGCCGCCATTTCATCGGAGATCCGATACCGCTCGCGTTCGATCGCATCGCGCTCCGCGGCGAGCCTCTGGTTTTCAAGTTCGCGTTCCAATTCGATCCGACGGTTTTCCGACTCGGAGAGCCTTCCTTCGAAGTCCTTGGTTTGCCGGTCGCAGCCGGAAATGAGGAAAGCGAGCACCGCGATGGCGGGCAGGATGGTTGGTTTCATCTGGGAACGTGGGTTGTGCGCCACCCGACGATGGGCGAACGAACAACATTCAGCAGACTTTGGAGAAAGCCAAGGACCGTCTGAACATCAGGACTGCGCAAGAATCTCGAAATCCACCCGGGAAGGACCTGCCCGCCCGCCTGGGATCTCCTTGCGGGTCACCCGCGTGCCTAGCAAATGCTCGATCATTCTCAGTTCAATGGCAACGGCGCGGGGGTATCGTTCGAATATCCGCTCCAACGGGTGATGAAACTCCTCGATCCGCAAGCCCTCGACGGGATCGGGAACGCATCGGTTGAAACAGCCCTCTTTTGCCCTCAGCGAAGCCAGCAGCGCCGCCTTTTCCGGCAACAGCAGTCCGCGGTCGGACAGACGCGGCTGCCACCGATCGAGCTGTTGCTGGAAATGTTGGAAGAGCAACCGTTCGGGAGCGCTTTCGCCGAACAGCGCGCGGAGCAAGTCCAGCAACTCAAGCGAAAACGCTGCTCCCGGCTGCGGGAACAGGGAATCGGCCTTCGGGCTCAACCGATAGAATATCTCCGGCCGGCCGACCGCGGTGCGGGGGACGCGCGAGCGGTCGAGGTAGCCGAGCTTCTTCAGATCCTCGCAATATTGCTTCGCGGCCATGTAGCTGGACCCGAGTCGCCGCGAAAGCTCGCTGACGGGCAGGCCTCCCGCCAGCTTGAGTTGCTCGATCGTGGCCACCCACTGGGGTTTGACCAAATCCCGAAAAGCCGTAACAAACATGCTCAAGCACCTAAACTAACGGCCTTCCGCACATTTGGGCAACTGTCAAATTGACGAGATGTTGACCTCCCGTGATCAAAAAAACCGCCGCTCGGATGAGCGGCGGTCAACAGAGGAAAAGGGCCCGTTTCAGTGCCGGACCTTTGCCAGAATCTGGCGGCGGGCGCTAGGAGGAGCTGCCTTCGCAGCCTCTTCACCCACTCGTTTGAGCAAAGCGATGAGGGAAGCGGTGAGGAAATACTCCTTGAGAAGCGCCTCGCGGCGTTCTCCATTGCGGGTCTTGCGGGTGATTTTCATGGTTTTTTGTGGGGTTGGGGTAAATAAATGAGTGCAGGGAAAACGTTCCCAGCCCGTCATCGCTAGGCGAGGATTCCCGGAGGCGCAAATGAAAAGCCGGGTGGGATATTTCCAGCCCCTCGCGGAGCTACCGGCGTTCCCGGTAGCCGGCCTGAACACTGAGGGGCTTACCGGGCCCTGATGCCCATGGAGTTTTTTTCAGATGGACCGGAGGGTGGGCGTCGGAGGGAGGGGTTGTCGTCATGACGGCAGGGAAACAGGTTTGGGAGCCCAAATCCACGGAAAACCGTTCGCCGCATTTCTCGATTCCCGTCCGAGTTGGGTCGCCCCACACTCCGCGCATGTCCTTCCGCTCCGGCATTCTCCTCGTTGTCTCCGGCCCATCCGGCTCTGGCAAAACCACGCTTTGCCGAAGGCTCGCCGGCGAGGGCGAGGCCCGCTACTCGATCTCTTGCACGACCCGCGCGCCGCGCCCCGGAGAAACGGACGGCCTCGACTATCACTTTCTCGACGAGAAGGAATTCCGCCGCCGCCTTGCCGGGGGCGAGTTCCTCGAACACGCCAACGTCCATGGCAATTTCTATGGTACCCTCGGTAGCGAGGTCATCCGCCACCTCACCGAGGGCACCGACGTGGTGATGGACATCGACGTCCAGGGCGCCGTCCAGATCCGCGATTGCCCGGATCCGCAGATTCGACGAGCTCTCGTCGACCTCTTTGTCATGCCCGCTGGAGAGGCGGAACTGCTCGAACGGCTCAAGGACCGCGGCACTGATAGCTCCGAGATCATCGCCCTCCGCATGGCCAACGCCCTCGAGGAGATCAACCACTGGCGCACCTACACCTACCGTCTGCTGTCCGACTCGCGCGAGCAGGACTACCTCCGCTTCCGATCATTGGTCACCGCCGAGCGCCTGCGCGTCTCCCGCCTCCTCTGAATCGCCCCGCTTGGCCCTTGCCGACCGCTGCCCGGCTGCCCGCTGGCATAGTCCGTCCCCACGAGGCCCGTATTCAGCGGTTAGAGCAGGGCAATGATCTGAACTTCTGACTCACCATCTGGCTGCGAATTTTCGGAAATCACGCCCGTGCCACCGTCCACCCGCTCCAGAAGCGGGCCTTTCTCGCAGCCTCCGGGCAAGGGTCGCTGCCGGAGGAATCACCACGCGAGCAGTCACGTTCAATCAAGACTTAAAGGCCTTGTTGCCTTCTGACCGACTTCACTCGGAGTTCTTGTTCACCCAAGAGGAACGCTTACTATGAAACCGGAGTGGGGATGCCACTGGTCAATGTTCCGGTGGAATTCGCCGAGCGCTTCACGAAACGCATCAAGTGGACCACTGCCCCCAACAAGACTTGCAAGGCTGGTCGAAGAGAAGCGGGATAAGGTTTTCGAGCTGACTCTTGATCTGGCGATCAACCATCGGAAGTGGGCGGCATAGGCGGAGGAGGTTCAGTTGAAACGGCGATTGAGCTGCCGCTGGGATTGATCGAGCTGGAAAACCAGGCGGACGCGCAAGCGGATGTGTGGCTTTTCCCAACTCCAGACCTACACGGAGAGAATGGCGTCAGAGAATGGGGTCAGAGTAAACGGATACACAGTTTTACCCGTGCCTGCCACAGGGGCAGGCGGGTCCCCGTCCTTTTCCTTCCGCCGTGCGATGCCGGGACAAGGGAATTGGCCGCGTCGCGGCGGTGGCGTGTTACCGGGGGGGGGGGGATTTGAAGAGTAGTAGGCGGGACACCGACGCTCCTTGGATGGAGCGCTTGTGGGGGGGAGGTGCTGCGGCGGGACGCCCCGGGCACGAGCAGTTGACCGGCGCGGCGGGATGGACGAGGAAATGGGCCGATGACCGATGCCCCGATCCTTCAAGTCCGCGAGTTGACGAAAACGTATGCCACGGGAAGCGGGCCGCTGACGGTCCTGAAGTCGGTGAATCTCGTGCTTCAGGCGGGATCGACCTGCGCGATCGTGGGACCTTCCGGAAGCGGGAAGACCACCTTGCTCGGCCTCTGCGCGGGACTGGACCGGCCGACGACCGGCAGCGTGGTGCTGGCGGGGCACGAACTGCACGCGGTGAGCGAGGACGAGCGGGCGCGCATCCGGAACCGCGAGGTGGGCTTCGTGTTTCAGAATTTCCAGCTCATCCCGACGCTCACGGCGCTGGAAAACGCGATGGTGCCGCTGGAATTGCAGGGCGACAGGCAGGCGCGCGAGCGAGGGATCGAGCTGTTGGAAAAGGTGGGGCTGGGGGCGCGGCACGACCATTACCCAACCCAGCTTTCCGGCGGCGAGCAGCAACGGGTGGGCATCGCGCGGGCCTTCATGAACCGGCCGAAGATTCTTTTCGCGGATGAGCCGACGGGAAACCTGGATGCGGAGACGGCGGCTTCGGTGATCCGGTCGTTGTTCGAACTGAACCGGGACTTCGGGACCGCGCTGGTGCTGGTGACGCACGATCTCGATCTGGCGCGGATGGCGCAGCGGATCTTCCGGATGAAGGGCGGCGCGGTGGTGGCGGAGGAAGAAGGCCAAGGACTGGCGGTGGCGGTCGGCTGATCGATCTCATTTTGCAAACCGTCATGGCTTCCTTTTTCCAATTCATTGTTCTCCTTTTTAGTCGTTGGACATGGCTGATGGCGTGGCGCGACAGCCGTCGGAGCCGCCGCAAGCTGATGCTTTACGCGGCGTCCATCGTGCTGGGGATTGCGGCACTGACTGCGATTTCCTCATTCGGACGTCAGATGCAGGAGGCGATCGGCGAGCAGTCGAAATCGCTGTTGGGGGCGGATCTGGTGGTGACATCGCGCGATCCGCTGACCGCCGGGCAGGACGCGTTTCTGGAAACGCTGGGCGGCGAGCAGGCACGGGAGATTGCTTTCGGCTCGATGGTCGTTTTTCCGGAAAGCGGCGGGACGCGGCTGGTGCAGGTGCGTGCGCTGGAAGGCGGATTTCCGTTTTACGGCCAGCTTGAAGCGAAGCCGGAGGGAGCGGTGGCGGGGTTCCGCACGGGTGCGGGCGCACTTGTGGAGCAGAGCCTGATGGACCTGTATGAGGCGAAACCGGGCGATCCGGTGAAAGTGGGGGACATCACCCTGCCGATCGCCGGCACTCTGACAGCGGTGCCGGGGGAGACGGTGGCGATGGGGACCATCGCGCCGCGGGTCTACGTGCCGATGGAGCGGCTGGCGGACAGCGAGCTGTTAGGGCGGGGGAGTCTGGTGACTTACAAGGTCTATTTCCGGTTTCCCGCGGAAGTGGATGTCGAGCGGATGGCGGAGGAAAGGCGGGAGGAATTCCGCGGGCTGGGGCTGCGCTTCGACACGGTGGCGGAGCGGCAGCGGGACATGGGGCGCGGGCTGGATCATTTGCTACGCTTCCTCAATCTGGTCGGATTCGTGGCGCTTCTGTTAGGCGGGGTGGGGGTGGCGAGCGGGATCCATGTCCACATCAAGCAGAAGCTCGGTGCGGTGGCGACGCTCCGCTGCATCGGCGCGAGCGTGCCGCAGGCCTTTGCGATTTATTTCGCGCAGGCGATGGCGATGGGATTTCTCGGCGCGGTGGCAGGTGCGCTGTTAGGGGTCGGCGCGCAGTTCGCGTTGCAGGCGAGCATCGCGGATTTCATGCCGGTGGATCTGCCGGTGGCGGTTTCGCTGGCGGCGGTTTGGAACGGCATCTGGATCGGCTTTCTGATTTGCATGGTTTTCGCGCTGCTGCCGCTGCTGCCGATCCGGCGGGTGCCGCCGCTGGCGGCGCTGCGCTCGGCCTTCAGTCATGAAGCATCCGCGGCGCGGGATCCGCTGGTGTGGTTGCTCTATGTGCTGGCGGGCGGCGGGTTGGTGGCATTCGGAATCGCGCAGAGCCGGGATTGGGAAACGGGGGTGGCCTACGCGGCGGGGATCGCGGGGGCGTTCGCGCTGCTGGCGGGATCCGCCTGGCTGGTTTCCCGGCTGACCAAGCGTCTGCTTTCGGCTTCCTGGCCCTTTGTATGGCGGCAGGGATTTGGAAATCTCTACAGGCCTAACAACCGCACCGTGTTGCTGATGCAATCGCTTGGGATCGGCGTTTTCCTGGTTCTGACGATGTATCTCGTTCAGGCAAGTCTGCTGGGCGAGCTCGCGCCATTGCAGAGCGGCAAAGAGGGGAATACGGTGCTTTTCGATATCCAGACCGATCAAAAGGAGGGCGTGCTGGAGATCCTTGAGGAACAGAATCTGCCGGTGATGGTGGACGCTCCGATGATTTCAATGCGCTTGCATTCGGTGAAAGGGGAGAGCGTGGAGAACTTGCGGCGGCAGGGCGGGCACGGCGGCTGGGCGCTGAGCCGCGAATACCGCTCGACCTACCGCTCGCACATCGCGGCGACGGAGAAGGTGGTGGCCGGTGAATGGCATGAACGGGTCGATACGCTTGACGAGCCGGTGCCGATTTCCATGGAGCGGGACCTGGCCCGGAGGTTGGACCTCTCACTGGGCGACGAGCTGGTTTTCGATGTCCAGGGAATTCAGGTGCCGTGCACGGTGGCGAGCTTGCGGGAAGTCGATTGGCGGCGGCTTTCCCCCAACTTTTTCGTGGTGTTCCCGATGGGGGCGATCGAAGCGGCCCCGGCCATCCACGCGCTGGTGACCCGGATCGAATCGAGCGAAGAATCGGCGCGGTTGCAACGCGAAGTGGGCGGTCAATTTCCCAACGTTTCCGCCGTCGATCTGACGCTGGTGTTGCAGACGGTGGATGGCATCTTGGAAAAGATCGCGCAGGTGATCCGATTCATGGCGCTGTTCACGGTCGGGACCGGCCTGCTGGTGCTGACCGGGGCGATCGCCAGCGGCCGTCAGCAGCGGTTGCAGGAGAGCATTCTGCTGCGGACGCTCGGTGCGACGCGCGGCCAGATCCAGCGGATCCTGGCCGCGGAATATGCGCTGCTGGGCGTGCTGGCGGCGCTCAACGGCATCGTCCTGGCAAACATCGCGGCATGGGCGGTCTGCCGGTGGGTTTTCGAAGTTCCCTTCACATTCCTGCCGCTTCCGATGCTGGCAGCGTTGGGACTGGTGTCGGTGATCACGCTGCTGGCGGGGCTATTAGGCAACCGCCGCATCCTCGACCGTCCGCCGCTGGAGGTGCTGCGCGTGGAGAACGGCTGACCGGTGGGGAAAAGAGCCAACCTGTGGCGCGGGGCCTTGGTGGGACTGGCGTTTCCGATCCTGGGTCTTCTCCTAATTTCCATGGTGGACCGGCTTTTCTCGGGGATGCTACCTGTCCCGACCCGGAATCCGCAGGGCGCGGGCGTGGAATCGTGGTGCTGACCTCCCGACCTTCCCGCTTGCCCGGCGCGGTGCGGCGGACACACTCGCGGCAGTGAATTCAGCGCCCCTTGGCTTTTTCGATTCCGGCGTCGGCGGCCTCACGGTCGTTCGCGCCGTGCAGGATCTCCTGCCCCAGGAGGACATCCTCTATCTCGGCGACACCGCGCGCTTGCCGTATGGGTCGAAAAGCCCGGAAACGATCCGCCAGTTTGCCGATGAGGACGTCCGTTTCCTCATTTCAAAGGGCGTCAAAGCCATCGTCGTCGCCTGCAACACCGCCACCGCCCACGCGCTGCCGCAGCTCCATCAGCAATATCGGATTCCCATCATCGGCGTGATCGAGGCCGGGGTGGACGCCGCCCTTTCCGATCCGGAAGCGCACCGGATCGCCATCATCGCCACCCGCGGAACCATCCGGTCTCATGCTTACCAGCACGCCCTCGCCAGCCGCCGGACCGGGCTGATCATCCACGCCCAGGCGACGCCGCTGCTCGTCCCGCTGATCGAGGAAAACTGGATCGACCACCCGGCGACGCGGCTCATTTTGGGAAATTACCTCGATCCGCTCATCGCCAAGGGCATCGACACCCTGATGCTCGCCTGCACCCATTACCCGCTGCTGATCCCCGTGCTCACGGAAATGTTGCCGGACGACGTCCGCCTGGTCGATTCCGCGACCACCTGCGCGGAGCACCTGAGACGCGAGTTGACGCGGCTCGACATGCTCGCCGCTCCGGAGCGGGACGGCTCGCTGGAGCTCCATCTCACCGACCTTTCCGAGCAATTCGAGGAACTCGCCCGGCAGTTTCTCAAGCGCTCGCCCGGCCGCATCCGGCGGGCCGTGCTGGGGCCGTAGTCCGCGATTGCCCTCCGCCCGCGGATCGCGCACGCTGCCGCTCCTCTTTCAAGAATGAGCACCAAACTATTTGGAACCGACGGCGTCCGCGGGCGCGTCAACGAGTTTCCCATCACCCCGGAAATCGCCCTCCGCATGGGCAAGGCGGTCGCCCGCGTCCTCCGCTCGTCCGGCCCGCGCCGCAACCGCGTGCTGATTGGAAAGGACACGCGCATCTCCGGATACATGCTGGAAACCGCGCTGACCAGCGGGCTGGTTTCCATGGGAATGGACGTCTATCTCGTCGGCCCGATGCCCACTCCGGCCGTCGCCCACCTCACGAAATCGATGGGAGCCGCCGCCGGGATCATGATCACCGCCTCGCACAATTCGTATGAGGACAATGGCATGAAAATCTTCGGTCCGGACGGCTACAAGCTGTCCGATGACCTCGAGCTGGTCATCGAAAATTACATCCTCGGCGAGCAAACCGACGAAACCCCGCTGCCTCCCGCGCAGATTGGCAAGGCCCACCGGATCGACGACGCCCGCGGCCGTTACATTGAATTCGCCAAGCACACCGCCGACAATTTCCCGCTGCACGGTCTCAAAGTGGTGGTCGATTGCGGCAACGGCGCGGCGTATTTCATCGCACCGCTCATATTCAAGGAACTCGGTGCCGAAGTCGTCACCACCTGCAACGAGCCGGACGGCATCAATATCAACAGCGGCTGCGGCGCACTCTATCCGGGTCACGCCGGCGAATTGGTCCGCAAGCACAATGCCGACATCGGAATCTCATTCGATGGCGATGCCGACCGCGTCATTTTTACCGATGCCAATGGCGAAGTGGTCAGCGGAGACCGCATTCTGGCGCTGTGTGCCATCGCCCTCAAGGAGCAGGGGCGTCTCAACAAGAACACGCTCGTCGCCACCGTGATGAGCAATCTGGGTCTCCGCGAAGCCATGGCCGATCGCGGCATCCGTGTGGAAGCGACGGCCGTGGGCGACCGCAACGTCATCGATTGCATCCGCAAGAACGGCTATAACTTCGGCGGCGAGAATTCCGGGCATCTCATCTTCGCCGACCACGCCACCACGGGCGATGGCATACTCAGTGCTTTGCAGGTCCTACGGATGATGCGCGAAAAAGATGCCACACTCGCGCAATTGGCTGCGGTCATCCAGGAGTATCCCACCCATCTGGCCGCATTGCCCGTCGCATCCAAACCGCCTCTCGATTCGTTGCCGAAACTCAGCAAACTCATCGCCCAAGCCGATTCCGAATTCGGCGACTCGGGCCGGCAACTGATCCGCTATTCCGGCACCGAAAACAAGATTCGTGTGCTCGTCGAACACCGCGATCTGGCGACCGTCGAGGCATGGGCCGGGAAATTCAGCGATGCGATCCGCGAGGAAATCGGTTGATCCGTAGATATGGCATCGCTCCCCGACAACTTGGTGTTTCCCGAACTGTCCCCCACCCGGGAAATCGGAGGGTTTCCCATCGGAAATATCCCGATCGCCGCGCATCAGGACCGCTTGATGAACGGGCTCGACCCAAGCCATGCCATATCGGTGCATCCGCGCGCCTGGCTGACGGCGGGTGATCTTGAAGTTTTCCTGTCGAGTGGGATGAACACGCTGGTGGGAGGGGACAACCGTCCGCTCGCCTGGCATGGTGACAACCCGGATTCGGTGGGAGTCCTGACCGCTGCCGATTCATTTCTGATCCGCTACCCGTGGGATCTGCTGCGCGCGAACGAGATGCATGTTTCCTCGCTCCATGAAACGGTGATCGAGGGAGCGGTGCATCCGCTGGCCGTTATTGATGGAAAATGCCATGTCGGCCCCGGCAGCCGCATCCTTCCGGGAGTGTTCATCGAGGGAAACGTCATCATCGGGGCCAACTGCAAGGTCGGTCCCAATTGTTATCTCCGTGGCAACACAAGCATCGGCGACAGTTGTCATATCGGACAATCGGTGGAGATCAAAAATTGCCTGATCCTTTCCAACACCAACATCGGGCATCTCTCCTATGTCGGTGATTCCATCCTGGGGGAAAAAGTGAACCTCGGAGCGGGCACCAACATTTCCAACCTGAGACACGACGGGAAGAACCACCGATCGATGGTTGACGGCCACCTGGTCGATACCGGCCGGCGCAAGTTTGGTGCCATCGTCGGTGACGGCGTCCATACCGGTATCAACACCTCCGTTTATCCCGGCCGCCAGCTCCGGCCGAACACTTCCACCCGCCCTGGCGAAATCGTCCAGCGCGACGTCACTTGATCCATCTCAAAAGCAATCATCTCATAACCATATGTGCGGAATCGTCGGATACATCGGAAAAGCGGACGCTCCCACCGTCCTGATCAACGGGCTGCGCCGTTTGGAATACCGCGGCTATGACTCCGCCGGGGTCGCCATTCTCGATCAGGACCGCGTCCTGGTCCAGCGGGCGCCCGGAAAAGTCGCCAATCTCAACCAGAAGGCGCGTGAAAATTGGCCCGCGGACCTATTCAAGCGATCCTCCACCGGCATCGCCCACACGCGATGGGCGACGCACGGGCCGCCCACTGAGGTCAACGCCCACCCTCATCTCGACCAGTCGGGAGACATCGCGCTCGTCCACAACGGGATCATCGAAAACTATCGCTCCATCCGTGCCCGGCTGGAGGGCAAGGGACATCACTTCTATTCCGAAACCGATTCGGAAGTCCTGGTCCATCTCATTGGCGATTGTGACAAGGGCGACCTCTTCCAAGCCATCTGCGACGCACTCCACCAGGTGGAGGGGACCTTTGGCATAGCCGTGCTGTCGGCCCGCGAGCCGGGCAGGGTCATCACCGCCCGCCGCGGCAGCCCGATCGTCATTGGGGTGGGCGATGGGGAAACGATCATCGCCTCCGATGCCGCGGCCATCGTCGCCCACACCCAGCGGGTCATTTATCTAAACGATAATGACATCGCCATCGTGATGGCGGATTCGGTGGATGTGAGGGATCTGCACAACGTTCCCGTGACCCGTGAGATCGCGGAACTCGGGCTGGATGCCGCCGCCGCCGAAAAGGGCGGTTACGAACACTTCATGCTCAAGGAAATCCACGAGCAACCAGACGCCCTCGCGAATGCCATCCGCGGCCGCCTCGACTTCGATCTCGGCACCTCCGTCCTCGCCGGCATGGGCACCTCGCCGCGCGAGCTCGCCGAGATTTCGCGTGTCGTCCTCATCGGTTGCGGCACCTCCCTGCATGCCGGGCTTGTCGGTGAATATGCTTTCGAGGATTTGGCGAACATCCATGCCGAGGTCGAGCAAGCGGCGGAATTCAGATATAGAAATCCCATCATCTGCAATCTCGATCTGGTGGTTGCCATCTCGCAATCCGGTGAAACCGCGGATACGCTGGCCGCGGTCCGCGAGGCCAACCAGAAGGGTGCCTTCGTGATGAGCCTCTGCAATGTCGTCGGCTCCACCATCGCACGGGAAACCGGCCGTGGGGTCTATCTCCACGCGGGGCCCGAGATTTCCGTGGCCTCCACCAAGGCCTTCACCTGTCAGGTGGCCGTGCTGTTGATGATGGCGCTCAAGCTCGGTCGCGGCAGGCGTTATTCCCGTGAACAGGGCATCCGCTTTGCCAAAGACATCGCTGCGATTCCGGAGCTGGTCCGCAAAGTCGTTTCACAGAGCGACCGCATTGCCAAGATCGCCGCCGACTATTGCGAAAATGAACATGCCTTTTTCATTGGCCGCGGACCGATGTATCCCGTCGCCCTGGAAGGCGCTCTAAAGTTGAAGGAGATCTCCTATATCCACGCCGAGGGGTATCACGCCGCGGAACTCAAGCACGGTCCGATCGCGCTCCTCCAGGAGGGTACTCCGATCGTCGCGCTCGCCTGCGACATTCCCGGAAAAGACAAGACCCTGGGGAACATCGAGGAATGCCGCGCCCGCGGAGCCCGCATCCTCGGCATTGTCACAGAGGGCGACCACGAGGCCGCCGAGTGCATGGACGATTTCATCGCCATTCCCCGCTGCCACCCGCTCGTTGCCACGGTCCCCGCCGTGGTCGCACTCCAGCTCTTCGCCTACCACGTCGCCCGCCTTCGCGGCTGCGAGATCGATCAGCCGAGAAATCTGGCGAAAAGCGTCACCGTCGAGTGATCCGAGCGGTGGCGGTTTGTCGCCAATGAAAATCTTCGGCGGTGATTCCACTGGCCTCCGCCGGGTTACCTGTAATCGTCCCCGCACTTCCGGTTATGCTCATCCCGTCCTTGCTGATCGTCGCCAGTTTTGTCGTGCTCTTCATCGGGGCGGAACTGCTGGTTAGAGGAGGGGCGGCGATGGCGCTCAAGCTCGGGCTTTCCCCGCTGGTTGTCGGGCTCACCGTGGTTGCCTACGGCACCTCGATGCCCGAGTTGCTCGTTTCGCTGAAGTCCGCCTTTTCCGGACAGTCCGACATCGCCATCGGCAATGTCGTGGGATCCAATATCTTCAACATCGCCGTGATCCTGGGCCTCGCAGCAGTGGTGTTTCCCATCCGCACCAATCTCCAGGTCCTGCGCTGGGACGCCCCGCTCCTGCTCGCCGTCACCGCCCTCGCGCCGCTCACCTTCCTCGATGGCGAGGTGTCCCGGATCGAGGGGACGTTCTTCGTGATCGGCGCGATCGCCTGCACCGTCTGGACGATCAAGAGCGCCCGCCGCGATGAAATGTCAGGCGTTGAAATCCATGCGGACACCCCCGAGGTGAAACCCACCGGCAGCCTCGCGGGCGACATCCTGAAGATCCTCGGAGGCCTTGGCGTGCTTGTGCTCGGCTCCCAGCTCCTGGTGGACAACGCCGTGAAAGTCGCCACCTCGCTCGGGATTTCACAAGCGGTGATCGGCCTCACCATCGTCGCCGCCGGCACTTCGATGCCCGAACTCGCCACCTCCGTTGTCGCCGCCTTCCGCCGCCAGTCCGACATCGCGCTGGGAAATGTCCTCGGCTCGAATCTTTTCAACATCCTCTTCGTCCTCGGCGGCAGCGCGATGGTCCATCCGATCGGCACCTCCGCGATGAACAAGATCGACCTCGGCATGATGATCGGCGTGACGGCCTTGCTCGTTCCCTTTCTCGCCACCGGCCGCCGCCTCAACCGCATCGAGGGCCTCCTCCTTTTCGCTTCCTACCTCGGCTATCTCTTTATCCTTTGGCCGAAGGAGTGAACGGAGGGA
Source organism: Verrucomicrobiales bacterium (assembly GCA_038256845.1). Taxonomy (GTDB): domain Bacteria; phylum Verrucomicrobiota; class Verrucomicrobiia; order Verrucomicrobiales; family Akkermansiaceae; genus Luteolibacter. Next base: position 1,695 of record JBBSJY010000103.1, on the reverse strand, counting down.
ATGCCTTCCGCCGTCCTGCTTGCCAATCCCGCTCATTCCGTGGCTGGATGATGGAAATGAAACCGGGAAACTTCGTCTGGGCGCTGCCGGTTCCATTGGGAGTGGCCGCCTATTTCATGGCCACGGCCTCCGGAACGGACGTCGTTGAGACGCCACCTTCCATCAATTCAACCGTCGCGGCGAGGCAACCGCGGCGGGATGTTGGAGATCATGCCGCCGTGGCATCCCTCCTTTTGGAAACCCTCCGCGAATGGCATCAGCTCGAAGAGGCGCGCTCTCCCGATTATACCAATTACTCCCAAGAGGATCTGCGGTGGGAAATCCTCCGCCTCAAACAGGAGGCGGAAAAAGTCGCTGATGATTGGGGAAAGTCGGAGGCACTGAAAAATCAACTCCACGCCTGCGCCCACGCCCTCGGGATGACTTCTCGCGGCGACGCCCTGAAGTGGATCGAAACGAACTCGCCCGCAGCCCTCCAGGCGTTCGTCGCCGGATGGGCGGAGCAAGAGCCCGCGGAGGTTCTCCGGTATATCTCTGCGGCGGAAGAACCACATCCCTGCTATCCCAGCACGCTCATGTCGCTCCTCGGGGATCAGGCGTCCGCAGGACCTGAAGCCATGCTGACCGCGGCGCAGCAAGTTCCGTGGGAGCTGTTCCGTCTCAATCCCGATCCCTTCGAGAATCCCGGACTTGCAATCGGGGAGGATACCGACCTCGCGCCATGGCTGGAAAGCGGTGCGGCACGGTGGCTGGCGGAAGAGGGCGTGCGTCTGGATGATCTCTTTTCGCTCTGGGGAAAGACGGACCCCGCGGGCGCGCTCCATGGCTGGGCGGAGTGGCCCGGCCAAGGCGACCATGGTTCGGCCTTCCAACTGAGGCAAATTTTCCACTCCGTCGGTCCGGGAGAAAGTGGAGTGATCGAGGAAGGGTTGAGAAACATGGATTCGGAAACTTTCGTAAAAGTCGGGCAAGGCCTCAGTCGGCTTGAGGTGGAATGGCCTGGAGCAGCGGAGAAAATTCTTACGGATTTCCCGGTGTTGCGGGAGCTCATCCCTAAGGATCCGCAGCCCGGCACTCCCGAACCATGAGCGCGACCCAACGCAACGCCGCCGTGCTCGCGCTGTCGCTTCTCGCCATCTGGCTTGGCGCGTCATTGGGGAGGGCGAAACCCTCTCGGATTTCGGCCCCGCCGCCCGATTCCATCTCGATTTCCCCTCGGAACGGTTCACAACAAGCCCGTGTCTCCACGTCTGCCACCCGGGCTGACACCGCCGTCAAAAGCCTCCGCATCGCCGCCGGCCGCTGCGAGACTTCTGCCCTTTGGCAATGGCTTCTGGCCGATCCCGACGCGGATGGCTCAGCCCGGGTGCAAATTGTTGATGAATTGATCGCCCGCCTCGGAGCCGGCGCTTGGACTTACGTCCTTGCCATGGATGATGAAACCGCCCGCACACAGGTCGCTGAACTCGTTCTCGTCCGCTTCGCCGAACGAGACCCGTGGCTGGCTTACGAAATGTATCTCGCGGAGCGCGATTCATTCGGAGATTCCTGGGCCGAACACGCCGTCGCTTCCATCCTTAGTTCCGCAGGTGCAATCTCCGCCGGGAAATGGATCGAGGTGATGGAAAGCACCGCTTTTCCCGAAACCCGGATGCTCACTCATACCGATTTTCCCTCCGGCTTCGATTTCCAGAG
>JBBSJY010000102.1:0-15462 GCA_038256845.1 Verrucomicrobiales bacterium | reverse complement strand
CGGACGTCTCGCCGATCACATCTTCCGTTTTGAAGACGGCAAGATTCTCGAAGACCGGCGGTGATCCTCAAGGGGCGACCAATTCTATCGATCCCCTTTCTTCTCGGGAGAGTTGAGCCGGGAATTGAGGGTCGCCTCATCCTCGTCCGGAGAAAAACGGAAAGTCCCACCACGCCGACCGCCGTCGCCGAGCTCGATCATTCCGTCCGCCACCTTCGGCACGCTGTTGAGAAAACTGTAGGCGGCGATTTCCGCGCGCTTGCCGCCGGCCGGGACCGGGCTGCTCGATTTCTGAAGCTCTTTGGTCCAAATCCGCTCGCCCGTTTTCGGCTCGAAAGCGGCGACTGTCACACCGCCGTCGAATTCCACATGCGTCCCGGCCGAGGCCACCACCTTGCCGTCCAGCAGCGCCACGCCGTACACCGGCCAGGAATTTTCAAGCTGACCGTTGATGCCGATCGCCCGTTCGGCCGGTGCCAGCAGCGACTTCCATTTCAAGCTCCCGTCACCTCCGACCGCGTACACCCAGCCGTCGTGCGCGCCGAACACCGCCACCCCGTCCACGAAGACCGGTGGCGAACTGATCCGCGCGTCGGCCACGAAGTTCCACGCCACCTGGCTGCCGCGCCGGGCTTCCAGCCGGTGCTGATGCGGATACGCGACCAACTCCAGTTCCCCGGCCTTCACCGGAGCCGTTTCACTCTGGCCCGCGCGATCCTGCTTGATCCAATCCTCCGCCACCGGGCCTTCGGGGAAACCGGCGGCAGCCTGGATCGCGACTGGGGGACCTCCCTTCACCAACCGCAATGCATCGCCCGCAGGCCCACCGGATTTCTCCCCGCTCATTGCCTGGAATCCGCGCACCAGCGTCGTGCAGCCACACATCGTCGGAGTGAAATAGGTCATCCCGTTGGCCGGCGTGTTCGGCAACGCGCAGCCGGCCCGGCCAACGCTCGCCTGCACGCCCGCGCCGTTCTCGTCATAATACGCCGCCTGCCCGAACATCAGCCATTTCGGCGTCGCCGCGAAGCGCGTGCAGCGCTGGTTCCAACTGTCGTTCACCACGGCAACGATGTCGCCGGTCGCGGGATCATAACTCCACACCCGCGTGAACGCGCCCGCGAAATACGCCAGCCCGTCCCGCCACAGCACGTTGTAGGAATGCGCATTGTAATTCGGCTCGAACGGATGGTCGTCGGCGTGGACCAGCTCGCCGGTTTCCAAATCGATCGCCCCGATGAACGGCGACTTGCCGCCACCGATCGCCTTGCTCCCGAACACCACCAGATGTTTGTCGCCGGGAACGAGTTGGCCGATACCCCGGAAGCGCGGTTCCTTGTCGGATTTCTCATGCGGGATCTCCACGCTCGCCGCCGCCTCGCATTCCCACACCGTTTTGCCCGTCTTGAGGTCGAGCGCCACCACCGCGCGGACGACCTGGCTCGTCGGCCAGCGACTCCGGAAATCCCGTTCCGCCGCCTCCGCGACCACGCAGTAAACCCTTCCTCGTGCTTCGTCGAGCACCGGCACCAGCACGCGCATTCCCTCTTCCGCGAAACTCCACGCCCGCTCGCCGGTTTTCAAATCGAACGCGTCCAACCGCTCGTTCAGCCCCACCAGCAGGGCCTGCTTTCCCACCCGCAGGCAGATCGCCGACCGGTCGTCCACCTTCTCCGGCTGCTCCGTTCCGGCGAAGGTCCGCAGCACCTTTCCGCTCGCCAGATCGATCGCCGTCAGCTCCTCGTCGATCTTCAACCACGCGTAAGCCACCCCGTCCTCGGCCACCAGCGACCAACGCGAACGCGCCGCCTTCACATCGCGCGGGATCGTCCAAAGCGGCGTGCCGTTGAAGGCATCGCGGCAATGCAGCACCCAGTAGTCGCTCTTCTTCGCCTTCTCCGGCGCGCCGCGCGAATCGTTCACATCCATCACCGCGAAGCGCCCGTCGATCCGCACCCCCGCGCCCGGGTCGTAACCCGCCGGGTTTCCTTCTATGGGAATCGGCTGCAAGCTCGCGATCCACTGCTGCTGCCGCACCGGCTCCACCAGCTCGTCCTGCGAAGTCCCGAGCCCTTGCGCGTCGTAATCGAAATGCCCCCAGTCATCCATGCCGCCGGGCCGCGGCTTCACATGCTTCGCCCACTTGCCGCCCAGTTTGAGAAACATCACCCCGTCCGGCGCCATCACCCGCTCCAGCTCCTCGCGCTTCGGTGCCGCCGCGCCCAGTGCGTCCAAGTCCGCCACCAGCAGGTTCGCCAGATTCGTCGCATACGGCAGCCGCGTCCGGTCGTTCCAAGTGGCCACGCTCGCCAGCCCGTAGAGGCCTTTGGAAAAAATCGTCTTCCGCGCCGCGTCCCGCGAAGCATCGTCGAGCGCCAGCCCGTGCACGCTGATCCGGCCCTCGTTCGTCAGCCCGCACTCCAGCGATCCGTCGCTCGCACCCACATGAACCGCCAGTCCTCCCCGAACTCCGGACGAATTCAAAACCTCAGCCACTCCGGGATCCGCCGCACGCACTCCGACCAAGCCGGACCAGCCCATCCAAAGGAAAATAAGTGCTTTAGTTCGCATTTTAAGGGGTTTTCGGGAAATTTTTCGAGTCTCCACCATTACCTCGTCTTGTCCAGCAGACTGTCACATTTCCCAATCCGCGTCCCATCTTGACCCGCCCGATCCCTGATCCTGACATGAACAGTTCCCGCTGACCCGCATCACCCGCACACCCCGCAGTCTGGCCGCCGCGCGATCCGGATCCGCCGCATCTCCATCGAACCCGCGTCGACGTGAATCAGCTCGCCGGCCCGCGACCCGGGAAGGCCGGCGACGAGCTTGATGCCCTCGATCGCCGCCAAATTCGCAATCATCGCCGCAACCGCGCCGATCACCGGAAACCGTCGGCGCCACTCCGGCGGAACCTCCGGATAGAGACACGCGAGGCAAGCCGTCTTACCCGGCACCACCGTCAGCACCCGCCCCTCCATGCAGAACATCGCCGCATCCACCAGCGGCTTGCCCTGACGCACGGCTTCCCGGTTCATCAAAAATCGCTCTTCAAACAAGGGCGCGGCGTCGAAGACGATGTCCGCCCGCCCCACCAGTTCCTTCACGTTGTCCCGGTCGATGTTTTCCGCGACCGCGTCCACTTCGACTCCGGGATTGAAACGCCGCAGCGTTTCCGCCGCTTGTTCGGCGCGCGGCTTTCCCAGCCCGCCATGAGTCATCAAAATCTGCCGGTTCAGATCGTCCGGCCTCAGACTGCCTGCGTGGGCGAGGATGATTTTTCCGAACCCCGCCGCCGCCAGCGAAAACGCGAGCGGCCCGCCAAGCCCGCCGACACGGGAGACCAATGCCGTGGCCGAGCGGAGTTTCGCCTGACCCGTCGCGCCCATGCCCGGGACATCGAGCTGCCACGAATACACGTCCCGGTCGGATTCGTGGAGGTTCATCGCGTCAACCTCCGGCAATCGGACTCATCAGGAAAACCGTGGCTCCGTCATCCGGGACATAAGCGTTCTTTTCCCCTACCCATTGCTCGCCATCCACCACGAGCAGCAGAGTGGGTTGAATCCCGCCCTCCGCGGTCAGCAACAATTTCCCGAAACCCGGATCGCGTCCATCGGCCGCGAGCCCGGCAAGGACGTCCCGCAGCCGCTTCCCGGGCATCGACCCCGCATCCTCCTCGCCCCGACCGGCCAAGGCCGCGATCTGGCCGCTGTATTGCAAACAAAGCCTCATTCCCTGAAAACAAGCCGAACACCGGGCGCAGGCCAAACCATTTTCACCGGGAATCGCGGTGCGGGACGTATGCGGCGATGAGCATCTGTTCGCGGGTCGTGTTCTGCGCCTCGTGGAGGATCCCGAACGACTCGGCCAGCGTGCGACCGCGCATGAAAGCGAGGCGAAGTGTTCGGCGCCCGGGAACTTCTCCCCGTCGCTGCCCTCGCTCAGGAAGGCCAGGGCGGTCAGGCTGCCCGCTCCTTCCTCGCCGGGAAATAAACGAACTTTAATTCTTTATTTCCTTTCGCTGTTTCCGCCCGATGCCATCGTTCCGGCATGAGCGCCATCTCCTCAATGAGCAAGACAGCGATCGGTTCGGGCGCGGCGCGCACTGCCGGCGATCAACCTGACATCCTCGGCCGGGCGGACCTGGTGAGGATGGTGGATGCCTTCTATGTCAAAGTCCGCGCCGACGAATCCCTGGGACACATTTTCGACGGTGTCGCCAAAGTGAACTGGGAAACGCACCTTCCGAAGTTATACGATTTCTGGGACACCGTGTTGTTTCGCGCCGGAACCTTCCGCGGAAATCCTGTAGGTGCCCACATGAAACTGGTCCCGCTCACTCCCATGGATTGGCCGGTTTTCGAGCGCTGGCTGGAGCTATTCCGTGAAACCGTCCACGAACTTTTTGCGGGCGGGAATGCGGATCATATCGTGCGCTGTGCCGAAGATATGGCACGGGTGATTCATTCGCGGATCCAGCAAACCTCCGGATCGTGAAGATATTTCGATGAGCCTCTCCGATCGCCGCCACGACAAACCCAATGAACGTCCGATTGCCGCCGGGTTGGTCTGGCTTGGCAGCGAGCCTTACCGGTTGTTTTTCCTGAGTGGCATTCTTTTCAGCATCGCCGGGGTGCTGCTGTGGCCGATGTATTACCGCGGTCAACTGGGCTTTTATCCCAACGTCAGCCATGCCCGGGTGATGATCGAGGCATTCGGCGGCGCGTTTGTGATCGGATTCCTCGGCACCGCGGCGCCGCGGATGTTAGGCGCGCCCCGCCTGAAACCGTGGGAATTGCTTCCGCTGTTCCTGTTACATCTCGCCGGGGGGATCTTCCATCTGCGCGGGCTCAACTTCGCCGGAGATCTCTCCTTCCTGATGTTGCTGGCCGGGTTCTCCCTTTCACTCTCCGTCCGCTTGATCGGCTTCCGCAGCGAGCTTCCCCCACCCCCTCTGCTGCTCGCCGGTGCCGGGCTGCTCTTCGGGATGGCCGGCACGCTCCTGTGGCTCAATCCGGCTTGGATGGTCTCGATGGAGATCTACCGTCTCGCCGGTTTGTTGCTATATCAGGGATTTCTTTTGGCACCGGTGATGGGCGTCGGGATCTTCCTTTTCCCACGCCTGTTAGGAAACTCCTTCGGCGAACCTGAACCCGGCCCGCCGACCCGGCGCGCCTGGCGGAACATGAGCATCGTGGCAGCCGCCCTGGCCGCCAGCTTCATGATCGAAGTCTGGATCCACCCCGGCATCGGACGGGCGCTCCGAGCCACCGCTTTTGTATTCGCGATCAGCCAGGTCCGCTGGCTTCCCAAGCCCGGTTCCCCAAAGATCGGCACGCTGGCCAATGCCCTGCGCCTCTGGTGCCTGCCCTTGGCTGCCGCCGGATTGATCGTCCCGGTCTTCTTCAGCGTCCGCCCCATCGCCGTGGACCATTCCTTGTATGTCGGCGGATTCGGGCTGGTATGCCTGATTGCCGGCAGCCGCGTGCTGTTCGGGCACAGCGGGCGGGTCGAACGTTTCGCAAACCGCTCGTGGATTGCCCGCCTCATTGTTCTTTCCATCGTCCTCGCCGCTCTCACCCGCATCTCCGCGGACTTCCTGCCGCGGGTCATGGTAACCCATCATGAATACGCCGCCTGGTCTTGGGTTGCGGGCGCGGGGCTATGGGCGATCTGGCACGCGCGGCGGTTTTTCAAGAAGGATGACTCCGACAATTGAATTGCTCAGGGATCGGGCAAGTTCCGCAACGCCGCCACCGCCGCCTCCGGCCCCTGTTTCGGATCCGTCCACTTGTGCAAGATCCTGCCGTCCGGACCGATCACCGCAATCAGATAGGAATGGGCGAAATCGACCCCGTTGGGCAAGCGGTTGAAACGCACGCCCAGCGCGACCGCCAGCTCCAGCAGCGCATCCTCATCACCATTCAGAAGATCCCACCGGGCGGGGTCCAGCTGGTGCTTTTCCGCCAGCGCCCGCATCTCCGCCTGCTTGTCGTTGGCGGGATCCAAGGTGATGAAGGTGAAACGGACCTTGGACTTTGCATCCAGTTCTTTCCCGATCCTTTGCATGTCGGCGATGATCCGCGGGCAGACACCCTTGCAGGTCGCGTAGCCGAGCGCCACGACCCGCGGCGTGCCCAATGAATCGGCCCAGACAACCGTTTTGCCGTTCTGATCGATCCACGTGGAATCGAGAATGTAGAGCGATCCGGCGCGCAATGCGCTGTCCGCCGCCGGAACGGGATGGGCAAGCTCACCGCCGACGAGCGGGCTGATTAATAAACCAAGTGATAGAAAAGAAGATTTCATGGTGCGGATGCGGGTAAATAATCATCGGGAATCGGCACGCGCGGCGCATCCCGTGCTCCGCGAAAGCCTAGCGATGGCAGACAGAAATCGCCTTGTAGCGACGAGCGGAAAGCGATTCTCATGAAGTTCGCATATTCCGTCGCCTGGCCGGGATCGGCTCCTCCACCGCCGCAAAATAACAGCGCGTCGGGGGACCCGTCCGAGCGGGCCTCGCCGCTGGTCATCGCCGAGACAAAGTCGCGCGTCCACTCCCATAGGATCCCATGCATGCCGCGGACTCCATAATAGTTCGGTTGCTCCAGCCCCGCCGTCGGCAGCACTTCGGGCGATGGCTTGGAATACCAGTCGAGGATCTTCGCTTTGAAAACCGGATCGTCATTGGCGTCGGGCGTCCGTTCGTCGGCACGCGCGGCGAATTCCCACTCGTCCACCGTCGGCAGCCGTTTGCCATGGGATTTCAGAAAAGCCCGGGCGGCATGCCATGACACCCGGACGACAGGCGATTCCGGCGGTGCGCCCGTCCCGAGTTCGATATCACCCGCCCAGTGGGCGAGGTAGCCTGCGTCGGCAAACAGACCGTTGACTTTGGAACGCTGCCATTGCGGATGGGCCAGGACGAATGCGAGGAACTCCGCATTGGTCGCCTGCCGCACATCCAGATCAAACGGCTCGACCCGGCGGGACTCGCCTCCCTTTTCCAACGGTCGCTGATAGATCCCGCCGGCCACCCGCACCATAGGCGGGCCGGAGATTTCTCCGGCCGCCAATAGCGGGCAGATGCAAACGAATGCAAGAATGACTGCCGGACCATTCATCGCACTTCCCGGGCAGCCGCCACATCAGCAGGCGTGACCTCGGTCCCGTTGTTATCCCAGACACTGTAGATATACGTGAGAACGTTCGCGACATTCTCGTCATTGAGGGCCATCGCGGGCATCACACTGTTGAACTTGTTTCCATCCACGGTGATCTCGCCGGTGAGGCCATGGATCACGGTGCTGATGGCGCGGTCTTTGTCTTCATTGAGATAGTCGGCGGCGGCGAGCGGCGGGAAGGCGTGTGGAATGCCCTGACCTTCCGCCTGATGGCAGGCGATGCAGTTCTGGGTATAGACATTCGCACCACGCTCGATCCGTTCCGTCTTGTTTGCAGCCGCCGCGAGGGGCTTGCCGGGCTCGGGCATCGACTGCGGGGTACTGCCCTCCGGCAAATAGACCCGGTCATGTTGCTTGCCGGAATAGACCAGAGGATCCGGCTCCCCCGAGACTTTGATCATGCCGATGGCCCCTTTGTTGAACGCACGGGTCAGAGCATGATCGACAAGAATCAGCGTGCCGGGAACCTCGACCTTGAATTCAACGATGGCGGAGCCCCCCGCCGGCACAAGGGTGGTTTGCAGGTTTTCATTGATCATGGTTCCACCTTCGACGTGCACCCGATCGAAAATCTCGCCGATCACATGGAAGGAAGACAACAGGTTCGGCCCGCCATTTCCGAAGAAGATGCGGACGGTCTCACCCTTCGTCGCCGGCATCGCGTTGTCGCCGGTGAGGGCACCGACCGCGCCGTTGAACACCACATAGTCCGCCCGTTCATCAATGGCCTTTTCCATGCTGAAGGGTTGCAAACCTTGGGCGCCGTAGCGGCCTTTGGTATAGAAATCTCCCTGCATGACATAATATTCACGATCCACCGCGGCAGGCCTTCCTCGGGCTCGACGTAAATCAATCCATACATGCCGTTGGCAACGTGCATGCCCACCGGTGCGACGGCGCAATGGTAAACGTAAAGCCCGGGATTGAGGACCTGGAAGGAGAAGGTGGAGCTGTGACCCGGTGCCGTGAAGGACGCCGCGGCACCTCCGCCCGGGCCGGTTACGGCATGGAGGTCGATGTTATGCGGCATCTTGCTTGTCGGGTGGTTCATCAGCTCGAACTCAACGAAATCCCCCTGACGGACGCGGATGAATTTCCCCGGCACACAGCCCCCGAAGGTCCAGAACGTGTAATCCACCCCGTCGGTCATTTTCATCACCTTTTCCACCACCTCCAACTTCACAATCACCTTGGTCGGGTGCTTGCGGGTGATCGGCGGCGGAACCATCGGTGGGTCGGTCAGGACGGCAATCTCCTCACCCTTGATCCCCGGTGGGAGAACCAGCTCGCCACTGGCGATCACGGGCTCTTCGGCGAGGGCGGGCAACATGTGGGCGACGAGAACTAACGCTACGGGTTTCCATTTCATGACATCTTTTTCCGGGTGCATCGTTACTCTCCGGACCCTCCCGGCTTTAATCAAGAATAAAAAGTCTTTATTTCCTCAATGTGCGACGAAAAGGCGTCCCGCCCGCCGCCGGATCGATCCGCCGCCCGGCAGGTTGACCGCCGGAGGCCCGGCGGGATCGAGCATCTCCAACACGCGGGAAAGCAGTTCTCGGGAAAGCCCGCCCACGCCGGCCGCCTCGAGGTAGCGGGCCACCGCAGCCTGTCGCAGCGCCCGCGGCAGGCCCCGCAGCACCGGCAGGTGCAAGCGCCCCTGCGGGTCCATGACCCCGGCGCGTTCCAAGGCCCACTCCACCACGGCCGCCTGATCCACCGCGTCCGACGCGCCGCGCGCGAACGCCGCCACCGCATCCCGCCCGCTGATTTCGGAGAGCAACGGCAGCGCCTCGTTGCGCAGGCGGTTGCGCACCGCCAGCGGCTCCGCGTTGCCCGCATCTTCCCGCCACCGCAAACGCCGCTCCTCCAGCCAGCCGACCAATCCGGCGTGCCGGGTGCCCAGCAGCGGACGATGAACTTCAAGTTCCGCACCCGCCGCGGTGAGAATCGCGCGCCGTTCCCGCATGCCCTTCAGTCCGTGGGATCCTCGTAGCAGATTCCAGAGCACCGTTTCCGCCTGGTCGTCCGCATGATGCGCCAACAACAGCCGCTTGCACCGATACTTCCTCGCACACCGGGCGAAAAACTCGTGCCGGGCGTGGCGGGCGGCAGTCTCCATCGATGCCGGGTTTTCCTTCATCAGCGCGGCCACATCCGCTTTCCCGATCTCCGCCACGTATCCCAGCCGTTTTGCCAAGGCAGCCACAAACCTCGCGTCTCCTGTCGATTCGCAACCTCGCAGCCGGTGATCGAGATGGCACACCACCAGATCCCGGAATCCGGCCCCATGCAACATGTGCAGCAGCGCCACGGAATCCGCCCCTCCCGAAACCCCGACCAGCCAGCGCTTCCTCCTGGAGGCTGCCGCCAGCCACGGAACCTGATCCTCAATCATCACGCCGCATGCTGGCCAATCCGGGATTGCGCTGCAATCCCCAACCATCCGCCACCACTCCGCGCTTGGCAGTCGGGACCGGAATTCAGAAGATCGCTTCATGCAGACCGCCTCGTTTCTCAAAGACCTCTTCGACCTTTCCGGAAAAACCGCAGTCATCATTGGCGGAACCGGAGAACTCTGCGGCACCATGGCGGTGGGGCTCGCCCGCGCCGGTGCGGAGGTCGTCCTCGGCGGCCGCATCCCGGAAAAGGCCGAGAAACGCCTCGCCGAAGTCGAGTCCCACGGCGGCAAAGGATACTTTGTGCCGGTCGATGTCACCTCGCGCGATTCGCTTCATTCCCTGCTGGAAACAGTCATCGAGCGATCCGGCCAGGTCGACATTCTCATCAATGGCGCCGGCACCAATTCGCCCACGCCCTTTCTCGAAATCTCCGAAGACGAATATCAACGGATCATCGACACGAATCTCTCCGCCGTCTTCCGGGCCTGCCAGGTTTTCGGCCAGTATTTCATCGATGAGGCACGGCCCGCTTCCATTATCAACCTCGGCTCGATCTCCGGGCTCAACCCGCTCTCCCGGGTTTTCACCTACTCGGCTTCCAAGGCCGCCGTCCACAACCTCACCCGCAACCTCGCCCGCGAGTGGGCCGACAAGGACATCCGCGTCAACACCCTCGTCCCCGGGTTTTTTCCCGCCGAGCAAAACCGCAAGGTGCTCGACGAATCGCGCGTCCTCGACATCCTCCGCCAGACCCCCGCCTCCCGCTTCGGCAACGCCGACGAACTGATCGGAGCCACCCTCCTGCTCGCCTCCTCCAAAGCCGGCTCCTTCATCACCGGCATCGAAATGATCGTGGACGGCGGATTCCAGGCGATGACGATCTGACCCCGTGGCGGCGGTTTGCAACCGCCAAGCCCCACCACCAGTCATCCCTCAAAAAAGCACCCGTCGCGGACCATCACGACAGTTGCGATCCCTGCGGACCGCCCCGCGGCAACCATCGCATTACCGAACGATCCAGCCCATGGCCCGGGCCGTCGTGCTCAGGACATTTGCCCGGCCTTGCTCTATCCAAGCCTGGAGCTGGATGCCCGGATTCAAAAAAGCACCCGTGGCCGACCATTCCCGGCGGAATTCCTTGGAAAATGCCGTGCGCCACAGGGTCATCGGACCTTCCAGCTTGGGAATTTTCAAAATCCCCCCTTCCTGCCATTGCCGTTCTTTCAGCCCGATTCGCGCCGCCCACGCCGCGGTCGCCGCGGAAACCCTAGTGAAATAATGGCCACAGGTCACCACATCAACCTCCGCATAACGGCGGTCCAGAAACAACTCGCCTCCATTCTCCCCCAGCCGCAGCCGAGGATTCAAATCGATCCAGAATTCCGTGGAAACATGGTTTCCCGCCCGGTCCAACAGCTCCCCCATGCTGCCCTCGAAGGTGGAAATGCCCACCCCCTCTATCGGAGCCTCCGTCAGAATCCGATGCGCCGGGCCGATGCGTTTCCGCTCCCGGCGGAACACGGTCGAGTCATCTCGGAGCGTTAGCGTCGGCTCCGCCTGGTTATCGCCCCACGGCTCCGACTCCCCCGCAGGAGGCTTCGGACAGCGGAAAATTTCGCTGCCCGAATTTGCCCAAGTGACGTATTCCACGTCCAGCGTGTGAGAAAAGCTCAACTCCGGCTGCCGCCAATGGAAAAACGTCAACACCCCCTCTAAGGCCCAGCGCGGATACATCACCGCCAGCAGGAACCACTCGTCGAAGCCGTAGCTCGGCCAGGTCGTAAGCGCGATTGCCTGCGGCTTTTCCTCGCCACGCTCCCCCGGCTCCTGCCAGGTAGTTCGCATCGTTCCGTTCCGGTTGTGCCAGATGAAGGCCTTCATCAGAAGTCCCACCGGCTGGCCGCCCCGTGCGCCAAACTGGCAGGCATTGATCGGTCGATAGTAGCCCATGTGATGTTTTCGGCGGTCTCCATCGAAGAAATACGGCAGCCGCCACAATCCCAGCCCGGCCGCCATCGTCTGCTCGCTGCGCTCCACATCCGCCAGGATGTCCTTGCCACGGTCCGCATCGATCACCGTGATCCATTCATCCGCGGCCTCCAGCGCGAGGAAACGCCACATGGCCCCAGGATTGTGGCGGATAGACGCGCTTTGCATCAGAAACACCTCGCAGCCCGCCGCCACCAGATCCTCGATCAGAAACTCCAGATCCGCCGCCAGATAGACCCGCAGCACCACTTCCGGTCGCGCCTTCCGCAGTATCCGCGCTCCCTTCAGCAGCGGCTTCACATAGTGATCCCACGGCGCATAGCGGGAGATCAGACCCAGCTTGGCCGCATCCATCATCTGCTGCCGGCTAACCACCGTTAGCTCTTCCTCCTCCGCGTCCAGATTTTTCCAGAATAAACTCACCGCCACCCTGTGCAGGGCGGGCCGCTCGTTGATCCGGCGGGACACCGCGCACCATCCCTCCAGCTCGGCACGCTCGGATTGGGACCCAAGTTTCTCATAATCAGACACGTGTGATTGATCAAACACAGGGTAAAAGTCGGTCCAACTCATGGTTCTTTCGAGATAGTTAATGAACGGTAGAATCTCTCTGGCAAAAATAATCGGGCGTTTTGTTTTTTAAACCTTGCCCCCCCCCCCCCCCGATCCGTGGCAAGAACAAAAATGAAATTGCCACAACCAACCAACGCGCTACCATGAACCCGACTGATCGCCCGTCAAATTCGATTTCCACACCCTATGATATCACCCGCCGTAGCTTCATAAAAAGATCAGCCCTCACAGTCGGAGGTGTAGTGATTCTTTCGAGGGGAACTGCTTTGGCACAAGGGAACAGCGACTCGGCACCGAAGTGCAGCAAGGGAGGAGATTGTACACCGGGTGCTCCAGATGTAAAATACGAAGAATTGCCCGGCAACACACCCAAAAAATATTTCAAAATGACCAGAACGTATTGCTCAAAGTGCGATAATTTGCTTTCGACCCAAACAGAAGGCCCCTTCAAAAAAGTGGGAGCAAAATACGTACCTTACAATGATTGACTCATCACGGGGAGCAGGTGTCATATTTGATCGACCCGAACTCTTCTTCCAGTCCAACGATTTAAAGTTTGCCTTGAATTGGGAAGGAGGTGGTCGTGGATCTACGGAATCTTTGGGGACTAGTTGAACGTGGTTCAGAAGGCTCTGAGATTCGGCTTGCAAAGTCTCGGGTGCAAACCCATATTTTTTCATGAAATCACTCCGTCATATTCCCAATTGGAAACTGCCAATCTTGACTGTAGCTTTAGCAATTTTTACCTTAATTGGATATCAGATCTTTGGCAAAATCAAGAGTTACGATAAGTCTGCAGGTCTGGAGTTAGCGATGGAGAAAAGCAAACTAAATCGCGAAACTCAAATCTTAAATGCCAGAACCGGGTCGCGCGTTAGCTCGAAGTCAAATTCTCAAAATAAGCTAGAGGAACTCACCCCGGATGCGGCAAAGAAACAAATCGATGACTTTTTTTCGACTACGTCGGATCTTAGGGAGCGATCACTATTTTGCATTAGCATCATAAATCGCCTTTGCATGGAAGGGTATTCTCATGAAGCGTGGGAACTGATTGACCCAAACTATGGAACGGTTCGCTCCAGTGGTTTGAGGGCTTTTTTTGCTTCTGCTGACTTGCCTCAAAGCGAACTAGTAAAAAGGCTTTCCAATTTGGATTATAAAACTGACGCGTCCGTCGGCTTTGGAGGATTCGTTCGACGCTTCGCGCCGGATCGCCTGGTTGATTTCTTTTCTTCTTCAGATTACGCAGCGCTAAAACAAGCAATGCATAATGCCGATTTGCCGTTGAATGAAAGCGGGGCGATTTCCGAATCTTTACAGATAATATTATTGGATTCTGGTGCCGCCGATCTGGAATCAGTGACGAAAGCAGCAGCAAGCCTGAATTCCGAGGGTCTGCTTTCCTCCAATGAGCTAATGAGCCTTCTCGATAGTCTTCCAAATGAAGATGCATTTTACAAATGGGACCTGGTAGGCTCGATTCCCGAAGACAGTCGCATGGAAGGGGCGGTTAGGCAAAAGAGGAATAGCCTCATATCTGAAATGGTGGAGGCAAACGGAAGCTTGGCTATCACTAAAATAATGGCAAGTGAAAGCAATCGAAGGGAATCAGACATCAACGCCGCTATAGGAGCTTGGACTACAAACGACCCTAGTGGTGCGGCAAGTTGGTACGGAGTTAATCAATCTGCCATGAGTGGGCAGGATAGAGATCTCCTAGGCATTGCATTCTCGAAGGAAGCGGCTAGTTCGCTCGAATTCGAAGGAGCCTACCGCTGGGCGGAAACAGTACAGGACGCCAAGCAAAGACAAGAGTTAGATGATTTAATCAAGAAGCAGCAACAAGAATATGAATTATCAAAATTGGAATAACTATATCGCGGGGTTCAACGCTCGCATCAAAACATTCTGATGATCCCTCAACGCATTTTATGCACTCACGTTTCCCAGCACACGCTAGCCCAAAAGTTGAAGTTTTGCGTCAATCAGATGCGAATGTTTCATCCTGATTGGGAGCTTATATTTTTCTCAGATGGGGATTCGCGAGAGTTCGTGGAGCGGGAGTTTTCTGAGTATCTTGAGCTCTACGATTGGTATCCGCGCCCGGTTCTGAAGGCGGATCTGTTCCGGCTGCTTGGAGTTTACCGCCTTGGTGGTTTCTATTTGGATACGGATTTCCTGTTGCACAAGAGGCTGGATCCGCTTTGCCGAGAAAACGCGGTGTTCGCATACGAACATGAGATCAACGACAAGAACTACCGCCTCCGCTATCCCCCGTGGCTGAGGGCGGGTGAGGAGAAGCTCACGCTTGCGAACTATGCCTTTGGCGCGGAGGCCGGGCATCCTTTCCTTGCAGCGATCCTCGATGAACTGGTTTGCAGGACGCAAACCTTCGAAGCGGAGGATTGCAATGACCTCGATGTCTTGCATGCCACGGGCCCAGACGTCGTAACCTCGGTCTATTATCGCCACCGCGAACAATGGCGGGATGTGACAATGTTGAAATCAAAAACAATGGGTTTGGGAAGCTACGGAGTACATCTCGTCAACGGAAGCTGGCGACAGGATGGATATCGCGATGAGATCTGAATCAATGGGACTAATCACAAGTGTCCGGTTGTAACTAAAACAAATTCAATTGGTTATGATCAGAGTTAATGAAAGTTCTGTGGTCGGTTTCCATAAGTAACGCATTTAGAGTGACTTTCTCGAACGGATGAACGCTCAAAAGCTGCAAAGTTCTGTGGAGTGTGCCGGGAAGATTGAGCTGCTTGTGGAGGATTGCGATGATGAGGTAAGTGGACACTGCAATCCAGATTTGCGTCTTCACCGCGTTGGGACTCGTGCCGTAGTAATGCTTGATGCGCAGGTGTCCTTTGATCCAGCGAAAGAACAACTCGATGCTCGCTCGTATCGCTTTACGATGCGGTCGAGAGTCTGGCGGTGGACCAGGTCGAGAACTTGGGAGAGAATGAAGCGTCCGGTGTTCATGGCCGGAAATTCTGGAAAATGCCGTCGCAGAGTTCAAATCCGTCACACGCTTTTCTGTGCCTAATCCACCCATTTGAAATGATTTCTATAAACTCGACTTGAATTCAACCGGACACCCGTGGGGACTAATGATGAAATGAGCTGCTCATGGAAAATATTCGTAGTCTCGCTCGGGCGGGTTCGGGAGCGCCGGCAGCAGATTCTCAAGCAGCTCCTTCCTCTCGGCCTGCCTTTTGAAATTGTCGATGCAGTGGATGCGCAGCAGTTGAAGCCCGAGCTTCTTGCGGGGGTGAAGGGCGCTCCTCCGATGCGCACAGGCG
>JBBSJY010000101.1:0-15524 GCA_038256845.1 Verrucomicrobiales bacterium | reverse complement strand
CGGAGTGGGTGTAGCGGACGAAGGCAAATGGTGAGTGTGCCCGTGCGCCCGCCGGAATGGCATGAGGGCCTTGGATGGCACCATCGACACCGTCATCGGCCTGCCCGCCAATCTGTTCTACTCCACTGGCATCCCCGTCTGCATCCTCGTGCTCAAGAAGTGCAAGAAGCCGGACGACGTGCTCTTCATCAACGCCGCCGAGCATTTCGAAAAAGGCAAACGCCAGAATCAGCTCAGCCCAGCGCACATCGCCAAGATTATCGACACCTACCAATTCCGGAGGGAAGAGGACTGCTATTCCAAGCGCATCTCGATGGAGCGGATCACCGAGGAAGGATATAACCTGAACATTTCCCGCTATATCAGCACGGCGACAGCGGAGAAGGAGATCGTTCTGAAAGATACCCATGCCGATCTGGTCCGAATTGAGAAGGACATCGAGAGGCTACCAAAAAGCACAATGAATTCCTTAAAGAGTTGGGCTTGCCTCCATTGCCATCGGCTGACTTGCTTCCCCTTAAGAAAAATAGAGAGACCAGATAACGTCGACGCTGAAGGGGCCTTGTCCTCGATTCCGTTGTCAACAGTCTTGCATCTTGTCGTTCGTTTTCGCGATTTCCACGCAGAGACAAGTGGCGGCGAGTTGGGTATCGGCGTGTTGCCAGGCCTTTTTGAATCGGGCTTCGACTTGATCCGCTTCGGGTGATTTCCGTGCTTTGAAACATTCTGTCAATCCGAAGAGTGACCAGCCGTTCTCCGGCCAGCGTTCGAGGTCGGCTCGATGGACGGCCTCGATCAGCGCGCGTTCCGCCGGGGTGCATTTTCCGGACAACTCCAGCGCCTTTTGCAGGGCGGGGCCAGGCGGCGATGGACCCGGCTTCATCCATCGCCGGGTTGTTGATATGGGGTCCGTGGCAGAAGGCTTTCCCCCACCAGGCCATGGCGCAGTGCGGGTCCAGCTTCGCCGCCTGCTCGAAGGAGCGTTGCGCTACCGCGAAGGCCGATTTCGATGAGGCGCGAATTTGTTACGAAAAAGCGCTGGCGAGCGGCTTTGAGTCCGAATTCGAGATCGCATTGTTGACGCTGCTGGATGGCGATGCCTCCGGAGCGGCCACCGCGATGCGGCGGCTGATCGACGCGGAGGTGTGGTCGTACCGAACCAAACGTGGCCAGGCGTGGACGCATTGTGCGATCGCCTCCGCGCAAGCGGGCGACCCGGATTCCGCCCTGGAGGCTCTGGAAAAGCTGGCGGGCGAGCCCGACCTTGTTTCCACGCCAACATTGCAGGGACTCGTCATCACGGCCCGCGCCGAACGCGAACTGGCGGAAGGCCGGCCGGCCACGGCGATTTCCCTGCTCCGCGCTGGTGGCCAGCCTGGAACTGGTCGCGCCGCTTGCCGCGACCCATACCCGCTGTCGCTTGGGACGAATTCTGTTAGTCGCGGACAAAGATTCGCTTGCGACCTTGGAATTCGCCGCCGCGAAGGCCGGCTGATCTACCTGACAAAAACCTTGAGGTTGGATGCCACGGGCATGGGCTCACTGCCGGTAAACGCCTTGGAATCTTTCGTGGAGGGATCTCCCCCCGATTCGACTTCGTTGGATCCGCCGATGGAGGAGGTGGCTTCCTCGATCTGATTGCCACGAACGGCGATCCGGTCGAGGGCTGCCTGGTACTTGCTCAAAATCGATTTCACGTCACCGAATGATCGGATATCTGAAACCGCGCCATTCAACGCGGCGACCCGTTCCGTGTCGGAAACGAACCAAGCGGTGCTCCCGCCCAGCAAGGCAATCGATGCGGCCAGACCGACGATGCGGTTCTTGAAATCCTTGCGCCTGATCCGCGCCTGCTGTTCGTCGACGAGTTCGCGCAACTCCGCACTGGATTTCTCATCGAGACCCGCATTGGGCGCGGCATCGGCGGCCGGTGCTGGGACAGATTCGACGCTCGGGGTTGAATCAGGTGGCATTGCCGCGGATGGCTCGCCGACCGGCGTGAAGCTCGGCACGAAGGCCTTGGGTGGGCCGGCGGGCGTGAAAGTGGTGGTGTCTTCCGATCTCAGTGCGGCTTGGAAAATCTCCTGCAGTTTTTCTTCCGTGGACATGACAATCTAGATATCCGTAGAAATCCCGGTCGGCCATACCGCGATCGCGTAATGAGAGGTCGTTAAATCCAGCACCCTCCCATTTCAACTGGGGCGTATGCTCAGAGTTCCACGGATCGCTGGTGGGGACAGAAGGCCTGGCGCCAACGGGTGAGGGATGAGGACGGTTTCAGGGGAAAACGATGAGGCGATCACCGCGACGTCGTGGGTGCGGAGGCCTTCGATGTAGATCGCGAGCGGATCGGGGATTGCCAGCATGTCGAGTTGGCTAGGATTCGGTCCGAAGGTTGGCAGAATCCCGGGATCTTGTCGTGCGGGTTATCGGCCATCGCTTCTGGCAGGGACTGACTCTCACGGCTGGGCTTGCCATGCCGCTTGTTTCGCTTATTTTGAGCTGACGAGCGGTCGGCTCGATCGGGTTGAATTGATAGAGCAATCACAGGAGAACTGCATGGCGAAAAGAGATTCAAGGTTTTCAGATTCCCTCAGACAGGTGGGGGAAATCCCGGTCAACGAGTGGGATTTCATGGCTCTTTTACACAAGGATATCGGAGATCTCGACATTGCCCGTTCACTGAGGAAATTAGGAAACATCCATGTAATGGATTGGGATTTCCGCAGCGTCCTGCCAGCAGTGAACAAATTGGCGAACCGGGAGGTGGACCTCGTCGACATTATCAAACGGACGGCGGGTTACAAGGTGATGGAATGGGATTTTCGAAGCGCTCTGCCGGGGGAAAGCACGTCCGCCGGGAACCGAACGGAAAAGCCCTCCCAACCTGATCTTCACGGGGCGGATCTGGATGCGGTCGTTGGTCGGTTGACCGAGTTTATCCGATACGTGGCGGTCAATTTGATAGATGAACCGAAGCACATGCGGATCAAGGTGGAGCAGCTCGAGCAGGACGTCCTGCGATTCAGACTGGTATTGGTCAAACGGGACGTGTCGATGTTGATCGGAAGGGAAGGACACACGGCAGCCGCCATCAGGAGCATTCTGAAGTCCAGAGCCAGCGTCGATGGAATTCAAGCATTGTTACAGATTCATTCTCACGAAGAAGAGATGGTGAACATGCGTGGCGCATGAAGGATTCGGGTGGAAAGGCCATCTCCGATCAGAGGCTCCGGGAAAAGAACGCTGGTGGCTATCGAGGGGTCGTCACGTCGATGGCTTCCAGCCGCGGCCATGGTGGGTATGCCCCGTTGAATTGCGGAATCACCCCGGTTCCAGATTTTCCGCGATCACTTTCTCCGGTTTGTCCTCGCCGGCGCGGAGCGTGTATTTTCCGGGAGCGTAAACGGGCAGTTTGCGGGTGCCGGTGGGGAACCGCTGAGTATAGAGCACTTCGCCGGTACTTTCGGAAACGACCTGGAGGACCGGATTGTCGATTTCGAGATCGGTCGGCACGTTGAGGTGGCCGATGGGTTTGCGGCCGTCGTTTTCATCCATGGAAATCGTTATCGGCCAGCCGGGGAACTGGGCCTTGTCGCCTTGGCTCAGATCGGCGAGTTTCGGCCAAGCTTCCATGGTGATCTGTCGCGAGCTCTTCCGGAAGCGGACGATTCCATATCCGTCGCCACGGCTGGCGGATTCATCGGTGTTGGTGGGCGTCTTTTCCGTATCCGGGTTGGCATAGGCAAGCATGGTGATGGGATTCCCAAAACCATCGAGGTAGTCGCCGGTCCAAGGCAGAGGTGAGCTCGGGACGGGATTTTCGCCCGGTTTTTCGTCCTCCGGCCACCACCAGCGGCCGTAGATCGTGTTGTGGATGGCGGGATTGGTGAAGCCGTAGGGGCCGTCGCGATGGCCTTCGATGCCGTGCTGGACGACGACGGCAAGGTGCTGGTCTCCGCAGAGATGGATGGCACGTCCTTTGCGGATGGCTGCAAGGGCCCGGTTGCGGCCGGTTTGCGGCCAGCCGTTCGAATCGAGATCGGCGAGGAGGCGGTTGTCCTGGCTGCCGTGAAGGTGGACGGCTCCGCAGAACGCCGTTTGGGATAGCACGGCTTTCATCTGCGCCCCGGTCCAGTCCGCGGCCCATGATTCCAGGAATCGAATCTGCCTGTCACCCAAAAGGTTGAGGCCGGGAAGGTCAATGGATCTGCGGTCGTAGGCAGGGTCATTGATATGATCGGGACGTGGTCCCAATTTCGGAATATTGCCGCGCGGGCCGGATTTGAATTTCCGGTCCTCAAGTATTGCCATATCAATTCCACCGATATTGAGATGAGTGAAATAGACCCCGATGCCGCGCTGGACCGGTGCGGGATCGACCGGGTCCGGAAGGTGCCAGGTTTGGCAACGCTCGACCATATTGACATATTCGGGCGGATAGAAATAGCCGCCGTTGTCGCCCGCTTCGGAATCGGCGATCTTGCCTCCGGCACCCCAGAGGTTGGCTTGGCCGATATCATGGTCGTCGGGAATGGTGATCACCGGGCGGTCTCGCAGCACTTCTTTGAATTGTCTGCCGAAGAGAAGCCAGGCGGCGGTATGGAAACGGTGATCATAACTCTGGTCGCCGGTAAAGAACAGCAGGTCGGGATCCTGCTTTTTCAGCTTGCTGACGATCGGATCGCGGTCGCCACGATCACGGGCGGAGTTGCAGGAAAGCGATGCGACGACAATCGCGTCCTTGTCGGCCGGATCGCGTCGGATGATGCCTTCAAAACTGGATCGGTCACCGTGGCGGACGCGGTATGCGACGGATTTGGAGTGATCCCAATCTTCGATCCGGAAGTGGGCGGACCAGCCCGGATAAAGGACGCTGGCGGTAGCGGCTCGTTCCCATTTGCCGCTTTCATCGGCGAATTCGAGCGTTACCTCGCGAGGCTCGTCGGGCAGGAGAGGAACCATCTGGGCGGTGAGCTTCAGCACGCCACGGTTATGGGTGTAGAGCGCAAAGGCGACGCTTTCGGTGCGCGGGACATCAACGATGAGGGATCTCATCCAGGCTTGTCCCTGATTGGGTTTCGCGTCTTTCCACCACTCGCCGGTCGCGGGGAAATCGAGCATCGGCAAGTTTTCGCCAAAGGGCCTGGCGGGTGGCGAGGGCGGTGCCGGTTCCGCCGCGTGTGTGCAGGAGACAAAGCCGACGATCAAAGGAAACAACGGGTTTTTCATGAGGAATCCAGAGCCTTGAAGAATCCGGTGAATCATCAAGCACGAAAGCCCTCAACCCGTCCGCTCGGACGGTAATGTTATGTTCAATAGCATCGACCACGTGTAGAAATGGGGGCTCCGTTTCCGAACCTGCGCTCTGATGGAACATTACTGGAACATTGGCCCGATGATTGAATCGCTGAGTGGGGGAAGACAGCGAGCTGGAATGGCTGGAAGTGCTGCCGAGGCCATTGGCGCAATTGAGAGTGACCGACCGGCTGGCTGCGATGGTGCTGGAAGCCTGTTGGAAACGAGGAATGCGGGTGCCTGGGGAGGTGGCGGTCAGATGTGCTTGCGGCGACGCAGATCTCAAGGCGTTCGCTTGAAGGCCGCTTCAACAGGCTGATCGGAGGGACTTTGCATGACGAGATATGGAAGGCGCACTTCGATCTGGCGATGCACATGCTCACATCCGCATCCGGTGTGCTGATGTCAGACCAATTGACCTGGTCATACGAGCGCTGGACGGTGACCGGTTCTTCGCCGCTATCCGTGTGAGAGTGAAGCCACCCGGACCGCCGGAGAGTCCGGTTCTACCGGCTGAGGATCGGAGAATGGCGGCGGTTCGTCTTTCCGGATGCGGAAA
This sequence comes from Verrucomicrobiales bacterium, assembly GCA_038256845.1. Taxonomy (GTDB): domain Bacteria; phylum Verrucomicrobiota; class Verrucomicrobiia; order Verrucomicrobiales; family Akkermansiaceae; genus Luteolibacter. The sequence continues at coordinate 9,667 of JBBSJY010000101.1, read as the reverse complement.
CTCCGGCTGCGGCGTGACTCAGTTTGCGGCCCGTTGGCGGAGTTGCTCCAATCGCGAGAGGGGTTTTTCCGTGGGGGCGGCAGCCGGTTTCTCCTCCGCTTGGGGCGCATCCGCCTTGGCCACGACAGGTTCCGGAGGCGGGGCGTCAATGCGAAGGGTTCCGCCGTGAGCGGTCTGATGGAGAACCGTGGAGCCATTGGCGGGAACCTGGATCCGGCAGAAAATGCCCTGGTGTTTGCCCACGTTGGAGTCGTCGGCAAGTGTGAGGGCGAAAGTCACTTCAGCCTGGTCCTTCTTGATCTTCACCGGTTCGGCGCTGACGCCATGCGGCAGGCCGGTCAGTTCGACGATGGCTTCGCCCTCAAAATCGACGAGTTGCTCGATCTTTCCGAGCATTGGCGCCGGTTTTCCTTGTTCCGCAGCGGCTAGATCGAGAGCCATCGTGAGATAGGGTTCGGCAACCGTGAGCGGAACCAGCGATGAGGAAATGACCAGCGGACCCTGCGGAGTGTCGGCAAGTGCCAGAAAGCAAACGGACCAATCGGCGACAGCGGCATCGTTGTTTGCGTTCAATTCATACAGCGCTTCATTTTCCTTTTCGGGAATATCCACGGTGACCGGGCCGGTCACGCCCGGCGGTGACCAAAGCATGCGAAGGGTGATCTTGTTATCGAATCCTTCCTGGCGCACGGCCCGCACCTTGACCTTCATGCTGCCGTTCTTGACCAGCGGCACAGGCGGGCTTTCGACCTCAATGCGGTAGGGAGCTTCCGTGGTGACGGCCACGGGGATGCGGTCGAGCGAAACCGAATGATAGGTTCCCTGGTTGTTGACGTCGATGTGATGAACCGTATCGACGAGCGGGCCGTGCAGCTCCGGCCCGTCGCCGGTGCTGCGGACGTTGAACGGGTGGAGGGCACCGCCGATCACCGCGTCCGGAGTGGCTTCGAAAACCACGGGAATGCTATTGGTTGCCCGCGGAATCGGCGGGCAGTGCATCGTTACGCCAGGCGGGAGGGAAGCGGCTTGGAAGAGCAGGTCGGCCGAAGCATTTTCACGAGTCACATTGACGACGGCGGCGTAACGGTTTCCGCGGGGAACGGGGAAAACCTTCCATTTTTGGGATTGGGACCGCTCGACGGTAGGGAGATTTGCGGCGATGACGGGCGTCTTCTCGGTGATCTCGATTCGGTAGGTGAAGTCAGGTCCGCTGCGGCCGAGCTGATCACGGACCTGGATGAAATACTCGCCATCTTCGGGACAATCCCAGTTGACCACGCTGTCGGGCCCCCCTTGGTCGTCGTTGTTGGCCAACCGACCTTCTCCCTTGTGGAGCGAAAGGACGGTATCGATCGGCGAGCGGAGCTGGCGGGCGAGCGCCTTGATCACGAAGGATTGGCCTTTTTTCGCGGAGAACTTGAACCAGTCGGCGTCGTCGTTTTCGGAAAGGACGCCATGAACCGCCCCCGGGACCGCGGGAAACGGGGCGGCGCTGGCCTGGTTGCGGTTGTCAGGAGTTTCAGAAGCATGCTCAAGAGGGGAAACCTGCACCCAGTGGGGCGAAGGGGCGAAAAGTCCGTCGTGCTCGGGAAAAACCGGATGTGGCCCGACAGCATCCGCCGGCAGCGTGATCGATTGATTGATCGGTCCGGAAGGGTCGCCGATGAAGCTGAATTCGATGGTTTCGCCCGGTTTGCCACCGACCGGGTGGACTGCGGACGGACGGGGGAAAGTGCCGATGTGGAGGCGGTACTGGCAGGCGTCGCTGCCTTCATAGGCCGCCTCGCGGACGACGATGCGAAAGTCTCCGTCCTCCGGTGCCAGCAGGCTGACAAACGAGTCGGTCCGCAGCAGCGGAACGTCGTCGCAGGAGGCGATCTCAAAGCGCTTCGAGTCGAGCACCGAAACAAACGAGTCGAAGAGGAGGCGACCGAGCCTCATTGCCTCGATCTCGACCGAAAGACGCTGGCCCTTCTTCAAGGTCACGACGTAATAATCCTCGTCCTCGTTTCCCGCGACACCGTGGACGGTCGTGTTCAGTTCGACGCGCTGGACCTCGTCGAAACCATTGTTGGGTTCCGCTTCATCGACGGTGGGGAACTGGCCGACCCAGAACGACTTCACCTCGGTGACGCCGTGCGACGACCGGAGCCTCAGCGAATGTTCGCCAAGCGCTGCGTCCGGAGCGACGGTGAATTTGCCGACGACGTGTTTGTCGTCCTTTGCTTCTATCGAATGCAGGGAGATCCCGGATTGGTAGAACATCGCCTCCTGGACGTCTTGGAGTCGTTGGCCGTGGAAATTCACCTCCACTTCCGTGCCTCGCTGGCCGCCACGCGGTTGGATTTGCTCCAACTCCGGCGTGAATGCTGCAACGGGCAGGGCGAAGGCGGCGAGAGCGAGAGGAACGAGCGTTTTCAAAAATCGGGAAGGTTGGCTGGCGGATCAGGCTTTTTTCGCGAGAAGTTCGTCGATGACCTGACCGCCATCCACGATTTCGATCGGGCGGGCACCGGGAGACATGAGTTCCTTGTCCGAGGTGATGCCAATCTGGTGGTAGATGGTGGTCGCCAGATCTTCGACCCTCGTCGCGCCGTCGTCCGGTTCACCGCCGAGCGAATCGGACGCGCCGTGAACGTATCCCGCCTTCATGCCACCGCCGGCCAGCATGGTGGAGAAAACCCGCGGCCAGTGATCGCGTCCGCCGGTCTGGTTGATCTTGGGGGTGCGGCCGAATTCGGTGGTCACCATGACAAGGGTGGAGTCGAGCATGCCGCGGCGGTCCAGATCGCGGATGAGCGCGGCGATCGCCTGGTCGGTGGGAGGAAGGTTGCCCTCGATGCCGTTCTTGATGTTATCGTGGTGATCCCATCCGCCGGCGGTGAGGGAGACGAACCGGACGCCGCCCTCGATGAGGCGGCGGGCCAGGAGCATCCGCTGGCCGGCCTGGGTGCGGCCGTACTCGTCCTTGATTTTGTCCGGCTCGGCACTCAGATCAAACGATTCGCGGGCCTTCTGGGAAGAAATGAGTTTGTAGGCGTGCTGATAGAAGGAATCCATGGACTCCAGCGCGTCGGATTCCTCGAGGCTGCGGAAATGATAATCGACGGTGTCGAGGAGAGAGCGGCGGCGCTCGAACCGGGCGTTGTCCACGTCCTTCGGCAGGTTGAGGTCGCGCACCTGGAAATTGCCTTCCGCCGGATCGGAGCCGAGGGCGAACGGGCCGAACGCGGAGGAAAGGTAGCCGGAGTTTGCGAACTCGTTGGGGACCGAAGGAACGCAGACGTAAGGCGGCAGGTCGTTGCGGGGTCCGAGTTCGTGAGAGATCACGGAGCCGATGGAAGGATACTCGAGGGCGGGAGACGGCCGGTAGCCGGTGAACATGTTGTGGGTGCCGCGCTCGTGGGCGGCCTCGCCGTGCGACATCGAGCGGATGATGGTCACCTTGTCCGCGATCTTCGCGGTTTCCTTCATGAATTCTCCGAACTGGACGCCGGGGATGGTGGTGTCGATCGCGCCGAACGGGCCCCGGTATTCGGCCGGTGCGAAGGGTTTCGGGTCGAACGATTCCTGATGGGCCAGCCCGCCGGGAAGGAAGATGTGGATGATGCCCTGAGCGACCGGCTCATGGAAATCGTAGGTTTTCGTGGCGCCGAGTGCCTGGGTTTTCAGGAACTGGGGGAGGGTGAGTCCGATGCCTCCGAGAAGTCCGACATAGAGGAACTCGCGGCGGGAGGCGTAGCGGTCGAGCGGATTGCCGGGGCAGACAGGTTTCATGGTGTGATCGGTTCGAAGGATGGAGGAGATTGCGCGGCCTGGGGCGGCCGGGACCCGCAACCGCCTCATCTGCCTCAATACGCCGGAGTTCTTGCATGCATTTCACAATAAAATTCCATCACCTTCAGGGTTGGCGTGTCGGGCAGGCCGGGTTAAAGAAATGCTCGATGGAATCGCCGCGGATGGACGGATTGAACGTGCTAGGCCTCATCGGCATAGGCGGCTGCGGCCGTGTCTTTCTCGCCGAGACGGCAAGCGGCGAACTGCGGGCGGTGAAAGTGTTGGAGGCGATTTCCATCAACCGTCCCTTGCTCGCGAAGATGCGGCTGCGGCTGGAAGCAGCCGGTTGGCCGGAGGGAGTGATGCCGTTGCTCTCCGCGGAGATGGATCGAGTGCCCTCGTGCTGGGTGGTTCCGCTGGCCGCGGACCCGGCGGATGGCGGGGAATTGTCGCTTCGATCCCTTCAGCATCGGTTGGAAGAGCATCCGGGCGATGCCACGTGGCAACTGGTCCAATCGCTGGCGGGCGCGTTGGCCGGAATGCATCGGTGCCACGTCGCGCACGGAAACCTCAAGCCCGGCAACGTGTTTTTCGGAGATGAGGGGAACGTGCAGCTTGCGGACTGGGGACTTGGCAACATGCCCGGGATCGGACGTCTGGAATTTACCGACGCGGTGCTTTACCAGCCTCCGGAACAGCTTAGGAATCCGGAGGGGTATTTCGACGAAGCGGGCTATCGCTGGGATGTTTTCGCATTCGGGGTGCTCGCTTTCCGCATCCTGACGGGGCGGTTTCCCCGCTGCCAGGAAAGTTTCAAATGGGTGGCTCCCGAACCCGGCGAAATCCGGCGGGACGGAATTCAGGCGGATTTGAGCAAGATCGCCGCCAATCTGGAGGCGGCGCCCGGACCGGCCTGGACCGACCCTCCTGCGAACGAACTGGAGCGACGCCTCCGACATTGGATCGATCGCTGTCTGGCCCTCGATCCTGCCCACCGTCCGGGCACGATGGTGGAGGTGGTCGCGGGATTTGACGCATCGATCGTCGAGGTGGAGGCGGAAGCGGAGCGCGATCTCCTGATGGACCAGCGCCGGCATGCGGAGCAGCGTGCTTGGCGGACCTTTTTCGCGGCGGGCCTGGCGACGGCGGCTGCGGTGGTTCTGGCCGCGCTTTGGCAACTCACCGCCTCGCAGCGGAAGGCGGACCGTCAAGCGGCGGCGGCGGAGATCCATTCGCTCCGGGAAGAATCCAAGTTGGCGAATGACTCGGCGGAGGCAGCCCGGTCCGAGGCGGCCGTGGCGACGCACGCATTGGAATATGAGAAGCAGCTCGCGCTCGCCCGGCTGGAAAGTTCAAGGTTGATTGGCGACCGTCTGTTCGAATGGGCGATGGAGAAGGGTCACCGCCGCTTGCCTCCGCTGGACGGACGGGAATTGCGATTGCAAAACCTGGACCGCTACTTCACGGACTTTCTGGCGCGGACTGAGAATTATGAGGCGCTCGCGGATGAGCGGGCACGGGTACGATTGCAACTGGCGGAAATCTCGCTCGCAGCGGGTGATCCGGTGGCGGCGAGACGGCGGCTTTCCGAAGCGATCGAAGTATGGTCGGGGCTGCCGACGGATGCGGCTTTGAATTTCCGGATCGCGACCAATTCGCTGTTGCTGGCTTTGCTCCACCAGTCGGAGGGAGATCCCGAAACCGCAGAGGCGTTTGCCTCGGCTCGCGTGGCCTTGGAAAACGTGCCGCAAACGGAAGTCGACGCGGACCGGTTGACTCAGTTGCTTGCGGTGCTGGATTTTCACGAGGCGAAGCTGCTGGCCGCGCGGGGCGAGGATGGCCGGGCCCTCGAACAACTGATGAGGGCGACCCAGGCGCTCAACCGCCTCGTCGACCAGCGCCCGGACGCGGCGGTGCTGAGGTCCGAACTCGCCGGTTGCTACCTATCCTCCGCGACCATTCTCGATGGGATCGGGAAACCGGGCGATGCCCGCGAGGTGCGCTCGCTCGCCGCCGTCGAACTCACGAAATTGCTGGAGAAATCCCCCGAGGATCCGCGCCTGCGCCTGGAACTGGCGGGTTGTTATGGAGCGATGGCGGAGGCGGCGGTTCTTTCGGGGGACATCACGATGGCGGCGGCTCTTTCAAAGGACGCCTTGGAGATACTGGACGGTCTGTTGGCGGAGCAGCCGGAGAATGTGGACGCGGTGGTGCGGAAAGCCGCCCAACTGGGCCTTCGTGCGGGAATTCTGCGAGACCGCGGTCAGGCGGGCGCCGCCCTGAAAGACTTCGATGAGGGCATCCGGATTCTGGAAGGAGTGAAGGCGTCCTCGCCGGGTGACGCGACCGTATCGTTCCGCCTCGCAACACTGTGGTGGCAAAAAGGCCGCATGTTAGGCATCGGCGGCGACCGGGATGGGGAAATCACGCAACTGAACAGAGCCAGGGATCTGTTCGCCACTCTGGAAGCCGAGCGCCCGCCGGCTGGCCCGCGGCCGGAAGTGTTGCAAAGGTCCGGAGCCTATCTGCTGGGTGATCTGGGCCATGCCCTCCAACTCGCTAATCGGGAGGACGATGCCGCCGAGGTCTTTGCGGACGCGGTGAACCTGTGGGACGGATTGTCACGTTCCCGCCCCCAGAGCGAGGAATACGACGAGGGATTGGCGTGGTGCCGCCAGCGCCTCAGGGAACTGCAATGAGCAATCCGCCCGATGAGATGGGGGGGCGTTCCGGCTCCGGAATCATTTGGATGAGCTGGGTGACCTCATCTCCCTCGAACCCCCAACTCTGATAGAGATCGGGAAGTGGCATTCCCGGCCGGAGCCGGCCATCGCGGGCCAGCCGCCGCATCACGACCTTGAGGATGGCAAACGACATGCTGCCGAGTTCCGCGTCGCTGCGGTTCCGGTGGATACGGCGGACGAGATCGGTCTGGGCGATGCGGTCCGTCCTTCCCTGCTCCGCCAAATCGATCAGGTGGGCGATCTCCACCCCGTATCCGGTGGGGAACGGCAAAGCCTCCAGAATGCCGCGGCGGGCCGCGTATTCCCCGGCGAGGGGCTGGAGAATCCCTATCAGATTCGGGTAGAACAGCGAGAGCAGTGGCCGGACGAGAATTTCGGACACACGCCCTCCGCCGCTCGAATGGCTGCCATTCCCATCATACAGGGGCCGCTCGTAGTAGGCCTTCACATAGTCCGTCTCCGGGTCTGTTAGAAGCGGGCCGATCAGCCCGGTGACGTAATGGGTCTGGAAATTCTCGATATCTCCATCGAGATAACAAATGATGTCCCCTTTGGCGGCGTGAAGAGCCTTCCAGAGGTTTTCACCTTTGCCGCGATAGGTTCCCGCGGCGGGCAGGATTTCCGCGGAAAGGAGCGCGGTGGCCCCCGCGGCGGCGGCAATGCGGCAGGTGCCATCGATCGAACCGGAATCGATGATCAGGATCTCGTCCACGAGTCCGGATTTCTCGATATGCTCCCGACGGATCGCCGTTACGATCGCCCCGATCGTGGCGGCCTCGTTGAGGGTCGGGATACAAACGGAGACCCGCTGTGATCCTTTGAGATCCGCCAACGCCTGAGTGTCGGAAAACCGGTGGTGATGGAAGCGTTGCATCGAATGATTCCGTGCGATCGCCGGACCGTTGACAGGGGTTTGGCAAACCGCGGATCAGATCATCTCCCGTGTGACGCGATACTTCGCGGCGCAGCGGGGGCATTGGACGATGATCGCATCCGTGCCTCCAAAAAGGGTTTCCGGCTTGTCCCTCCAGCTGCCGAGGATGGGCAGGATCTTCTCCAAGTCACAGCCGCAGTGGAAACGGAAGCGCCTCGTCTCGAGCAGGGTCGTTTCCTCGGCGGTGGTGATGTCCTGGACGCGGTCATTGTCCAACGATTCCAGCCAATCCATATCGCAATCCGGCTGGGCGGCCACCAACATGAAGTTCTCGTCTTCAAGGCGGAAGGCCCGGGCCGGGCGTTGTTCCGACTGGTCGTAATATTGGGAAATCCAGGCAACGGGGTCGCGCCCTTCGATTTCGATTGTCGAGAGCCGCGGTTCAACGCCCTCGACCGTGGTGGTTTGGGAGTAGAAGAAGTTGCGCTCGGGTTCGCGCACGTCCTCGGTGAAGATCCGGCCGGCGATCGATTCGGAAACGGATCCGCCGGTGACGAAAAGGTTGATGCGGGGCGCCCGGAGATTTGCGGTCCACGCGATGGTCTCCGCCCAGGGGCGGGCGACGAGGTGGAGCGCAAGCATCGCCAACGCATCCTTGAGCATCTGATCGAGCTCCGCGGGATGCCGGACCTCCTGCTCCATCAGGTGGAGATAGTAGTCCGTGTAGAGCGGGGTGAACTGGCCCCGAAGCAACAAAGCATTCCGATGGCGGACGAAAACCGACTCGATTTTGGTGTAATCTTCCGAGGCTTCCATGATTTGAACACGGGATGGCCGCCCCTCAGGCACCGGGAATTTCGATGAATCCTTCCAGCTTCCGGATTCGGGTGGGGTGGCGCATTTTCCTCAGCGCCTTCGCCTCGATCTGGCGGATCCGTTCGCGGGTGACCTGGAACTGGCGGCCTACTTCCTCCAGAGTGCGGGAGTAGCCGTCCTTGAGGCCGAAGCGTTGTTCGAGCACCTCGCGCTCGCGCTCGGTAAGCGTGTCGAGGACGTCCTTGATCTTGTCCTTGAGCATCGAGAAGCCCGCCTCCTCCATTGGGTTGTCGGCGGCCTTGTCTTCGATGAAGTCGCCGAACGATGTGTCGTCCGAATCGCCGACGGGAGCCTGCAACGAGATGGGCTGCTGGGCCATCTTGAGGACGGCGCGGACACGTTCGACGGGAAGGTGGATTTCCTCGGCGATCTCCTCGGGCGAAGGTTCACGACCATATTCCTGGACGAGCTGCTTCTGCACGCGCATCAGCTTGTTGATCGTCTCGATCATGTGGACCGGAATGCGGATGGTTCGTGCCTGGTCGGCGATCGAGCGGGTGATCGCCTGGCGGATCCACCAGGTGGCGTAGGTGGAGAACTTGTAGCCGCGGCGGTACTCGAACTTGTCCACCGCCTTCATCAGGCCGATATTACCTTCCTGAATAAGATCAAGGAATTGCAGGCCACGGTTCGTGTATTTCTTGGCGATGGAGATCACGAGGCGAAGGTTGGCCTCGACCATTTCCTTCTTGGCCTGACGCGCCTCCCGCTCGCCCTTCTGAACCGTCTGAACGATGCGGCGATAGTCGTCGATCGGCACGCCGGTCTCGGTGGCCAGAGCGGCGATCTCGTGGCGGATGTCGCCCACTTGGGAGGCGTCATTCTCGACGAACTTGGTCCAGCGCACGCCCAGTGGCTTGACCTGCTCCGACCAGTTGGGCGCCAGCTCCTGGCCGAAATAGGCCTTCAGGAACTCCGAACGCGAGATGCCGTAACTGTCGGCCAGACGCAGCAGCCGGCCTTCCAGACCCATCAGACGCTTGTTGATCGCATAGAGCTGCTCGACCAGCGCCTCGATACGGTTGTTGTTCAGCTTCAGCGTCTTCAGGTGCTGGACGATGGCCAGCGAGGCGGTGTTGTAGGCCTTGCGGTCGGCGTCGGAGAGATCTTCGCCCTTCAGGCGCTTGCCGACCAGCTTCTCCTGCAGGGCGCGGAACGCGTCGAACTCCAGCGCGATGGCGTCCAGGGTCTCCATGACCCCGTCGCGCAGCTCGGCTTCCATGGCGCTGATGGTAGGACCCGCGCCGTCGTCGAAATCGTCGTCGTCGTCGCTCTCGCCCTTGGCGATGGCCTCGCCGTCGGCGGTGACCTCGGCTTCCTCGACCTTTTCCTCTTCCGGCGGCGCATTGGCCAGCGCCTCGGCGGCGGCCGCGGCGTTGATGCCGCCGTAGGTCTG
>JBBSJY010000100.1:0-15534 GCA_038256845.1 Verrucomicrobiales bacterium | reverse complement strand
CCGACGGTCTCGCCCATCCGGGCAAGCGCGTCAAACTTCAGGAATACATTCTCTGGAGACGGGTCGCCGGAGGGCTGGGCCGCGAGCGGCAGCAAGCAATCCTCGAGGCGGAGATGCCAAAACTCCGTCAACAGAAAAACCCACCCGCCGAGCTCATACGGCTGGCAGGATCACTCGAACGCCTTGATGCGGGCGCCAAAACGGAGTTGATCGAGCTCTTCCTTGGCAAAGCGCGAGCCTTGTCCGACGGGGGAGGTTATGCCCACCCTTACTTTGTCTCACTGGGACTTCTGCTGAACCGCACGCCCCTCTATGCCGGACCCGAAGCGGTCGTTTCACCCGAACTCGTCGCCCGCACCTACGAGGCCTTGAAAGAACTCGACTGGAAGGTCCCTGAGCTGGCGGACTTGTTCCTGCGTGCCGCCCGGGTGACAGGCAACCGCAGCCTCGACCTTCCCCGCCCCCTCCGGAAGGAGATTTATCGAAAACTCGGCGATGCGGATGTTCCCGCATACAAGACCATGCGGGTCGATCAATTCGTCCCGCTTGAAACGTCTGAGCAAACCAGCCTCTATGGCGAGGCGCTTCCACCCGGATTGATCCTCGGGGACACCCGGTGACCCGTATCACTTCACCTTCCCCCACTCCTCCCGAATGACCGGCTCCAGGATCGCCTGCCACTGCTTGTATCCGGATTCGCTCAGATGAAGACTGTCATCGCTGAAATGAACGGTGACGAAATCGCCTTTTTCATCTGTCAAACCGCTTGTGCAATCGACATATCTCACCCATTCCGTTTCCTTGGCCCATTTTTCAAGACGCTTGTTGAGTTCGTGGACGCGGGGAACTTCGGCGGCCCTCTCCGGCGAGACTTTCACAGACGTCAACACCACACGAATCTTCGGGAATCGCTCCCGGGACATCGTGAGAAACTTCGTGTAATCTTCAAACGCCTCTTCCACTGTCAGGCCTTTGTGGAGATCGTTGCTACCGGTATACGTCACCAGCAGTTTCGGTTCGGCATTGCCGATGATATCATCAAAATGGACAATGATATCATTTGCCACGCTGCCACCAAAGCCCCGGTTGACCACGGGCAGGTCGGGAAAATCTCCTTGCAAGTCAGGCCACAGGCGGATGCTGGAACTGCCGGTAAATAAAATCCCGCCTTTCTCCGTTTCCACCATCGCAAAGTCCGCGATCTCCTTGGCATGGCGTTCCGGATCGGGACGCTGGCCCGGCGTTTCCGCAATCACACCGGGATTGAAGGTGGGAGCCAGGTCGAGCGCGGTGGCCAATGGCCCACAGAGGGAAATCAGGAACAGGCAGCGAAGCGGAATCGGGTTCATGGGTGTCCAAGAACTCCACGCCATGGCCCCTTCATCAACCCAAAATTCACCGCAGTAGCCCGCCTGACCGCCTACCGCCAAAGCCGAGGAGGACCAATCACCGCCCAAGCCGGTTCAGCCTTTGACGTCTTCCGGCCCGCCCGACATTCTCATCCGCACCATGTCTCCTCTCGAAGCCCTCGTCGCGCTCAACATGCTGCCCAAAATCGGTCCGATCCGGGTGCGACGCCTTTTGCAGGCATTCGGCGAACCCTCCGGGATCCTCAGCGCACCCAAGGACCGCCTGATCCGCGTCGACGGAATCGGTGAGGAAACGGCGATGATCATCGGGAAATGGCAGGACCACGCCGACCCCATCACCGAGATCCGGGAGGCCGGCGAACGGGGCATCGCCATTGTCACCGGCAGCGACCCCGGGTTTCCTCAGCCGCTTCTCGACGCCTACGATCCTCCGCTTCTCCTCTATGTCTGGGGAAAGCTCGAACCGCGGGACCGCCATGCCATCAGCGTGGTGGGATCGCGACGGGCCACCCGCTATGGCACCCAGGCGACGAAGAAAATCACCTATCAACTCGCGCAGGCGGGTTTCACGATCATTTCCGGCCTCGCCCGCGGCATCGACACCGCCGCGCACGAAGCCGCCGTGGCCGCCGGTGGCCGGACCATCGCCGTGGTCGGTTCCGGCCTGGCAAAACTCTACCCGCCGGAAAATCTCAGCCTGGCCGAGAAAATCGCCCTTGGAAATGGGGCCGTCGTCTCCGAGTTCCCCCTCCACACGGGACCGGACAAGCAAACCTTTCCCATGCGGAACCGGATTGTCGCCGCCTGGGCCCGGGCGGTCCTCGTCGTGGAATGCCCCGCCTGGTCCGGCTCTCTCATCACGGCGAACCTCGCCTCGGAATACGGGAAACCGATCTTCGCCGTCCCCGGACCCATCGACAAACCCACTTCGGCGGGGTGCAACCAGCTCATCCGGGACGGAGCCACGCTGGTCAGCGATGCAAGCCACATCCTGGATGACCTCGGGGAGCTCCCATTCGCTCGGATCGCCTCGGAAACCGAGCCCGCCGCCACGCTCCCGGAACTCCCTGAGGAAGAGGCCGCGGTATTCGCCGCCGTGACCGGGGATGAAGCGCCCGTCGATCTGATTATCGAGAGATCCGGACTACCCGCCCACGTCGTCACCGCCACCCTGATGAAGCTCGAAATGCGACACCTCGTCCGCGCGTTTCCCGGATTCCGGTATGCCCGGCGCTGATTTCCCGCGGGAAAAATGGCCAGCTATCCGCTTGCAAAATCCTCGGGACCGAGCCTAGTCCCTCAGCCCACCGCCGAATTCCGGTGCACTTCACCATGGGAAAAACACTCATCATTGCCGAAAAGCCCAGCGTCATGAACGACCTTAGCCGGGTTCTCGCCAAAGAACTCGGCAAGTTCGAAAAACAGGGTTCCGGCCGCGATGTTTTCTACGAAAATGACAACGCCGTCATCTCCTCAGCCGTCGGCCACCTCGTTGAGCTCCGCATGCCCATGGGCCCCAACGGGAAGAAACTTCCTTGGAAATTCGACGTCCTGCCGGCCATCCCGGACCGCTTCGAGCTCGACCCGATCCCGGATTCCGAAGCACGCCTCAAGCAGATCCTGAAACTGGCCAAGCGAAAGGATGTCGATTCCCTCGTCAATGCCTGTGACGCCGGCCGCGAGGGCGAGCTCATTTTCCGCTACATTCTCGACATCGGGAACATTACCAAACCGGTGAAGCGCCTCTGGATGCAGTCGATGACCAACGACTCGATCCTCAGCGCGTGGAAAGCCCTCCGCAGCGACGAGCAGATGAAGCCGCTCGCCGACGCGGCAAAGTGCCGCTCCGAGTCGGACTGGCTGGTCGGCCTCAACGCCACCCGCGCCCTCACCTGCTTCAATTCCCGCCACGGCGGCTTCAACATCACGGCCGCCGGCCGTGTCCAGACGCCGACCCTCGCCATCCTCGCCCAGCGGGAGGCTGAGATCCAAGCCTTCAAGCCTTCGCCCTATTTCGAGGTCCACGCCACTTTCGGTGTCCGGTCCGGCGAGTATCTCGGAAAATGGATCAACGAGTCTTGGAAAAAGGACGAGTCCAATCCTCATGGCCGACCGGAGCGCATCTGGGAACAAGCCGAGGCCGACGCCATCAGGGACCGCTGCGAGGGCAAGACCGGCACGGTCACCGAAGAGAAGAAAGCCCAGTCGCAAATCGCTCCCCAGCTCTACGATCTCACCACTCTCCAGCGCGAGGCGCCTTTTTCCGCGAAAGGAACGCTCCAGATCGCCCAGGCGCTTTATGAAAAGCATAAGATGATCACTTATCCGCGGACCGATTCACGATATCTTCCGGAAGATTATACCAACGAGGTCCGCACCACCATGCAAGACATCGGCAACTCGGATATCGATGTTGCCCAATATGCCAAAGCTGTCCTCGCCGGCGCTTCGGAAAACGGTCCGCGTCTCCACAAATCCAAGCGGATCTTTGATAGCAAGAAAGTTTCCGATCACTTCGCCATCATTCCCACCGGCAAGGTCGGAAAGCTGAGTGATACCGAGCAAAAGGTGTACGACATGATTGTCAAACGCTTCATTGCCGTCTTCTATCCAAACGCCGAGTTCGAACAAACCACCCGTCTCACCCGGATCGCCGCGGACGCTTTCAAAACCGAAGGCCGCATCCTCGTCAAGCCGGGCTGGCTCGAGGTCTACGGCCGCCGTCCCGGGGTCGCCTCCGGCAAGGACGAACTGGTTCCCGTCAGCGCGGGGGAGGATGCCAAGGTCGAGAGCATCGAAGTGCTTCACGAACAAACCAAACCCCCCGCCCGATTCACCGAATCCACCTTGCTTTCCGCCATGGAAGGCGCGGGCAAACTGATCGATGACGAAGCCCTTCGCGAAGCCATGGCCGAACGGGGGCTCGGCACCCCCGCGACACGCGCCGCCACGATCGAAGGGCTCATCGGGCAGAAGTATCTGGCCCGTGACGGTCGCGAACTCCATGTCACCGGCAGCGGCATGAGACTCATCTCGCTCGTCCGCCAGATGGATATCGAAGGCCTTTACTCTCCCAAGCTCACCGGCGATTGGGAATTCAAACTCCGGCAGATGGAGCACGGCCTTCTCGATCGGCCTGCTTTCATGAAGGAAATCATTTCCTACACGAACGAGATTGTCGCCAAGGCCCACGGCCTCGCCGAGGAAGCGAGAAACGAGACTTTCCCCGACCTCGATGTCGCTTGCCCCGCCTGCGGAGCGAAAGGCCTGCGCCAGACCGACGCCACCTACGAGTGCCGCGAGGCCGATTGCAAATTCAAGGCAAAGAAGCACATCGCCGGCCGCCTCCTCACCGAGGCTGAAGCCGCCGAATTGTTCACCAGAAAATTTGTCGGACCGCTCACCGGGTTCCGCTCGAAGTTCAACAAACCCTTCGATGCCGCCCTTGAACTCGACGCGAAGTTCAAGGTCAACTTCGTGTTCGAAGGTGATGACAAGGACGCCGCTCCCGATCTCACGGAGGAACAAATCATTGGCCAGGCCGTCACCGCGGAGGGCAAAACCGTGCAGATCTACCAGACCGAGAAGGCCTACCACGTTCCCGGGATCGTCACCAAGAAGGACCCCCACGGCATCCGCATCGGCAAATCGATCCTGCAGTGCGAAATCCCTCCCGCCCAGGTCATCAAGCTGATCGCCACCGGAAAAACCGATATCATCCGTGGCTTCGTCTCCAACCGGACCAAGCGGAAATTCGACGCCCACCTCACCTTCGATCCCAAAGAAGGAAAGATCGGCTTCGATTTCCCGCCCCGCCCGGCGAAAAAGGCGGCGAAAACCAAGGAGAACTGAGACGTAACCATCCATTTCGGCGAACGGCCTGCTCACCGGGCTGTCGAAGGTTCAGGACAACCGGTGCGAAAACACCGACACGAATCACTTGCTGCGGGGTTGAACGGAAGCACGATGCCTGTATTGATCCCGCGCATGACGGCAAGGCCATCCCGCCATCACCACCTGGCCGCATGGACTCTGGCGCTGGGATTTTTGCTGTTGCCCTGCTGCAAGCCGGCTGTCGAGGACCCGGCTGCCCGGACCGCCCTTCCCGCCGATGATTTGGAAGCCGGTCCCCTGGTGGCTTCCGCAAGATGGGAAACGGCCCGCGAAAAACTCGCGGCCGGTGCGCCCGGAGAGGCATTGGCGCTGTTGGCCTCCGCGCTTGCAAGCGATCCGACATCCGTCGAGATCCGGGAGCTCGCCCGGGCCATCCTCCGGGAAACCGTCTGGCACGCGCCGGAAACCACCATCGAGCAGGGATTTCCCATCGATCGACTTGAACTTTCAGACGATGGCCAACTATGGGTGAGCCTCAGCGACGGGTTCAGCACCACGGTCCGGTGGGATTTGGAAACGCTGGAGATCGCCTCGATCCTGTTTCCCGTGATCGCCCCGGGAACCGATGTCCTGGTTGCCGATTCCGGACACCGCCACATGGTCATCCGGCGGGCCGATGTGACCCTGCTTTGTGACG
The DNA here is from genome assembly GCA_038256845.1 of Verrucomicrobiales bacterium. Classification (GTDB taxonomy): domain Bacteria; phylum Verrucomicrobiota; class Verrucomicrobiia; order Verrucomicrobiales; family Akkermansiaceae; genus Luteolibacter. Next base: position 9,633 of record JBBSJY010000100.1, on the reverse strand, counting down.
CGAGGGCACTGAGGCCCATCCGCGAACTCGGTCCGCTCCCGGTTGCGCTCACCCCGTCCGCGGTTGTCACGTTTTCGCCCGATGGTTTGCTGCTCGCGCACCCGGTCCGCGGCGGAAACGATTCCCCCGTCACCTGGCACATCCGGGATTCCGCCAGTGGCGAGGTCCTCCGCACCTGGGAAGAACCCACCGGAATCCCCCGCCCTCTCGCGGCGCACCTCGACCGCCAACGGCTCCGCCTTCTGTCGGAAAACGGCTCTCTCATCGACATCCCCGTCTCTCCGGTCGAAGAGATCGGCACCTTCGCGGCGGAGTCCGCGTTGACTCTCCTCCACGCTCATTTTCTAGGCGACGGGACGGCGGCATGGGTGGCCGAGAACCGCGGCCGTCACGAAGATGCGGAACGTTCCATTCTTTCCTTCGGCACCCGGGTCACCCCGGAGGAGGCCGCAGAGGTCCTTCGGAACCACCATCCCTGGAACCGTCATCCCGGCGTGTGGACCGGACTTTTCCGCGATGATCGGAAACCGCCGATCGAAGTCGGAGAGGATGGCCTCCGCATTTCCGGCCTCCGCCATCCTCCCATCCGCTCCACCGCGCCCATTACCTCCGCCATCGCGGCAAATGCGGTGATCATCGGGGATGCCGCGGGGACCATATCCATCCACCGCTTGCTGCCGCTCCCCGGATCGGCAGAAGGTTCCGCGGCGACCGGCCGCGTCGATGCGGCCCACGCCACCGAATTTGGAAAGCTGGCACTCGCGCTCGCCGGGATGGAGCGCGATGATGCGTCCGGCACTTTCCTCCAAGCGGACCTCACGTCGCGGCAGGCCGCCCTGGATGACTGCGATTTGGAGATCATCGGCGAGCTGTTTCCGGAATTGGATTTCACCCCCTTGGCCAAGATTTTCGATGAACTCACGCCCCGTGCATCGGATGCCGGGGCGCTCATCCCCCTCCACCAGCGCCTTTACCGCGCCGGGCTCAAAGTGGATCCGGCGGCGACGCCCCGCGCCTTTACCCGCACAATTCCGGAGGTATTCGCATCGGGGAACTCCGACGCCATCGAGGCGGCGATCCGGTCCGCGGGCGGAAAGGGCGGGGATGCCGCTGCGGCACTCGCGCTATCCCTCGAATCGGACCGGCCGGAATGGGTGCGGGCCTGCATCGAGGTCGCTGAGGACCTGCCGCCATTGCTTTCGCAGGTCGCGCGGTCCCGCATTGCCTGGCTGGAGGGCAGGAAAGGCGATGCCTTGGCGGGATGGCGGGAATCGATTCCCAACCTCCCGGAGATCCGGCGTCGCGAGGATTGGGATGGTTGGGAACAGGCGGACTTCGCTCCCGCGCTCAAAACACTCGAAGATGCCCTCAAGCACGAATTGGCCGCGCTTGATGTGCCGGAAGCGCCGGACGCCGCGCAGCGGCAAGCCATCCTCCAGCGGCTTACCAGCGCGGACACGCTTGCCATCGTCGGCCGCGACCGTCTCGCCGCGGCCTGTCTCCGGGCCGCGCTCGTATTTTCCCCCCACGCCGAGGAAAGCGAGAGCACCTTCAAGCTCGCCACCCTGGCACGCCAGCTCGGCGCGCCCGCCTCCCCCTGCCTCCGCGCCGAGGCAATGGCGCTCACCGCCATGGGTGATTTCAAAATGGCCCAGTCCAGCTGGATCACTTTGATCACCGAGCATCCGATGGAGACTCACCAGCCCGGCGATTACGCCGAAGCGGCTTACACTTCATTTGAAAACGACGACTCGCGGCAAGCGCTCGAAATCCTCAGGACCGGGATGCGCCACTACCCTCAGGACGGAGCATTCGCGATCCGCGCGGGCTGGGTCGCCCTGCTCATTGGAAACGCCGAGCGGGCGTATGAGTTTTTGCTGATGGGAGAGCGGATCGGTTTTCCTGAGGACAAGCTGGAAAACGCCATCGCCCTGCTGGCCATTGCCGCGGCACAGAGTGGGTACAGTGACGACGCACAGAAGTACTTTGAATCGCTGGTGCTGATCGACCTGGCATGGGCGAATCCGGAAACATTGGAGACCTTGGAATGGCCGGAAGCGCTCAAGGGCCCGTTGCGACAACTCACCTGGGGGCCGGCCCCTTCGCCATGAATCCCGGATTCCTCATTCGGACGATGCAATCTGACGACCGAGACGCGGTGGCCGGTCTCATCCATCGCTCAACGAAAACGTGGTACCGTGAGAAATTGAATCGCGAGATTTTCGGTGAGGATCCCGCAGCTTGCGGCATTTTTGCGGATGTTTACGAGACCTTGGACCCCGGATGCTGCCTGTTGGCAGTCGATCCTGACAGTGGCGTCCTGCGGGCATCCTGCTTTTACCATCCCAGGGAAACCCACTGGTCGCTCGGCATCATGAACAGTGCCCCCGACCCCGGGGCGAGGGGCGCGGCGAAGGCGTTGCTGGACGAAATCATCCGTCGGGCCGATGCCGCCGGACTGCCGCTGAGGCTCGTCTCCAGCGCCTGCAATCTCGACTCGTTCTCGTTGTATTCGCGGGCGGGTTTCGTGCCGGTGCGAATTTTCCAGGACATGATTTTCACCGTTCCGGAGAACGGCATGGATCCCGCCTCCCGACCCCGGTCTGGAAATAAGGTCCGCCCGGCCACGGCGGACGACGTCGGAGCGATGGTTGCCCTGGAGGAAGAGATCGCGGGGATCCGACGGGAAAAGGACTTTCGGTTTTTCGTCGGGAACCGACAGGGAATCTGGTCCACACTTGTCGCAGAGGACGAAAAGGGATTGGCGGGCTTTCTGACCTCGATCGCACACCCCGGAGCCCGGATGATCGGGCCGGGTGTATCCCGGAACGCGGAAACGGCGCTGTCTCTGATCTGGTCGCAGCTCGACCACCACCACCGCGGGGAATGCCCGGTGTGGCTGGTTCCGTGCGACGCCTCGGAAGTGGTCCACGCGTGCTACCGCTGGGGAGCGCGCAATTCCGAATTGCACTTGTCGCAAGTCCGGGGCCTCCCCACCGCTCACCGCGGGCTGGTTTTCCCGACCTTCATGCCGGAAACCGCCTGATCACGCGAGATCACGGACTTGGACATTCGCCCACCAGTCCTTGAACTCGCCGATGAAAACATTGTGATCCGGGTCGACCTGATAGGCGTCGTGATCCTCGATTGAATCGAACTTCATGGTCAGGGCGTAGTCCCACGATTGATCGATGACCGGACGGATCATGACTGCCGCCGGCACTGCCCAGCGTCCGCCTTTGACAAGTTCGACATCAAACAGCGAATCGAGGCCTTTCTCAAACGCCTTGCGCTCGGCAGTGCCCTTGAATTCATCCTTGAGCCAGAAATAGACATGGTGCTCCATGCGCCATGGCTTACCGCCCGCCTTCTGCGACGGCAAGCCCCATCCCGATTTCCTTCGCATGCGCTTTCTAACACTCGTCCTCGTCTTCTGCGGCGCCCTGCACGCGCAGGAACCGGTCCGCATCGCCACAACCGGCCGCCTTTGGCTTCAGGTTCCGGCGGAACATCCGCCGCTGCGGAATGTGTCGGTTTCCAGCGGCACGGCCACCAGCGCCCACTGGGAGAATGATCCGGAGGTGCGCGAGCGGAAAACCGACGTCAGTTTCCCGATCCGCTGGTGGACGTGGGGCCTCACGACCCTTACTTTCACCCCTTCCCACGACGGCCCGCTCGATTTGATCCTCTCCGGGATGTGGGCGCAGGAAATTCCCGGGAAAACCGTCCGGCAGGAAATCCTCTGGGACGGGATTTCCGCGGAGGGTGCCGAGATTTCCAACGGAAGTTTTGAAGAGACCGCCGACGGCGTGCCCCGTTCCTGGAAGCCGCTCTACGGGCCATTCTACGTGGCCGAGGGCGAGTGGCCGCTGGCAGGTGCGGATGCTCCCGATGGTTCCAAGGTCGCCGCCACCTGGCACGACCGGCCGCTCGGTCAGACGCTTCAGGTCAAGGCCGGCCAACCGGTCACCCTCCGCCTTCACGCACGCGCCGCCACGCCGCCGGATTTCATCGCCCCGGAACGCCTCGGCAAGGATACCCCCGCCCACCGGGCCGCCAAGATGATCCGCCGCGGCGTCAACCTCGGAAACTGTTGGGAAGCGCCGCCCCCATACACCTGGGGAATCCGATTCGCTCCGGAAGATATCGATCACATCGCGGCGGAGGGTTTCGACCACATCCGCGTGCCGGTCGCGTGGCAGCACTACCTGAAGCCGGACGGCGAAGGCTACGAAATCGACCCTGCCCTGTTAGCCGATCTGGAACCCGTCCTCCGCCGCGCCCTGGAGAAGGGACTGCATATCCTGGTCGACTGGCACCATTTCGAGGATCTCAACCAGGATCCGCAAGGCAACCGTCCGCGCTTCGTCAAAGGCTGGGAAACGCTAGCCACCCATTTTAAGGATTGGCCCGATGAGCTTTATCTGGAGCTTCTCAATGAGCCTAACAACAAGCTGACAACCGAAGTTCTCAACCCGATCCAAGCGGACGCCATCGCCGCCATCCGGAGGATCGACCCGGATCGCATCATTTTCGTCAGTCCCGGCGATTGGGGCAAAGTCGAGGAGCTCGACAAACTTCTTTTGCCCGATGCGGACGACCGCCTCGTCGTCACCATCCATTGCTACGAGCCGTTCTATTTCACCCATCAGCAAGCCGGCTGGTCAAATCTCGGCAGCCTCAAAGGCGTCCGCTATCCGGGCCCGCCCGACAGTCCGCTCACACTGCCCGACGAGCTGAAGGATAACGCCGGCCTCCGCTCGTTTGTCGAAAACTACAACACCCTTTCCCCAGATAAAAACCCGTCTTCAGCCGAGATCGTCCTGCGACTTCTCGATTCCGCCCGTGATTGGTCCGACCATTTCGGCCGGCCCGTCCATCTGGGGGAATTCGGCTCGATCCGTTTCGCCCAACGCGAGGACCGCATCCGTTATTCGAAAGACGTTCGACTCGCGGCGGAAGCCCGTGGCATCCCGTGGACGCTCTGGGATTGGAAGGCGATGTTCGCCTACTGGAACTCCGAAACCCAAATGCCGCTCATCCGCGAGGCGTTCTTCGATCACTGATCTCCCGCCACTTCCCTCCGGGAGTCCGGACGCTCCCCGGCCAAACTCCGAAGCCGCACGGAAGGACCGTTCTCAGATATCTATCAGGATGGGCAGCCGGTGGTTTATGAAAGCGGCGCCGTGGCGGGCGGCATGCGGGAGTTCTGGAAGCACTTGAATTCCGGCCGACTGCCACTTCTTCCGATTTTCTCAGATGGAAGGAATGATAGTCGGAGACCGATTGAATCATGCGACCTTGGGCCCCGATATGATATCACCTGTCTCGCGAAACGCCCTTCGGTCGCCTGACGATCCTCGGAGGGAATCACGAGTCCACCCGCACGGCCTTTTCGACCATCGCTTCCGCCATATCAAAATCCACCGCAGTGCGGGCGTGGATGCGGCAAATGGCTTCGCCTGCCTTGATGGTATCCCCGCATTTCACGAGGCGGTCGAACCCGACCGCGACATCCACACCGTCGTTCGACCGCGCGCGGCCGGCTCCGAGCTGCAGGGCAGCCTGGCCGATCAGTCCGGCGTCCACCCTCGATATCACTCCTGGTGCGGGGGAAATCAATTCCCGTATCACCGGGGCGTGATGGATTTCCGCCAGGCGGTCCAGGTCCGCCGGATTCCCTCCCTGCGCGGCGACCATGCGGTCGAACCGCTCCCGTGCCCGGCCCGAAGAAAGGTGTCCTTCCAGATCCTGCCGCGGAACACCGGCAATGCTTTCCGATAGATCCAGCACCAGGCGGCGCAAATCTTCGGGACCGCCGCCACCCAGGCATTCAAGTGCCTCGATCACTTCCAGCGCGTTCCCGACGGTTCGTCCGGTCGGCTCGCTCATGGGATGAATCCGTGCCGTCACTTCGACATCCATTTCCCGCCCCACCGACATCATGCTTTCGGCCAGCACTTCCGCATCGGCCCGCGTTCGCATGAATGCGCCGCTGCCGAATTTCACATCGAGCACCAGCCGGTCGAGCGATTCGGCGAGTTTCTTCGACATGATCGAAGCCGTGATCAGAGGAATTGAAGGAACGGTGCCGGTCACGTCCCGCAGGGAATACAGCTTCTTGTCGGCGGGACAGAACCGGTCGGTTTGGCCCATCATCACCACGCCGATCCGTTGCAACTGGGCCACCGCGCTCTCCAGCGTCAGGCGGACGTTGAAGCCGGGAATCGATTCCAATTTGTCGAGCGTCCCGCCGGTGATTCCGAGCCCGCGGCCGGAAATCATCGGCACCCAGCAGCCGGCGCAAGCGACCAGCGGCGCGAGCACCAGCGAGACCTTGTCGCCGATGCCTCCGGTCGAGTGTTTGTCCACCACCACCGGCCGGTCACCCGGATAGGAAAAGGTGTCGCCGCTTTCCATCATCGCACGCGTCAGGGCGGCGGTCTCGGCGGCGGTCATCCCACTGAAAAACACCGCCATCGCGAAGGCCGCCATCTGGTAGTCCGGCACTTCGCCCGCCGTGTAGCCCTCGATCAGTTTCCTGATTTCACCCGAGGATAGCTCCTCGCCATCGCGCTTTCTCGAAATGACCGTGGGAACGTGCATCTTTTCGCCTGACAGGTTTGTCTGTCCGTTCCGCATTCACAAGCGGCATTTGGTCCAAGGGAGCTTACTGACCAAATTGACAGAATCGTCATCATAAATCCCGTGAGCGTTCCGTAGAGGTGGAAATAATCCACAAAAAATCCACAAAACCCAGCTTCCCCGGAATGAACCCGAAACACCGCATGCGCCGCGCGGCGACGGTCGCACTGGCTGCCACCATCCTTGCCGCGCCCCTGCCCGCGCAGGCGGATTCCCCGGCCCGCGGGCGCGATCCGTGGGCATTCCGGATGGTCCTTGAAAACAAAACCCGGATGCTGGTCCTCGCGCTGCGGCCGGATTTGTGGGCCGCCCACAACCCCGCCAACGGGACGCTCCACAAGGTATGGGGCGGCGGAATCCAATTCCGCGGCAAGGTCTGGGACTTCGGCCAGGCAAACTCCCTGACGCTGGGCACCGTCTATCACCTCGCCGAGGACGCTTTCATCCTCACCGCCGCCAACGAGACAAACATCCCGGCGGCACCGATGCCAAGCTGGCGGACATCACGCTCTACGGCGACCACCGCTCGTGGACATTCGAGCGCAACGGCCTGCCCGAAGAAGTCGCCGTGGACTGGCGCGGCTATCGCCTGATCAACCGGACCGATGGCATCGTGATCCGCTATGATGCGGTGTTGCCGAGCTGCCGAGCGACGGCCTGACCGAACGCTGCGTCATCCGTGCCGATGTTCCGATCCCGGCCGGGACCAGGCAGCTCTTCGCGCGCCTGCGGGCCGAGATCCTGGAATGATCATGGAGCGCCGAAATCACACGACGCCGATCAGTCCCCGGTCGCCTCGTGGATCCTGCGCTTCGCGCCTTCCACCGTCTCCTCCACTGCCTCGCCGATTGCCTCCCGGGTGCCTTCCGTGCGCTCGCGGGCCTTTTCCGCGCCTTCGCGCACCATTTCCGAAGCCTCTCTGCTTGCCTCCTTGGTTTCACGGGAGATTTCCTCACTGCGGGCACCGACGGACTCGGAAAGATCTTTCAATCCCTCCGTGATCTTTTCAGTCCCCGAATCCAGTTTCTCGGAGGCGGTTTCGTTTTTCTCGCAAGCGGCGAAAAGCAGGGGAATCGCCACGGCGGCCATACGGATTGAATTTTTCATGAGGAAAGGTTTATCGCAGCACCGCTTGCCCGTCCATCCGCGTTTCCGAAAATCCCCCGCGATCATCTAAAAACCTTAGCCTTGCGCAGCAAACACCGTGGCTCCATGGATGGGGCATGGACCGCTGGTTCCTCATCGCCTCCTCCCTCCTCGCCGCCATCGGCGCGGCATGGGGCATCTGGTCGGTCCACAAGGGCACCCGCAGTCCGTGGACGGTCGCGTGGATGATCGGCGTGTTCATCTGCCAGCTCGGCTTCCTCTCCGTCCGCGGAGAACTCCGCGGCGCCTGTCCGCTGCGTGACACGGGGGAGATCCTGGCCTTTCTCGCCTGGTCGCTCACGCTGTTCTATCTTCTCGTCGGTCCCACCTACCGGATCTCTCTGCTGGGGGTCTTCACCGCCCCTTTGGTCTTTATTTTCCAAGCAATCGCGCTCATCCCCGGCGTCCTGAGCCTCGACCCGCAGCCCGTTTCCCACACGAATGCCTGGGGGGAAACCCATTCCGCCACCTCCGTCCTCGCCTACGGTGCGCTGGCCCTTGCCGCCGTGGCGGGCGTCATGTTCCTCGTGCTCGACAAGCAATTGAAGGACCACCACCTGAAAAGCGGACTCTTCAAAAATCTCCCTCCCGTCCGTGAACTGCTCGTCTCGCTGGAGCGCCTGCTCTGGCTCGGCGTGATTCTCCTCACCATCGGCGTCATCGCCGGATTCATCATGCCCCGCTCGGGGAGCGCCATGGGCCATCTCATCGCCGCGCTGGCGGTGTGGCTGGGATACGTCGGACTCCTCACGGTGAAAATGGTCCGGGGAGTGACCGGCCGACGCTTGTCACTGGCCGCGGTCGGCTGGTTCATCGCCTCACTGGCGGTATTCGCATTCGTCTGATGGAACTCATTTGCCTCGGACTCAATCACCGCACCGCTCCCGTCGAGGTCCGCGAGCGCTTCGCCGTCGGCACGCCCAAGCTCGGCGAGGCCGCCGCGGATCTGGCGAAACTGGCCGAAGTGGATGAAAGCGTCGTCATTTCCACCTGCAACCGCACCGAGTTCTACCTCGCCGCACCGCAAGCATCGGAAGCCCTCGAACGCCTCGAGGCCCGCCTCACCGAGCGGGAAAACCTCGCTCCCGGCGCCCGCACCCATTTCTACCGGATGGAAAAAAACGACGCCGCCCGCCACCTCTGCCGCGTCGTCAGCGGGCTCGACTCGATGGTCCTCGGAGAAACGGAAATCTTCGGCCAGGTCAAGCAATCCTACCACGCAGCCCATGCCGCCGGAGCCACCGGACCGGTCCTCAACCGGCTCTTCCAGCGCGCCTTCAGCGTCGGCAAAAAGGTCCGCACCGAAACCTCCATCCAGGAAGGCTCCACCTCCATCGGCAATGTCGCCGTCGATCTCGCGGAGAAAATTTTCGGCCACCTCAAGAACTCGGAAGTCATGGTGCTGGGCGCGGGCGAGATGAGCCGGATCACCGCCCAGAGCCTCGTATCCCGCGGCGCGCGCTCCATTTTTGTCGCCAACCGCTCGTTCGACCGCGCCCGGGAACTTGCCCGTGAAATGGGCGGCAGCGCCGTTCGCTTCGATGATTGGCAGAGCGTGCTCGAACGCGTGGATGTCGTCATTTCCTCCACCGGCGCGCCCCACGCCATCGTCCACCGCGCCGATGTGGAAAAAGCCCGACGCGCCCGCAAATACCGGCCGCTCTTCTTCATCGACATCGCCGTCCCCCGCGACATCGACCCCGCCGTCGGCGAGATCGAGGAGGTTTACCTCTACGACATCGATACCCTCGAACAACTCGCCGAGGAAGCCCGCGTCCGTCGAAAGCTCCAGATTATCGAGTGCGACCGCATCATCGACGCGGAACTCGCCAAACTGAATCT